>JBIKRQ010000343.1:0-6736 GCA_044349155.1 Myxococcota bacterium
CCGCATCCACGACCTGCGTTCGCGGCTCGTGGTGCTCGATCAGCAGCGGGCGGCCCTCGACGTCGAACGCTCCGCACTCGCGCGTCCGTCGCGTCTGGCGCAGGTCGCTCGCACCACGCTTGGTCTTGTTCCTGCTGACGCTTCGATGGCAGCCACCACGTCGTCACTCACCTCGCCCGTCACCTCGCCGAAGGCTTCGGCAGGCGGTGTTCCATGAACCGCTTCCAGTCTCCGCTGCGCGCTGACTTCCGGCCTGCTGCTCCTCGTGGCGAAGCCCGTACGCCTCGTCGTCCGGTGCCTGCGGCGCGCTGGCGCGTGTGGGTTGTCGTCGCCGCCATCTGCGTCGGCTTTGCCGGTGTGACGTGGAAGAGCGCGCGCCTGCAGCTGGTACTCGGCGACGATCTCCGTGGGCTCGCCGAGGAGCAGTACCTGCGCAAGGTCGCGGTCACAGCACCTCGCGGCGGCGTGTTCGACACCGAGGGTCGGCACCTTGCAGTCAGCCTGCCCGCGTGGTCGGTGTTTGCGGAGCCGCGCCGCGTCGTCGACGTCGACGTCACCGCCGAACGCGTGGCCACCGCCATGGGTGTGCCCGTCGCCGATGTGGTGAAAAAGATCGGCAACGACCGCGCCTTCGTGTGGCTCGAGCGCCGCGTGGCCCCCGATGTCGCCGACAAGGTGCGCGCGCTCGACTTGCCGGGCATCGGCCTACGCAAAGAGTGGCGCCGCACCTGGCCGAACAAGCAGCTCGCGGCACAGATTCTTGGTGGCGTTGACGTCGACGGCAACGGCCGTGGTGGCATTGAGCAGGCGTTCGATGAGCAGCTGCTGGGCCGCTCCACGCGACTTGATGCGTTGGCCGACAACAAGGGCGATCGCATCGCGCTGCTCGACGGGACCGACGAGGTGTTCGACCTCGCCACGCTGGCTGGCGACGACATCGTGCTCACGCTCGACTTGCCGCTGCAGCAGGCGGCCGAAGAAATCCTCGAGACGACGCGCAACACGTTCAAGGCGAAGGCGGCGTGGGCCGTGGTGCTCGACGCGAAGACAGGTGCCATCCGCGCGATTGCGCAGTCGCCGGCGTACAACCCGAACACCGGCGAAGGCGACCGTCGCAACCACGGGTTGGCCGACGCCATCGAGCCTGGTTCGATCTTCAAAATCGCGACGTTTGCCGCCGCCCTCGACGAGGGGGTGATCACGCAGAACGACCTGATCGACTGCGAGAACGGTCGCTTCAGCCTGGGCCGTCACACGATCCACGACACGCACAAGCTGGGCGTGGTCACCGCGCGCGAGGTGTTCAAGGAGTCGTCGAACATCGGCACGCTCAAGATCGCGCAGCGCCTCGGCGAAGATCGTTTCAAGGCTCACCTGCAGCGCTTCGGCTTTGGTCAGCGCCCCGGCACCGGTTTGCTCGACGAGAGTGCTGGTCGCTTGCCGCGCCAGGAACGCTGGGGTGAAACGCGGTTGGCGACGGTGTCGTTTGGTCACGGCGTGATGGTGACGTCGATACAGATGGCCAGCCTGCTGCAAGCAGTGGCCAACGACGGTGTGCGCAAGCGCCCCTACCTTGTCGAGAAAGTGCGCAGTGCCACGGGTACCACCGTCGAAGAGCACGTCGTCGATGCGGGCGATCGCGTGATGAGCAGCAAGGCGGCCACCGAGATGTTGTCGATCATGGAGTCGGTCGTCGAGGTCGGCGGCACCGGTGCGCTCGCGGCGATCCCCGGTGTGCGCGTTGCCGGTAAAACCGGTACCGCCGAGAAAGTCGACCCTGTCACCGGCCGCTACAGCAAGGAGCTGCACCTCAGCTCGTTTCTGGGTGTCGCACCCGCAGACAACCCGCAGATCGTCGCTGTCGTCGTCGTCGACGAACCCCACGGCGTCGTGTTTGGTGGCCAGACCGCCGGCCCGGCATGGCGCGCGATCGTCGAACGCGCGTTGGTGATCGACGGTGCTGCCGGCGTGGCAAACCTCGACGCCAGAAACGCCGAGGTGAAGAAGCAAAAGACGGAAGCACCATCGATGGTGGAGCTCGCCGAGCCCACGCCTCCTGTCCCCGAAGGCACGGTGGTCATGCCCGATGTGCGTGGCTTGTCAGCACGCGTGGCGTTGCGCGCGGTGGCACCACTGGGCGCTGAGGTCGTCGTCACCGGCCATGGTCGTGTGGTCGCGCAAGAGCCCGGGCCGGGCATGCCCCTCGACGGACCGGTGCGCTTGACCCTCGATGATCCATCGGCCCTTGGTGCTGTGGTGCCCACGCCCGCGAAGACGAAGACGGAGACGAAGCGATGAACCTGCGCGCGCTGCTGTCGTCGATCGATGTCGACACCACCGGCCTGGCCACCGACATCGACGTCGTGGGCGCCACCGTCGACTCGCGCCGCGCCACCCACGGCATGGTGTTTGTCGCCGCTGCGGGGGCCACACCCACGTCGCGCGATGGCCACGACTTCGCCGCGAATGCGGTCGCGTCGGGAGCGGTCGCGGTGATTGCGGCGCGCCCATTGCCGCTGTCGGTCCCCGTGATCGTCGTCGACGATCCGCGCCGCGTGGGCGCACAGCTTGGCGAACTGCTGGCGGGCTGGCCGTCGTCGACGTTGCGCGTGTGTGGCGTGACCGGCACCAATGGCAAGACCACCGTGACGACGTTGTTGGCGCAGATTGCCGAGCACGCTGGGCGCCGCAGTGCCGTCGTGGGCACGCTGGGCATTGGGCCAGCACTCGCACCGAAGAACACGGGGTTTACGACACCCGAAGCCGAGCAGTTGTCGTCGTCGTTGCAGCAGTTGCAGCGCGATGGCGTCGACGTGGTGGGCATGGAGGTGTCGTCGCACGCCGTGAGCACGCGGCGCGCCGACGGTGTGCGCTTTGCAGCCGCAGCGTTCACGAACCTGTCGCGCGATCACCTCGATTTCCACGGCACCTTCGACGCCTACTTCGAGGCCAAGGCGCGCCTGTTCACCACGCTGCTCGACGGCGGCATCGCGATCGTGCCCGCCGGTGACGACGACGGCGGCTACCACGCGCGGCTGCGGGCACTCGTTCCACACGCGTGGACGTGGGGCGTTGGCGAAGCCGCAACCGTACGCGCCGACAACGTGCGCGCCGACGCCAGGGGCCTGCGGTTCGACCTGATCTTCTCGCCAATCGACGGCGAGAGCGAGCGTCGCTCGGCCCATGCACCGCTGTTGCTCGGCCAGTTCAACGTCGAGAACGCTGTCGTCGCCTGCGGGCTGGCGTTGGCGCTGGGCTTCTCGATCGACGAGGTGGTCGCGGGCCTCGCCGTGGCCCAACCGCCGCGTGGCCGCATGCAGCGTGTGCCGGGTCCGGCGAGCGGCCCACTTGTCGTCGTCGACTACGCCCACACGCCCGATGCCCTCGAACGCGCGTTGCTCACCGCACGTGGCTTTACCGACGGTCGTTTGTTTGTGGTGTTTGGCTGCGGCGGCGATCGCGATCCGGGCAAGCGCCCGATCATGGGCCGCGTGGCCAACGACGTCGCCGACGTGGTTGTGATCACCGACGACAACCCGCGCAGCGAACAGAGTGCCGACATCATCGACGCCATCGTTGCTGGCATGACCGCAAGCCGCATTCCCGCTCCTGCTGTCGACGGGCTCGAGGCCGGCACCTGGCGTGTCGAGCCCAATCGCCGCCTGGCGATCTGCGCCGCCATCCGCGCGGCCGGCGAAGGCGACGTCGTGGTGATCGCCGGCAAGGGCCACGAGCGCGAGCAGCGCATCGGTGCGCTGGTGCAGCCGTTCGACGACGTCGACGAAGCGGCCGCAGCACTCGCCGGCAAAGAGCGCCCCGCGTTTCTGCCGCGTGCCTTCGTCGAAGACGTGCTCGGCGCATTCCGCGACTCTGTCCCCGCGGTGTTTGCCGGCGTGTGCACCGACTCACGCCACGTCGTGCGCGACAGCATTTTCGTCGCCCTGCGCGGCGAGAGCTTCGACGGACACGGCTTTGTCGAAGCGGCCCTCGCAGCAGGTGCTGCGGCGGCCCTCGTCGATGCGTCGTCGACGATCGCTGCGCGCACCGACCTGCCGTTGCTCGTCGTGCCCGACACGCTCACCGCCCTGCAAGCGCTGGCGCGTTCGTGGCTGCAGCAGCTGCCCGCGTTGCGCATTGGTCTCACCGGCAGCAACGGCAAGACAACGACCAAGGAGCTCGTCGCGGCGTCGTTGCGCGCGGCCGTGGGGCACGACGCGGTGTTGGCCACCGAGGGCAACCTCAACAACCACATCGGCCTGCCGCTCACCGCTCTCAACGCGCAGCCGCACCACCGCTTCGCCGTGCTCGAGATGGGCATGAACCACCTCGGTGAAATCGCCACCCTCGCCGACATCGGCCGCCCCACGATCGGCGTCGTCACGAACATGGGCACGGCCCACGCGGGCAACGTCGGCGGTGTCGAGGGCGTGGCGCGCGCGAAGGCCGAGCTGTTTGAAGCCCTGCCCGCAGACGGCGTGGTGATCGTGAATGCCGACGACGCCCGCTGCGTGCGCGAAGCGGCGGCGAAGGCGAAGTGCGCGCCGTTGTTCGCCGGCACCGCCCCATTTGCCGACGTGCGCCTCGCCGACGTGGTCGATCTCGAAAGCGGCGGCCAGCGCCTGCTGCTCGAGCACAAAGGCGAGAGTGTCGACGTCACGCTGCCTCTAGATGGTCGGCACAACGCGCAGAATGCAGCACTCGCGGTCGCAGTCGCCGTCGCTGCCGGTGTGTCGTTCACGGTGGCGGCTCATGGGCTGGCGCACGTGCACCACGCCCACGGTCGCCTCGAGCGTCGTCGTCGCCGCGATGGGCTGCTCGTGCTCGACGACAGCTACAACGCCAACCCCGACTCGATGGAAGCGGGCCTCGAAACGCTGCGCGGCATTGCCCATGGGCGAGCCACGATCGCCGTCCTCGGCGAGATGCTCGAGCTCGGCGAGCAGGCCCTTGCTGCCCACCGCCACATCGGTGCTGCGGCGGCACAGTCGGGCATCGTCGCGCTGTTTGCGTGCGGTCGCTTCGCCGAGGCCTACGCCGAAGGCGCGCGCGGTGCGGGTCTTGTCCACGTCGTCACCGCCGCCGACAGCGCCGCGTTGGCGCCGCTCGTTGCCGCTGCTGTTGACGCAGAACACGTCGTGCTCGTGAAGGGATCCCGAGGTGCTCGCATGGAACGCGTGACGGCCGCGTTGTTGCCAGCACCATCATCGGACCCTGGTCAGAAAGTCGCCCACTGATGCTCTATACTTTTTTGTACCCCTGGGTCACCGAAGCGTCGTTCTTGAACGTGCTGCGCTACCCGTCGTTCCGTATCGTCATGGCCGCGCTCACGTCGCTGATCTTGACGCTCTTTTTGTATCCTCCATTTATTCGTCGGCTGCAGATTTTCAAATACGGTCAAGAGGTCCGCAAAGACGGCCCCGAGGCGCACCTCAAGAAGCAGGGCACCCCCACGATGGGCGGCGTGCTGTTGCTCGCGGCGGTGTTCGTTTCGACGGTGGTGTGGGCCGACGTGCGCAATGGTGCCGTGTGGCTGCTGCTGCTCGTCACCATGGGCTACGGCTGCGTTGGCTTCTACGACGACTACAAGAAGATCAAATACAAGGACCCTGCGGGCCTCGCTGGTCGCTGGAAGTTGTTCTGGCAGTTCACGATCGGCGCGGTCGCACTCGGCATCTGGGCGACGGGCTCGACGTCGATTCCGTTCGACACCTCGATCAGCCTGCCGTTTGTGAGCACACGGGTCTTTCTGCCCACCATCCCGCCGTTTGTGTACCTGCCGCTCGCGCTCACGTTGCTCGTCGTGGGCACGTCGAACGCGGTGAACCTCACCGACGGCCTCGACGGCCTGGCGATCGGCCCCACCATCGTTGCGAGCTTCGTGTTCCTGGTGCTCGCCTACGCGGCGGGCAGTACACTTGGTGATTTCAACATCGCGTCGTATCTCCATATCGTCGAGGTCAAGGGTGCGGTCGAGCTGTGCATCTTCTGCGCGGCGGTCATCGGCGGCGGCATCGGCTTTCTCTGGTACAACGCCTACCCCGCCCTGGTGTTCATGGGTGACGTCGGGGCGCTCGCATTGGGCGGTGCGCTGGGCATGCTCGCGATCTTCACCAAGAACGAGCTGCTGTCGGCCCTGCTGCACGGGGTGTTTCTCGCCGAGACCCTCTCGGTGATGATTCAATCGACGTACTTCAAGTATACGAAAAAGAAGTTCGGTGAAGGTCGTCGCGTGTTCCGCATGGCGCCCGTGCACCACCACTTCGAGAAAAGCGGCTGGCCCGAGCCGCGCGTGGTGATCCGTTTCTGGATCGTCAGCGTCATGTTGGCCCTCGTGGCCCTTGCCTCCCTCAAGCTGCGGTGACGTCGTGACTGCCTGGCCTGCCTGCCCCGAATTCCTGAAGAACCGTCGCGGTCGTCGCTGCGCCGTCGTTGGTGGTGGCCGCACGGGCGCTGCTGCAGCGGGCCTGCTCGTGCGCGAAGGTGCCTCCGTTGTGGTCTGCGACGATGGCGCCCTCGACGTCGTCACCGCGGGCCTGACCAAGCACGGGCTCGACACGAGCACCGTCGAGCTGCGCGCTGGTGGCATGCGTGCCGATGCCCTCGTGGGCTTCGACCTCGTCGTGCTCTCGCCCGGCGTGCCGCGCGCACATGTCGCGTTGCAGGCAGCGCTGGCCGCGGGGATTCCCGTCGTCAACGAGCTCGAGCTGGGCCTTGCCGTCCTCACCGACAACGGCGC
>JBIKRQ010000345.1:0-6656 GCA_044349155.1 Myxococcota bacterium
TTGGCGAACGCCTTCGCCGACCTCGGTGCGAGCATCCAGACTTCGGCCGGTCGCGAAGCCGGTGTGGTCGGTGTGCGGGTGTTGAAAACGCGCCTCGAGCCCGCCCTCGAACTGCTTGCCCTCGTCGCCAGCAGGCCCACGTTTGGTCAGCCCGAGTTCGATCGTCTGAAGCGTCAGCATCAGGGCGCGTTGGCTGAGAAAGAGGGATCGCCCGAGACCATCGCGTGGCAGGCGCTCGTCGCCGAGGTCTACGGCGCCGACCACGCCTACGGCCATCCCGTCGACGGCACGGCCACCAGCCTCGACAAGGTCAAGCTCGCCTCGGTCAAGCGCTTCTGGTCCGATCACGCCGGCCCAAAGAACGCAGCCCTCGTGCTCGTGGGCGACCTCACCCTCGACGACGCCAAAGCACTCGCCGAAAAGCAGCTCGGCAAGTGGCGCGGTGGCGCGTCAAAGTCGAAGCCCCCCGTCACGCCCAAGCCCAAGGCGGCCACGAAGATCCTCGTCGTCGACTTCCCCGGCGCCCCGCAAACCATCATCCGTTTGGCGCGTCCGTTGATGTCGGCGACCGACGCTGAGCAGCCTGCGGCCATCGTGATGAACCAGGTGCTTGGCGGCATGTTCTCGTCGCGTCTGAACCTCAAGCTGCGCGAAGAAAAGCAGTGGACCTACGGTGCCTACTCCAACGTCGACGCGCGCGTTGGCGCCGGCCCGTTTCACCTCGGCGCCGACGTGCAGTCCGACAAAACCGGCGAGGCCCTCGCGGAGATCTTCGCCCAGCTCGACACGATGAAGACGGGCGGCATCACCGACGAGGAACTCGCCCTCGGTCGCGACAGCTACACCCGCACCTTGCCCGCGCTGTTCGCGTTGCCCGAGCTGCAGGCCCAGGCGGCGACGTCGTTGTTTGGCCTTGGCCTTCCCGTCGACCACTACGCCACGCTCAACACGGCGGTCGCCGCGGTCACGGCCGATCAGGTCAAAGCCGTCGCCCAGCGCGCGATCGTGAAGGAAGACTTCGTCGTCGTCCTCGTCGGTGACAAAGCGGCGATCGAAGCGGGCCTGGCGGGCAAAAACCTCGGCGAAGTGGTCTTCGTCGGCAAAGACGGTACGCCCGCGAAGTGAGCACATCGACGTCGTCGGGGCTTCGAGCGGTCATCGCCGGGCAGCGTGTACGCAGCCTGCTGATGCGCCGTCGCCTCGCCGACGAAGCCAACCGCGACCAGGCGCGCACCTGGGGCGTGCTGTTGCTCGCCCTCGGCGTCGCGCTGCTGGTGCTCGTCGTCGGTCTGTTTGCGGGCTGGTTCGCGGTCCACAACGACGCCGTCGAACTCGTCCGCACCGCCACGGTCACCACGCTGTGGGGCTTGTCGTTGGCGTTGGTGTTCTCGTCGTTGGGGCACGCTGCGCAGGCCTTCTTCAGCGCGCGCGATCTGTGGTTGTGGGAGAGCGCGCCGGTGCCGGCGTGGGCCCGCTTCACCGACCGCTTCGTCGAGACCGTGCTGTCCGCCACGTTGCCTACGCTCGCACTCGGTTCAGTGGGCCTGGTGGGGTTGCAGCTGGGTGCAGGGTCTGGTGTGGGGGCTGCCCTGCGAGCGGTCGTCGCCGTCGTCGTCGCCACGTTGTCGCCGGTGTCGCTGGGCGTGCTGCTGGCGCACGTTGGTGGTGCGGTGTTGCCGGCGGGCCGGTTGCGTCGTTTGAGCCTGCTGCTGCTCGGCGTCGGCGTCACCGTCGTGCTCGTGTGGTTTCGTCGGCTGCGCATCGAGCGCCTGCTCACCGAAGAGGGTGCTGCACAGATGCTGGGTGCTGTGAAGCAGGCGGGCCCTGTTGGTCCGTCGCTGCTGCCACCACGGCAACTGGCGTCGTTCGTCATCGACGGCAGCGTCTCGGGTCTGTTGGGCGGCGTGGTCGGCGTTGGTCTGCTGGTGGCGCTGGCGTTTGTGGCGCACGTGGTTCTGTACGACCGCGCACGCAAGCTGGCCGTCGACGAGGCGCCGTCCGGTGTGCTCCCCGGCTCGCTCACCGATCGCGTGCTGCGGGGCGTTTTACGCGTCGTGGCGCCCGATCTGCGCCCGATGGTCCACAAAGACCTGCTCGCCTTCGTGCGCGATCCCGGACAGTGGGGCCAGGTGGTCCTCCTCGTCGGCGTCGGTGTCCTCTACGTCGTCAACGCCAGTGCGCTCGGCGAGGGCCTGCGCCAGCTGCGCGAGGCCGGTCTGGCGTTTCTGGCCGCGATGCACGTCGGCATCGTCGCCTTCATCGCGGGCGGATTGGCCACACGCTTTGCGTTCCCGCAGGTGGGCCTCGAAGGCATGGCGGTCTGGATCGTCGACGGCGCGCCGCTGCGTCCCGAGCGCTTGTTGCGTGCCAAGTGGTGGGCCGCGGCTCCGGTGGCCGTGATCTTCCCGACGGTGCTGGGCATCGTGGGTGGCGTCGTGCTCGACTTCGGCCTCGTGCGCACGGTGTGGACCTCGCTGTTGATCGCCTGCAGTGCCGTCGCCTACGCGGGCATCGCCGTCGGCCGCGGGGCGCGCCAGCCGTTGTTCGACGCCACCAGCCTCTCAGAACTCGCGATGGGCCCGGGCGCCATCTCGACCATCATTCAGGCAACGGTGTTGGCCGCAGCGGCCTGCTTCACGGGGCTCGTCGTCGAGGCCTGCCGCATGGGGGCCCAGCGCGGCGTGCTCGCCACCAGCAGCGCGTGGTCGATCGCGGGGGGGGCACTCGTGGTGATTGTGGCGATCGAAGCTGCATGCGCCGTGGTCGCGATGCGCGGTGGTGCCCAGGCGCTGCTGCTGCGTCGCGTGAGCGGTGGTGCGGCGCGCTGATTTTCGGATTCCATTGCGATTTCGATACCTTGTGCGAGATGTGCGCGGCTGTGGAACTCCCTGACGACCCGGCTCGACCGGAGCACTTGTGGGCGGTACGACGAAACACATGTCGCAAGAACGAGTTGTCGCGCTCATTGGCAGCCACCGGGTCCGCATCGCGCGCGCGTTGGTGCGTCAGATTCGAACGCTGTCGCCGCGCTACGGCACCATCGACTCGGCAGCACTCGAGCAAAGCCTGCTTCGCATCCTCAGCGTCGTCAGCCACTTCCTGCAAACCGGCGACGACGCCTCGCTCCGCAATCTCACCACGCACACGGCCCAGTTGCGGCATGCGCTGGGCTTCCGCGTCGACGACTTCATGTCGGCAGGGCTCGCGTTTTTGCCCGTGATGCGCCGGTTTCTCCTCGAGCACGCGCGCACCGTCGAGGCTGGCCTCGCCGACTACGAAGCGTTCGAGGCCGTGGCCATTCCGCTTATCGCCGAACTCGCCCGCATGTTCCGCGTCGCCGGGGCAGTGAACGCCCAGGCCGACCACTACGGCTTCGACGAAGACGACGACAACGACATCACCCTCCCCAACCGCCTCGCGGTCGTGGGCAAGCCGGGTGCTTTCAAGATCGAGCGCGTGGTGGGCGGCGACGACGAAGAGCTCACGCCGTTTTCGTGACCCCGACGAGCCGCACGTGCGCCAACGAGCTGAGCATCGATGAGCAAAGCGGCCTGCAAGGGCCGCTTTTGCTATGACCAGCGTCGATGCAGAACCTCCGTCGACCACTCGTGTGCGCGCTCCTGTTCGCCTCGTCTGCGCTGGCAGCGCCTGCTGCGCCGAAACCGTTGTGGACCGACAGCAAGCCTGGCCCCGCCCTCGTCAGCGTCCCCGGCGTGGCGCCGATCGTCGAGCGCGTCGAGCCTGCGGTGTTGGTGGTGTTCACCGAGGGGCCGCCGTCGTCGACGGGCTTGCCACCGGGGCACCCCGCGCTGCCGCACGACGACGCGCTGCCGCCTGGTCATCCGACGTTGCCCATGCCCGACGACGCGCCCGCTGACGGCGAGCTCGAGCGCGGGCAGGGCGCAGGATTTCTGATCACCGCCAACGGCTACGCGCTCACGAACCACCACGTCGTCGAGAACGCCACCCGCGTCACCGTCTACGTCGGCGATTCGAAAGACGAGATCGAGGCCGAAGTCGTCGGCTCCGACGAGAAGTCCGACGTCGCGGTGATCCGCCTGCGCAGCCCGCGCACCGATTGGCCCGTCCTCCCCCTCGCCAACAGCGACGCGGTGAACGTGGGCGATTTCGTCGTCGCCATCGGCTCGCCGTTTGGGCTTGAGCAGTCCGTGAGCCTCGGCATCGTGTCGGCGCGCGGCCGTCGTGACATCGCCCCCTCGGGCCGCCAGGGCCTCTACGACTTTTTGCAAACCGACGCCTCCATCAACCCCGGCAATTCTGGCGGTCCGCTCCTCGACACGCGCGGTGCGGTCGTCGGCATCAACAGTGCGGTCAACGCCGCGGGCGCGGGCATCGGCTTCGCCATCCCGATCAACCAGGTGAAGCGCATGTTGCCGTCGCTCGTCGCCACGGGCCGCTTCGAGCGCTCGTGGATCGGCGTGTCGATTCAAGACGTCGACCCGTCGATCGTCGCCGGCATGGGCCTGCCCACCGCTCACGGCGCGTTGATCCGCGAAGTCGTGAAAGACGGGCCCGCAGCCACCGCCGGCCTCATCCCCGGCGACGTCATCGTCTCCTTCGACGGCAAGGCGATCGTGCAGGCCAGCGAGTTGCCGCTGCGCGCAGGCGACGCCGGCGTGGGCACCACGGCCAGCCTCGAGCTGTTTCGCGACGGCAAGAAGCGCACGCTGCCGCTCACCCTCGGCAGCCACCCCGACAACGCCCGTCCCGTCGACGACGGCCGCACCCCCGCCACCGAGCCCAAAGCCGCCGCCACCGACGGCTCGATCGGGGTCCACGTCGTGGCCCTCGACGCCGACAACCGCGCCCGCCTCGAGCTGCCTGCGGGCACAAAGGGCGCGCGTGTGAAGAAAGTGCGCCCGGGTTCGCCGGCATTTTTGGCGGGCGTCGGCGTCGATGACGTCGTCACCAGCGTCAACGGCATCCCCGTCTCCGACGCCGACGCCTTCGCGGTGGTCGTGAAAGCAACCCCGTCGGGCGGCCTGCTCAAGCTGCTGGTGGCCCGCGGCTCGTCGACGGTGTTCGCCGCGGTGAAGAAGCCATGACCCTGGGCGCTGCCGAGATCGACGCCCGCGCCAGGCGCATCAAGGTCCTCGCCTTCGACGTCGACGGCGTCTGCACCGACGGCCGCCTCTACTACGGCCCCGACGGCTGCGCGTTGCACGCCTTCCATGCGCGCGACGGCCTTGGCCTGGTGCGGGCGCGTTTGGCCGGCCTGGTGTGCGCGGCGATCAGCGGGCGCGCGAGCCGCAACGTCGACGCGCGCCTCGGCGAGCTCAAGGTCCCCTACATCCGCCAGGGGATCATGCACAAAGACCGCGAGCTGCAGACCATCCTCAACGACGTCGGCGCCAGCCTCGACGAGGTCTGCTTCGTCGGCGACGACGTGAATGATCTCTGCTGCCTGCGCACGGTGGGCCTCGCGGTGGCCCCAGCCGACGCAGATCCTGCGGTGTTACTGGCCGTACACATGGTCACCGGGCGTTCGGGCGGGCAGGGTGTCTTGCGCGAGGTGGTCGAGCGGATCTTGCGCGCGCAGGGCCGCTGGAGCGACGACGACCGCGTCACGACGCCACAGAACCCGGTCGATCCACCCCGATCCATGTGATCGTGGAACCTTGTCGGCCGCCCGGTTGTCTGGCCGGGGGTCGGACAACGATCCGACAAAGCCGCTCTCGACGGCACCGGTTGGCTAAAGCCGATTGCGAAGTCGAGATCGGGTGGTGTAGACAGCGCCCGCCCCATCGGATGTCCCACAACGGACCACGAGCGGGATCGATTTCAGGCAACGATGCTGGCCGCAGGCCGGCGCACAGGGAGTCAGCGATGTTCGAGGATTTTGCCCACCGCGTTCAAGAAGCCGGTTTCTTCGCCATCCCGATCTTCCTCACGGGTGCCGTTGGTCTGGCGATCATTGTCGAGCGCCTCGTCGTCCTCTGGGGCCGTACGCGCCTCAACAAGGATGCCGTGCTCGCTGGTCTCCGTGAGCGCATCTTCCGTGGCGACGTGATGGGCGGCATCCGCTTCCTCAGCGATCAGCCGCAGTCGCCGCTGACCCGCATCCTCAAGGCCGGCCTCCTCGAGGTCCGCCACGGTGAAGAAGAAGTCCAGGCCGCCATGGACGAAGCCGCGATGCACGAACTGCCCTACCTCGAGAAGCGCACGGGCTACCTGTCCATGCTCTCGAACGTCGCCACGCTCGTGGGCCTCGTGGGTACCGTGAATGGCATGATCGGCGTGTTCAAGGCCGTCGCCAGCGTCTCCGCCGCCGACAAGTCCACCATGCTGTCGCAGGGCATCGGCGAAGCCATGAACTGCACGTTCTTCGGCCTTGCCGTCGCCATCCCGATCCTCATCGGCTTCTCGATCCTGCAGGGCCGCACCCAGGCCCTCTCGGACGACATCAACGCCGCCGTTGCCTCGACCGTGAACCTGGTCATGCGCAACAAGGACAAGCTGAACGTGTCCGCCATTGAGGAACAGGCCTGAGCCTGACCTCGTCCGGTCACGTCGCCTCGGCGTGACCGGACTCCCTCCGTCGTTGTCACACTCTCATTTCCCGGGTGACTCGCCATGGGCGGCGCAGCAGCAGAACCAACAGGCAAAGGAGGCAAAAAGAGCCTCGATGCCAACAT
>JBIKRQ010000346.1:0-6631 GCA_044349155.1 Myxococcota bacterium
CACCTTCGAGTAGCGCCGCAATGCGAGCTGCGGCACTGTCGTCGTCGACAACCCAGACCTCGATCGCAGTATTGCCAACCTGAAACGTGGCGTCCGCGGCGCGATCGGTTTCAGCATCCATCGCGCGGGTGACGCGGCCCTTGCGGTCGCTGAAGGCGAGCTGAGCGGGCACGACGTCGACAGGGACGCGGTTGTCGATCGTCGACGTCAACAGCCCTTCGTGGCTGTCGGAGCGAATGGCGGCGAAGCAGACCAGGCGTTCGCCCCCGTCGTCGGCGATGCGGATGACCGTGAGTGCCGGGTCGACGTCGGACTTCCACACACCCGCCCGCGCCTGATCGAGCAGCGCGAAGAGCGCCCCCGTGTCGGTGGCTTGCACGAGGGTGCTGATGTGGCGGGGATCGCGCGACGTGTTTTCGATGTTGCGCGCGTCGGCGACGATGGCACCGGGGTCGACGCGAGCCGGGTCCAGACGAAGTGCGCGAAACGGACGAACAACTGCCATGTGTTCGCCATAGCACGTCCTTGCACGTCGACCACGTTGGGCCTAACCCGTGCCCATGCGTTGCAGCAGCACCTCGCCAACTGCTTTTGAGCCTCGAAGAAAAGCCCGCTTTGGGCTCTGCGCCGTGGTCTGGATCGCTGCCGCCGCGGCGTGCGTCACCACGCCCGAGGCAACGATCCCCCAGGTCGAAGTGGCGCCCGAGCTCGACGTGGTCAAGGTCTGCGACGCCATCGTCGATGTCGGCGACGCTGCTGCGCGTGGCGCCCTTGCCGCCCGCCGACAGCACCACGAAATCACCGCGTCGAGCGACAGGCATGCGGCGTTTGCGGCGATGCTTGCGCTGCCCACACCTGAAGAACGCTTCCGCGCGTTTCACGCCGACAGCGAACGGTTCTCGGCGTCGGGCGTTGGGGTGCTGGGCGAGTGTTTGGTGTACGCGTCGTGGTCGAAGATGGGCCCAGAAGCAGCACGCGCCTGCGACGTGGCCGCCAGCAAGCTCGGCCCAACCGCCGTCGTCGTCGAAGTCGCCCGCGCCGAAAGCGCGTTGCTACACGACCGCAACCCGCAGCTCGCGCTCACGCGCGCCGATGCTGCCCTCGCGCTCGCCCCCGGGTGCAGCGCCCTGCATGTCGTACGTGCCCGTGCCCGCGCCGCGGCTGGCGATGTCCGTGCCGCTCGCGACGCCTGGGCCGAAGCCGCCACGGCCGCGCCGAAATGCTTTCGCTGCCTCGTCGAGCAGGCATCGCTCGAGGAGCAGGTCGATACCGGTCCGGCAGGACGTGCAGCGGCGGTGTCGGTGTGGGAACGCGCGCTGCAGCTCGCCCCCGATCACGCCGACACCCTGCGCCGATTTGCCGCCGCCACCGCCGGCATCGACGACGCGCGCGCCTTGCGTGCGTGGGAAGCGGCGATCGCCGCGGGTGCCCGCGACTACCCAACGTTGCTGGCGGCCGCCCAGATCGCCGGGCGGACAGCGACGAGCCCAACCGAAATCGACGTGGCACTCGGGTACGCAAAGCGCGCCGCGGACGTGTCGAAGCAAGACCCCGAGCCGCGTCGTCTCGTCGTCGAGCTCGCGGTGCGTCGTGGCGCGGTTGAGGAAGCGCGCACGGCGGCCAGGGGCGTGCTGGACCTCATCGCCGACGACGTGCTCGCGAACGCCGCGCTCGCGCGTATCGCGGTGACCTCGGGCCCCCTCGTCGACGCTGTCACCGGCTACGATGCGGCGGTTGCTGCCCTCGATCGCGGCGCGGTCGTCGATGCCGAAGTCGCCACCGCCATTCGCGCCGAGCAGGCTGGTCTGCTGGTGCGCCTGCAGGTCAACGACGCCAAGCGCCCGAATGGCACCGTCAACGCCGTCGCCAACGCCACGCAGCGTGCGCTGCAGACACTGTGGCGCGACCGCATCGCCAAGAAGAACACCACCAAAGGCGGCACCCTGACGATCGTCGTCGAGAGCGCTGCTGATGGGCGTGTGCTCAGCACGCAGCTGCGCACCGATACGGTGGGCGATCAGGAAATCGCGGCGGCGGCGGTGGCGTGGTTGTCGCGTGCCACCATTTCGGGCGGCGCTCGTCGACACACACTCGAATTCATCTTGCAGTAGGCCGGGAACACGGCCACGCCTTCACGCGTTCAAGGACACCATGAGCAACACCAACGACCATCTCGACGACGACGGCGCCGAAATCGAAGAAACCGAAGAAGCAACGCTGCCCACAGCGCGCAACAGCCTGGCCGACAAGCTCGTTGCCGTGGCGCCGCGCGAAGTGGTGAAGAAACCCAAGCGCCCCATGAATGTGGCGATCGTCGGTGCCACTGGCGTGGTCGGCCGCGAAACGCTGTCGATCCTCGGCGACCGCCGTTTCCCGCTCGCCAGCCTGCACCTGTTTGCCTCGAAGAACAGTGCTGGCGAAGAGATCGAGCTCGAAGACGGCAGCAGCCACACCGTGAAAGACCTCGAGACCGCCGACTTCAAGGGCATCGACCTCGTCTTCTTCGCAGCCTCGGGCGGCATCTCGAAGACGTGGGCACCGCGCGCTGCGGCGGCTGGTGCTGTGTGCATCGACAAGTCGTCGTCGTTTCGTATGGACCCCGATGTGCCGCTCGTCGTCCCCGAGGTGAACGGGCACGCGCTGAAGGACTTCGCCAAGAAGCGGATCATCGCCACGCCGAACTGCTCCACCATTCAGATGGTGCAGTGCCTGTCGCCGCTGCAGCGCGAACGCGGCCTCAAGCGCGTCATCGTGTGCACGTACCAGGCGGTGAGTGGTGCAGGACGCGGCGGTGTCGAAGAGCTGGAGCGCCAGGTGCGCGACCTGTTCAACTTCAAGGCCGTCGACGCCATCACGTTCGATCAGCAGATCGCTTTCAACGCCCTGCCCCGCATTCCGGCGAAAGATCCGATCCCCGCCGACGGCGTCACTGGCGAAGAACGCAAGATGATCGACGAGACGCGCAAGATCCTCGGCATCCCCGACCTGAAGGTGGGCGTCACGTGTGTGCGCGTGCCGGTGTTCAACGGCCACTCCGAAGCGGTCCACGTCGAGCTCAACGCGCCGATCACCGCCGATGATGCTCGCGCCCTGTTTGCGGCAGAGCCCAACGTCCTCGTCGTCGACGATGCCAGCACGGGCGTGTACCCGACGGCCCTCGATGCCACGGGCGAAGATAAAACCCTCGTTGGTCGCGTGCGCCTCGACGAGAGCGTCGACGACGGGCGCGGCCTCGCGTTCTGGGTCGTGTCTGACAACCTGCGGACCGGTGCCGCGCTCAACGCTGTGCGTATCGCGGAGGCCCTGTGCGCCGACTGGCTCTGATCCTTTCGTTGCTGTGTTCGTCGACGGCGATGGCCCAGATTGCGATCACCGAGTTCACCCTCGACGGGGCAACGCAGATCGACATCAACGCCGAGACCTGTGCGGGCACGGTGCCGTTCGTGTTCAACGCATCGGGCTTCACCGCGCCGTCGTACGAGCTGCGTTTCGTCGAGGTGTCTCAGGAGAACTCGCGAGGCTGCCCGACGCTGCGCAACGTGGCGGCGTCTGTGCGCACGCTGCTCACCGATGCCCAAACCAACGACGACGGCACTGTCGCACCGACCACTGGCCAGATCTTCTTCAACCAGACCATCGATGTCGCCGCGGTGGTCGGTGAAGGCACCTGCGCCACGTCGACGCGGCGCGAGCAGAGCTATTTCTGCGTGCAGATCTTCGACCAACCCAACGACGTGGAGGCGGCCTTCGTCGGGCAGATTCAGATGAACATCGACACCACGATTCCGCCGGTCCCCACCGTGGCCTCGGTAACCCCTGGTGATGGCCAGGTCGTTGTCGCGTTCGAAGGCATCGACGGTGAGAGCGACGAATCGTTCAGCTACCGCATCGAATACCGCGCCTGCGGCGAGGGCGAGGGCGAGGGCGAGGGCGAGGGTGAAGGTGAAGGTGAAGGTGAAGGTGAAGGTGAGGGCGAAGGCGAAGGCGAAGCGGTCGCCTCGTTGTGCAACTCCACTGCGACCTTCAGCGAGGTGACAGGCACGTCGCCGATCACGATCACGATCGCGAACGACACACCGTTCGAGTTCCGCGCCTACGCCGTCGACGACTACGACAACGAAGGCGAACCATCCGCACTCGTGCAGTCCGAAGCGATCGGAAGCCTGAGCCCCCTCGCGCTGTACGACGGCCCCGACAACGCGCTGTCGTGTGATGCGTCCAGCTGCGGTGGTTCGTCGTCGTCAGCGTTCTTGTTTGGCGGGCTGCTGACACTGCGGTTGCGTCGTCGTCGACGATCTCGTCACGCAGCGGCGAGCGTGCTGGCACTGCTGCTGTGTGCCGGCACTGCTTCTGCACAGGTGCAGAACAAAGCCACGCCGCTGGAAGAGGCCGAAGCGAAGCGCCTGTGGACGGGTCTTGGGCGCACAACGTTGTCGTTGTCGGTGGGCAGCTACAAGCCGAACCTCGACGCCAACACCACGTTCCCCGTGTACGACTGCATGTTCAGCGGCGCGACGTTGCCGCTGATCGGCGGCGCTGGCGACGTGCACCTGTGGGATGGCTTTGGTTCGCTGCAGTTCAGCACCGGCCTTGGCATCACCCAGGCAAGCGGCCTTGCACAGCCGCCCGAAGCCGCAACGAGCGGAAACTGTGAAAAGGCAACAACGACGAAGGTGCAGGCCTCGTTTGCCGTGCTGCGTGCAGGCTTGACCTACCGCTTCGATCCGCTGCTCGACCTCGCGCACATTCCGCTCGTGCCGTACGGGCGCGTGGGCCTCGTGGGCATGGGCTACGTGTTCACCAAGAACAACTCGTTTGCGTCGACGGGCGACAAGCTCAACCCCGTCGGCGTGCGCTACGGCTACGAGGCCGCGGTGGGCCTGATGCTCGCGCTCGACTTCCTCGACAAGTTCGACCCGTTTGTGCCCGACGTGACCCGGCGTGCACGCGCCAATGGCGTCTTCGACCACACGTTCATCTACGTCGAGGGCGCCACCTTGCAGGTCAACAGTTTTGGCGCGCCGGGCTTTGACCTGTCTTCGCGCGACGACTTCCTCAACAGCGGCCTGCCGGCGTCGTTCACAGCGGGTGTCGCCGTCGAGCTGCTGTAGGCAAACCCACACATCGACACCGAAACTGTTCAGGCTCTGAAAAACGCAAATGCGTTGTTCAGAGCCTGTTAGTTTGTTGCCCATGTCCGACCCGAAGGATCCCAAGAAGAAGTCGCCCGACAAAGGTGGCGACACCGGTACCTCCGTCCTCGAGCGCAGCACGCTCAAGCGTCCGCCGCTGTGGCGCGTGGTGCTGCACAACGACGACTTCACCACGCAGGAGTTCGTTGTCCTCGTGCTGGTCAACTTCTTCCGCAAAGACCCGACCGAAGCGCACCACCTCATGCTGAAGGTGCACATGCTCGGCAAGGCCGTCGTCGCCGTGTACACGCGCGACATCGCCGAGACGAAGGTGCAGCAGGTCGAAGACTTCGCCCGCGAGCACGGCCACCCGCTCATGATCACCCTTGAGCCAGACGAGTAGGCGCCGGCGCTGTCGGCGTATGCTGCTGTCTGCTTTGAGGTGTTGATGTCGGCGTTGTTGTTTGCGCTCGTGCTTGCGGCATCGTCTCCTCCGTCGACAGCGACGGTCACATCCATCGATCCGCCCACGTCCCTCGACGGCGAGTGGCGCTGCACGGTCGGCGACAGTCCACGCTTTGCGCTCGCCGACTTCGACGACAGCGCGTGGACACCGATCGCCCTGCCCGAAGCCGGCAAAGCCGCGTGTACCGGGGCTGTGAGTTGGCTGCGGCGCCGCGTCGTCGTGCCTGCCGCGTTTCAGGGCGCACCGCTGGGTGTATCGCCCGGCATGGTTGAAGGCGGCTTCGAGGTCTTTGTCGACGGAGAACGCGTCGGCGGCCACGGCAACGTCGAACAACACATCGATGCGCTGCAGGTCGGTGAAGCGTTCGCGATTCCAGCGGCAACGTTGACGGATGGCGAAATCGTCGTCGCGGTGCGCATCGGCAACGACCCCGTGCTGTTCGCTGCCGACCCCTCTCGGCGCCTGGTGCCTGCCGGTCCGCTGCTGGTGGGGCAGATGCCCGGCGTCGACGATCGCGCGCGCAGCATCGTCGAGCGCACGATGAACGATCGCACCCTTGGCTTCTTCGCCATCTCGCTCGTGTTCGTGTTCATCGCTGGCTACCACGTGCTGCTGTGGTCGTTGCGTCGCGACCTCGGCGGCTACTTGTGGTTCGGCATCTCCGGCGTGCTCGTCACGATCTGGCTCACGATTGTCGAGTTGCGGGGCACGCCGTGGCTCCCGATCAACGCCGTCACAGCGGGGGTGGTTGGCAACTTCTTCGGCTCGCTGGTGAACGCGGCGATCATCAGCTTCTTCTGGCACTTCGTGAAGCGCCGGCCGCCGACGAAGCCGTGGGCGTACTTCCAGCTGGTCCTCGTCGCGATCTCGTTTGTGGGCTTCATCCCCGAGGTGGGTCTGGCGATCTCGGTGTCGCCGCCGGTGATCCTTGCCAAGATCATGACGCCGGTGAGCGGTGCGGTGTGGCTGGTGCGCCAGGGGCTCAAGGGCGAGAAAGACGCGTGGGTCATCCTCGCCGGCGTTGGGTTCGGCG
>JBIKRQ010000347.1:0-6615 GCA_044349155.1 Myxococcota bacterium
AGGTTGAACGCTTGATCATCGAGCGATGTCGAAACCTCTACACGCAACCGGACCTCATCGCCGGTTGCACACGCAAGTCGTGGTGGCTTGAAGCCGACTCGGCAAAATCATGATCATTCGGGATGAGTCGCTCTGAGGGGCGGGCGGGGAAACCTCCGCACCGCCGAGATGCACACAGGCCTACACATGCGCACAGGCGGAGCACACACCACAGACGTGAGTCGCTCCGAGGGGCGGGCGGGGAAACCTCCCCGCCAAATCAACATCGAGACAGGTTCTGCTGCATCGATTGGGCTTGCTAGCAAGGGGCATGCTTCGTCGACGTGACTTCATTGCCACCAGCCTTGCTGCCGCTGCCCTGGCGCCGCTTGCCCCCACGTTGTGGTCGCGCGGCGTGCGCGCCCAGGTCGGAGCGCCGGCGAAGAATCTGCTCGTTTTTTATGCTCCCAACGGCACCGTGCACCACCGGCTGCGGCCGACGGGCACACCGCAGTCGTTCACCGTCGCCGACAACTCGATCCTCAAGCCTCTCGACACGCGGCGCGGCAGTTGGCGACCGTTCGACGACGTCAGCTTCCTCGACGAACTCGACCTCGCCACCCGCGCGGGCAACCACGAAGGCGGCCAGGCGGCGATGCTCACCGGCGATGGTGGGGCTGCTGACCCCGGCGGCGGCCGCAGCCTCGACCAGTTCCTTGCGCAGACGTTGTTCGCCGACGCGCGCTTCCCGTCGCTCGTGCTCGGTGTGCAGACCAGTGCGTGGGGCGCGCAGCAGCAGACGCGCATCAGCTACGAGCGTGCTGGGGTGTTCACCGCCGTCGAGGACGATCCGCGCGCGGTGTTTCGTCGGCTGTTTGGTGACCTCGTTGGTGGCGATGCCGACAAGCTTCGTCGGCGTCGTCAGAGTGTGATTGACCTCGTCAAAAACCGCGTCGACGATGCGAAGCGACGCGTGGGTGCTGAAGAAAAGCGCAAGCTCGATCAACACCTCACCGCACTTCGCACGATGGAGCAGCGTTTGGCGCCCATCGATCTGGGCAGCTGCGATCAGCCAACGGCGCCGACGACGAACGCGCCCAACGACAACGACAGCTTTCCCGCTGTGGCCGATGCGCAGCGCGAACTCGCGGTGTTGTCGCTCGCTTGTGGGTTGTCGCGCGTGGCGGTGTTGCAGCACTCGCACACGGTGAGCCCGGTGGCGTTTTCCTGGCTCGGTGTCGCCGACCAACACCACTCGCTCAGCCACGCCGACAACGGCAACACCGCTGGCCTCGACGCCTTCATCGCTTGCGAGCAGTGGTACATGGACCGCTACGTCGACGTGCTCGAAGACCTTCGCAGCCGACCATCGCCCCACGGCGGTGGTACGCTGCTCGACGACACGGTGTGCGTGTACGTGAAGGAACTCGGCGACTCGCGCATGCACGATCAGGTGTCGGTGCCGTTTTACGTCGCGGGTGGCGGCTTTCGCGGTGGTCGGTGGCTCAAGTGCGGCGGGCAGAAGCACAACCGCTTGCTCGTCAGCATTGCGCGTCAGCTCGGCAGCGACGTCGAGGCCTACGGCACTGGCGGCGGCGAACTCACGGAGCTTGCATGAACCGCATTGCACTGGTGATTGCTGCGCTGTCGACGACGTTTTCGCTCTCGGCGTGTCCGACGGACCCGCCAAAGCAGGGCGAAGGCGACGAGCCTGTTGTGTGCGCCGACGATGCCGCCGTCTACGATCGCGTCATCCACGACGCGGTCTTGCAGAGCACGTGCATCCGTTGCCACGTGGGCGGCGGCCTCGCTGATGGCTCGCGTCTGGTGCTCGAGGCATCGCTCGGCTCAGCCCTCGAAGACGGCGACGCGCTCGCGGCGAGAAACCTCGCGGTCGTTCAGACGCTCGCGCAAGAGACCGTGCTTGATGGGTTGTCGTTGATTGTTGCCAAACCGCTGGGGCTTCATCCCGATGGCCACGGCGGCGGAGTTGTCGTCGAGGACGGCACGTCGCAGGCACGGCGGCTGCGTTGGTACGCCGACCGCATCAACGGTGTGGTGAACGACTGCGCCGTGCCTGCTGAGTTCGACCGTGGTGGCGTGTGCGACGAACCGGTGCTCGCGCGGCGGCTCGTGCGCCTGTCGAAAGACGAGTACGCCAGCAGCGTTGCCGTGGTGCTTGGGGCGGTTGCTGGCGCTCGCGCCCGCGAGATCGCGCGCGGCTTTCCTGCTGATGTCGTCGTGGAAAACTTTGAAGACCGCGGTCGCCTCGCGGTGGGCGAGCTGCTGGGTGAAAAGCTCGCGACCGCTGCTGAAGACCTGGCTGCTGTTGTTGTTGACGACGCGGCGATCCTGAACGCGGCCGCAGGGTGCAGCACGCTCGATCGCGAGTGCGCGGTGCAGTTCATTCAGCGCGCGGGTCGACGCGCGTTGCGCCGCCCGATCACCGGCGAGGAACGCGACGCGCTGGTGGCGGTGTACGACGGCGTGATCGTCGACGGCGACGGCCACCGTGAAGGCCTGCGCTGGGTGGTGACGGCCCTGCTGCAACTGCCAGGATTTCTCTACAAAGAAGAACTCGGCCGCAGCGCTGGCGACGTGTTCGCGCTGACGGATTGGGAGGTGGCCGCCGCGTTGTCGTTCATCTTCACGGGGGCGCCTCCCGACGACGCGCTGCTCGATGCGATCGCTGCTGGCACCTTCGCCAACGACCGCGCCGCCCTCGTGACGCGCTTGCGTGAGGACCCGCGAACAACCGCGCAGGCCCAACGCTTCTTTGCCGCCTGGCTCGACTTCGACGCGGTGGTGCGCACGCCCCACGACGTCGCCACGTTCCCTGAACTCACACCGCAACTGCTCGGTGCGCTGCGTGCCGAAGCCGACGCCAACGTTGGTGATGCCGTTCGCCGTGGCGCCTCGTTGCGCGACTTGTTGCTGCAGGAGCGCACGCAGATCGGTGCCGACCTCGCCACCTTCTACGGCCTGCCGGCACCGGGCGCAGATGGCGCTGTTGACCTCGCTGGCAGCGGCTACGTCGGCTTGTTGTCGATGGGCGCGTTCACCGCGGGGCATGCGCTGCCGACGGAGAGTTCGCCGATTCGCCGCGGTGTCGCCGTGCGGGCGCGCCTGTTGTGCGATCCGCTGCCGCCGCCACCGCCCAACATCAACGCCGCGCCACCGCCGACGGATCCCACGGCCTCGACACGCGATCGCTTCTCGCTGCACAGCTCCGAGCCCGAGTGCCGCAGTTGCCACGAACGCATCGACGGCATCGGCTTCGCCCTTGAGGCCTTCGACGGTGCTGGCCGCCGCCGTACCAACGACAACGGCCGCGACCTCGATCTGCAGGGCACCGTTGTCGACGTTGATGGTGCGACGGCCGAGATCGAAGACGTCGATGGCCTCGCGCAGTTGCTGGCCGGCAGCGAACAGGTGGGGGCCTGCTACGTCGACAGCTGGGCCCGCTTCGGCGCTGGTGTTGACCCCGAGGTGCTTGGCTGCACGCTGGCGGCACCAGCGATGAGCGCTGATGTGCTCGACGCGCCGACGTCGCTGGTGGGGCTGTTTTCGTACCGCGACAGCGAGGTCGACGGCGAACCCGATGGCTATGCCCCCGCGGCCGACGCCGTGCTCGATCCTGTCGATCCTGTCGATCCGGTTGAGCCGGGCAGTGGTGCTGTGGTCGTGTTCGCGCGCGAGACGAACCGCTGGAACTCTGGCGCGTGTTTCGCTGGCGACGTCGACAACGGCAGCGACATCGACGCGGTGTGGAGTGGCGAGATCGCTGTTGAAGGAACGGTGAACAACCACTGGAACAGCGTGACCGAAGACCTCGGCGATGGCCGCGTGCGCTTCTCGGGCGAAGCGTGGAATGCGTCGTTGCCGCCGGGCAGCCACGCCGACGTCTTCGGCTTCTGCGTCGAGTTCTGAGACGTGTTGTTTGGCGGGGAGGTTTCCCCGCCCGCCCCTCTCGCCTCGGCGACAAACCCAAAAGCGGGTTTGCCTGCATCTTTCCAGTGGAAGGATGCAGCGCTGCTCCATGTTGCCACTGGTTGGATCAGCGAACGCTGTGCACCGTGACGGCTCCGTCGACGTGGAGGTGTTGCAGCAGGTTCTGCACGGCGGTGCGCACCAGGTCGGCGACGGCGTCGTCGCTCAGGCGCAGGCACCCGTGTGCGTGCAGGGCTACGGCGAGTCGTCCGCGGTAGACGATCAGCACGGTTGCCAGCGGTCCACGACGACCGACGGGTGGGATGACCGCCCAGGTGCTGGTGTCGTCGGTGTCGATGTCGGCAACGCCGGCGGGCGGCCAACTGCCCACGTTGGAGACGTAGCCGAAGATCGAACTGCGCGGGTTGAAGCGCCCCACCATGCGCCGCAGCCGCGCGATGCTGAACCGCGAGAACAACGACGACACCACCGTGGTGCCCCAGTGCCAGCGGCGGGCGAGCATGTCTTTCAACACCGCGTGCACCTCGGCGGGCGACTGCGCTTGCGGAAACGGCACGAGCAACGAGGTGACCACGTTGGCGTAGTTGTCGACGTCGAGGGCGGCCGACGTGCGCATGTTGACGGGCACCATCCAACGCCGCGGACTTTCATCGGCGAGCAACACACGCGCAGCGGCTTCGTCGAGGGCGGAGACAACGCCTGCGGTGAGACCAGCACCTGCCGTCTTGAGTGCCGCGAGCAGGGCCGTGGTGGAGTCGACGTCGAGGACGGCGACGGCGGGGCAGGGACCGCCAACAACGACGGACCAGTCGGGCTCGTTTTTGTAGCGCTGCGGCCAACCACGAATCGCAGCGATGTAGCGGCGCAACAGCACCAGCCGACGCAGCAGCGATGGACGTTGTGGATCGACGACGACGGGCATCGACGTGATGTCGAAGCCGCGGTCTTGCAGCAGGGCCGTGAGCGCGCCGACGCCATCGTGGTCTTCGTGGCGGACATCTTCGGCCTCGATGACCGCACCGTCGACGAGGCGGATGCGGCGCAGGCGAATGTCCATGGGTTCGCCGGCCTCGTCGAGCAGACGAAAGCGCACGGCCGGCCAACGCAACGACGACAACGGCGCGCGCGGCGACGAACGGGTGATGAGCTTGCGTGTCATCGCGCCCACCGCTCTTGCAGGGCTGGCCAACGATCGGGCGCGAGCGCTTCGAGCAGGCTACTGATGGCGCCAATGCCCAGGCGATACAGCACGCGCGATTTCACGAACGCAGCTCCCTCGGTGAAGCGCAACGTGAGCGCGAGCGATGCCGAGTGGTACGTGGCGTCGTGCCAGCAGCCCGACGGCAGATACAACGTTTCACCTCGACCAAAGGTGGCGCGCCAGCCGTGCACCTGGTGCAGCCGTGGGTGCCGCGCCAGGTCGGGATGCAGCGGGTCGACCTTGCTGCGTGCGGTGAGCGGCAACTGGTGCAGGTTGCGGCCCTGGTTGGCGGGGAAGACGTGCATCGACTTCTCGCCGAAGAAGACGGTGTGAAAGACGTGGAACGGGCCGAAGTCGAAATGCATCGGCGTGCGTGAGCCTTTGCTGCCCAAAAACAACCAGAGCAGATCGTTGCTGTAGTGCTGGCCGAGGTCGGGGCGGCTGAAATCGTCGACGAGCTCGCGCGCAATCTCGGCGGTGTGGCGAGCAGCGAGGCGCAGGTCTTCGTCGCGTTCGATGACCGCGTCGAGGTACGCGTTCATCGTCATCTCGACGGGCACGCCGTAGTGGCCGGCGTGGCCGCGGGCCTGCTTCGTCGTCGTGATCGCCATGACGGGGCGGTTGCCGAAGCGCTCGCGGAAGTACGCCGGTGTCCACTTCTGCATCGCGGGCCACTCGTGACCAAACGTCGTGAAGACCACGGGCTTGCCCGGCCGCAGGTGCTCCTCGAGGAACTGCTCGCGCGAGAGCATCGACACGCGTGGCACCTCGGGCAACGGCAAGGCAGCAGCAGAAACGAGCGCAGACGACGGGTGCATAGACGCGGGCACGTACACCATCGCGGCGGCACAAGCGTCGTCGACGTGACCGATGCACGACGACGTCTCGACCACGGCTCAGCGCGGACCGAGCAGGTCTTCGAGGAAGAACGCCGACAGCTCGTTTCGGCCCGCGAGGCCCGACTTTTTGTAGACGGCACCAGCCTGTTGGCGCGCAGTGGCTTCGCTGACGTGGCGGATGTCGGCGATTTCCTTGTGGCTCAGGCCCTTGAGCAGCAGCAGCGCCACTTCCTTCTCGGTGGCGGTGAGCTGCCAGCGCTCGAGCTGCTCGTCGATGGCGTCGCTCAGGCCGCGCACCAACTGCGCGTTTTGCGCGCGGAAGCGCTCGGCGTCAGCATGGCTTTGCGTCAGGCGCGCCTGGAGCTGCTCGGCTTCGGCGCGGGCCGCGGCGGTGTCTTGCACAGCGCGCGTGATGGCGTCGCGCAACAGGCGCAGCCTCCGGGCCGCCAACAGCGCCCCCACCGCGCCAATCGCCACCACACCGCCTTCGAGCAGCACGTGCAGGGGGCTCGTGCCATCGGCCATGTCGGTGCCCAGATCGATGGCCGCCAGCGACGCCACCACGACCGAGGCGGCCAGGATCCCCTGCAGCGGGCGTTTCACATCTGTGAGGGACTGGTGCAAGGGTTTAAAACTCCAGAGGTT
>JBIKRQ010000348.1:0-6614 GCA_044349155.1 Myxococcota bacterium
CGACATCGGTGCCGCATTGCGCCTGCTGCTGTCGCCCGAGGCGCGCTTCATCAACGGTCAGCGCCTCGAGGTCGCCGGCGGCATCCACCTCTGAGCGCGAGGTCCATTGCACGTCGTCGAGCGCTTAATCGTGCTCGACGACGTGCGGACGAGGAGCCCTGCATCGTCAGCGAGGCGCACCGACAGGCTGCACAGAGCCAACGACAACGTCGCGCTGCTCAACGCCCACCAGCGACTCGATGATCCAACCCACGAGGTCCACGGCAGCCAGGCACCCTGCGGCAGTGGCGACGTTGCCCTCGCGCACGAAGGCTTCGTCAACGACGTCGATCCCCATGGCCGCCAGGCTCGCACGCGCCGTCGGGTAGGTGGTCGCGCGCTTGCCCGCGAGCACACCGAGCCTGGCGAGCAACAGCGCCCCGGAGCACATCGAGCCAACAAGCTGGCGGGCAGGATCGAGCGAGATGGCGTTGACGAATGCATCGTCGGTGAGCTTCGCGCGCAGGCCCGGACCGCTGGCGACGACCACCGCGTCGGCGGACGCGATGCTGCCAAGGTCGCCATGCGCGGCGATCGTCAGGCCCGCCACCGAGGTGATGGTCGGCGTGTCGGCGACGATCGAGACCGTCCATGGGCGGGTGCTCACGCGGTTGAGCAGGTCCCACGGCAGAAACACGTCGAGGTCGGTGAACCGGTCGAAAGCCACGATGACGATGCGCATGGCTGTGCATGCCGCGAGAGCAGTGGTGCGGCAACTTCGGCGTGCGGTCGTCGCTGAAGGTCGGGGTCAGTCGACGATGAACAGGCGCGCGCCCCCGGTGGTCAGCGAGCGGTGGGCACCGTCGTTGTCGGCGACCTGGTAGCTCTGACCGGGACCGAGCACAAAGCGCCGGCCGTCGCGCAGCTCGGTGGTGAGCTCGCCCTCGAGCACGAACAGCACGTGACCGCGTTCGCACCAGTGGTCGGCGACGTAGCCGGCCGAATAGTCGACGCGTCGCACGCGGATGTTGCCGACTTCGATCGTGCGCCAGGTGGCCACGCCCGTCTCGCCGGGGTGCTCCGTCGTCGGCACGCTGGACCAGTCTGTGGTGTGAAAAGGAACGCCGTCGATCTTCATGTGCTGCTCCGACATGAAGCCTGCCAGTTTGTCCGACGATGTTCGCGATCTTCGGTCAGCGTCGTCGACAAGCGTCGGCCGAAAGAGAAAGCCCCAAGGTGACTCGGGGTTTCTGGCGCATCACAAGGTTGCTGCCGACCCTGGTGATCGCCTGCCGCAGTGAATGCCCGACGCAGGTCGTTGGCCGCCGCGAAGGAAGAGGCAGCACCATCTCGACGTACCTGCGGGCGGCTCCGCACGGCACGGCACGGGTTCTGTGACGGCGCAGGTGCTGGATCGTCGACGTCGAGGCTGACGCCAACGCGCTCGAGCTCAAGGCCGTTCAAACGAAAACCCCGAGGTGACTCGGGGTTTTCAGAACGTGTGGAGCGGGGCGCGGTGCGACCCGCAGCATCACGGGTTCGCCGACGCTTACGGCAGCGGGAAGATGGGTTGCAAATACGCTGTGAACCCCTCGGTGGTGAGCAGCATCTGTCCGTCGGGCGAGAAGCCCACCTGGTGGACGGTGATGGCGGTGGCCTGGTCGTCCTGGACGAAGGTGCGCAACAGGGTGCCGTTGAAGTCGATGAGCCTGATGGTCTCATCCTCGCTGCCGCTCGCGATGAGCGTGCCATCGGGCGAGACCGCCACCGTGGTGACCGCGGCGTTGTGGGCGGTGAACCCGGTGGCGCCGTTCGCCGCGGCCACGGGCTCGCCGGTGTTGGCGTTCCACACGAGCACGGTCCTGTCGCGGCCGCCGCTGACAATCCGGCTGCCGTCGGGTGTGTAGGTCACCGAGTTGACGCCGCGGAAGAACGCGTCGCCGAAACTGTGGCCCATCGGGCGGTTCGGAAACGCGATCTCTTCGCCCGTCGCGACGCTGAACTGCTTGATGTACGAGTTCCTCGACCCAGCGACGAGGCGTGTGCCGTCGGGCGACAACGCCATCGTCTCAACAACGCTCGGCACCGCCACGCCGCCGAGGTCGACGTCGAACGTGAACGCAAAGTACCGCGGCCAGCCCGGGTTCTGCGCCGACGGTCCTTCCTCAACGAACTCCACCCCGGTGTGGCTGTTGTAGCGGGCCATGCTCATGTCATTGACGATGAGCTCCACGTCGTCGGGGGCGAACACCATGTCCTGGATAAAGCGGTCCGTCCCGCCGAAGGGCGCCACGGTTTCGAGCCCGGTCGCCACCGACCAGATGTGGATCTGTTCGTTATAGGAGGCACCGGCGAGCCGGCTGCTGTCGTGAGAGAACGCGAGGGCACGACAGGACACACTGCCCGCGATCAACGTGTGCTCAACAGCACCGGTGGCGGCGTTCCACACGATCACGTCGCCGTCTTCGTCGCCGGCGGCCACGTGCCGGCCATCGGGCGAGATGGCCACCGACCGCACGAAGTTGTCGTGGCCAAGAAAGCGGATCGGGTTGAGCAAACAGTCGTTGCCGCAGGCGTCGGTGTCGTCGGCGTTGCCGTCGTCGCACTGGTCGTTGCCGTCCTTCACGCCGTTGCCGCAGCCAGTGCAGCGGCCGTTGTCGCAGGTGGTCGCGCAGGTGGTCGTGATCGTCGGGTAGATGCATTGCCCCACGCGACACGCGGGCCTGCCCTGGGAGATCAGGGTGTTGTCGGGCCCGCACACCGACGTCTCCGGCGCGCACGCGGGTGGGGTGGGGTAGCAGGCTGACGAGCCATCGCGACCGATGAAGCCGCGCGAGAAGTGGCTGACGCGGCCGACGTAGTCGCTGTTCTCGTCGTCGCTGCTCAGGGGTTCGAACGAGGCCTCGTCGCCCGCCACGCTGAACCACAACGCGAAGCCGGGGCCCGGGCTTTGGATCGAAAACATCGCTGGCTCGAGGAACGTAAGCCCCGCGGGCGCGAAGACATACACGGGCGAGGCCAGCT
Organism: Myxococcota bacterium; assembly: GCA_044349155.1. Lineage (GTDB taxonomy): Bacteria > Myxococcota > UBA727 > UBA727 > VGSZ01 > VGSZ01. The sequence continues at coordinate 3,004 of JBIKRQ010000348.1, forward strand.
CGAAGCCGTCGACGTCGACGTTCGACACCGTGACGGTGATTTCCTGATCGGTCGCAAGGGCCCCCGCAGGCACCAGGAGGCGTGTGCCATCCGACGTGACGAGTTCGCCGCCGTCAGCCGCCGTGACCACCGCGGAGACGACTTCGTCGACGACGACTTCGCCCTCTCCTTCGCCTTCTCCTTCTCCTTCACCTTCTCCTTCGCCTTCTCCTGGTTCTCCTTCCCCTTCTCCTTCGCCTTCGCCTTCTCCTTCGCCTTCGCCCTCACCTTCGGCAGGAGGCGTCGGGGACACCTCGGGACACCCAACACCGACCACGACCACCAGGCCCAACACACTCGCCATGCGCATCAGCGACGCTCCTTCGAAGGTAGACGTCGGACGGTAGCGATGGCGAAAAGCGGCGGACAGCGCGCGCTGGTGGTTGCGTCGTTTCAGCACCGCACGCACAGCCAACGAGCGGCCGCCGTCGACACGGGCAAAGGGGCACGTCCGCCGTCCGCGCGACCACTGCTGGCGCACGCCTGCTCATCGTCGATGGAGCATCAGCACGTCGGGCAGGCCACGAGCATCGATGCGCGTCCGTTGTCTTCGATCAAGAAGGGCGCGACCGACGGTGGCTGGCGGGCGTGGTGCCGGTCCACTTCTTGAGGGCGCGCGCAAAGGTCTGGGCATCGGAGTAGCCGATGCGGACGGCGATCTCGTCGAGCGTCAAGGCCGAGCGCTCGACGAGCTCGCGCGCGGTGCGCGCCTGCTGCTCGGCACGCAGGGCCCCCACCGTCGTGCCAGCCGCCTCAGCCGCTCGCTGCAGTGTGCGCACGCTGACGCCGAGTCGACGGGACACGGAGGGAAAAAGAAAAACCCCGAGGTGACTCGGGGTTTTTCAGAACGGTTGGCGGAGCGGACGGGACTCGAACCCGCGGCCTCCGGCGTGACAGGCCGGCGTTATAACCAACTTAACTACCACTCCACGGCGGGCACACCTTCGACTGGTGCCTTCATAAAAAAGAAAACCCCGAGGTGACTCGGGGTTTTCTGGCGGAGCGGACGGGACTCGAACCCGCGGCCTCCGGCGTGACAGGCCGGCGTTATAACCAACTTAACTACCACTCCGCAGTGGTTTTCGTCTTTGATTGCTCGCTGACGTGGGCAGCTTCTACACCGATCTCCGCCAGGGCGTCAAGCGTGTTGTTCGTCTGCCCTCGAAAACCAGACCGAAAAGCCAGCGAAGGCGTCGTCGATCGCGTCCGGGTGCGCTGTCATGGCGCCCCGGCCCGAGCGATCGCTGGTGCGATCGCTCGGGTGATCGCTCGGCTCAGGTCTTCTTGGTGACCCGCACGACCTCGACCATCGACGGCCCACGGCGCGGCCGGCCCCGCGGCGGACCACGGCCCAACGGGTCGTCGTTCATGCTCGGGCGCGGACGCACGGGCAGGTCGTCGAGCGGCGGCGCGCGGCGGCGCCCACGGCCCTCTTCAGGCTCAAACGAGGCCTCGGCCGCGGGTGCACCTGGCTCGGCCGCAGCAGGCGGCGCAGCGGGCGCCACAGGCGCTGCCACGGGGGCAGGAGGGGCGGGCGGCGGCGTGACCATCGGCGGGATGATCTCCTCGGCCTTCTTTGGCTTGCGCCGCGGGGCCTTCTTCGCCGGCAGCTCGTCTTCGACCTCGATCGCCACGACCGGTGCAGGCGTGGGAGCCGCAATCGGTGCGGCGACGACCGGTGCTTCCACCTCGACCACGGGCTCAACGGGCTCAACAACCGCTGCCGCCTTGCGCCGACGACCGCCCGTCTTCGCCTCGATCGGGGCTGGCGCTTCGGGCTCAACCACGACGACGGGGGCTTCCACCAGCACGGCCACCGGCTGCGTCACCAGCGGGGCGCCTTCGGCTTCGGCGCGCTTGCGCTTTTGGTGCTCGTCGAGGCTCTCGAGGTACAGGGGCTCGTCGCTGGCCGGCAGCACCGCCAGGCGGATGCGGTCGTCGGGGTAGCGGTTGACCACCTTGTTCGCGAGGTAGTTCAACGACAACAACGCCCCGTTGCCCATCACAAACAGCGGCTCGTTGGCGCCTTCGCCGAGGTGCGTGACGCGCGCGTGCGGGCCCTTCTCCTCGATGGTGACGAGGAGCTTGGGCTTGTCGCCGTCTTCGATCACCCGGGCGTGGACGTTGGCGTTGCGGCCACACTCACGCAGGATGTCGTCGACAAACCGCAGCGCCTCTTTGCGCTTCTGCTCAGGCGTGGACTTGAGCGCGTACTCGAAGCGGTCGTCCTCGTCGAAGTCGAAGAACCGCTGGGCCCGCTTCTCTGACACTTCCTGGGCCGCGTTGCCGTCGACCTGCTCGAAGCGCCGCTTCTTCTCGGGCCGTGGCTGCTGCTGCTGCTGAGGCTGCTGCTGCTGCACGCGCGGTTCACGAGGCTCGCGCTGTTCGCGGGGCTCGCGTGGTTCACGCTGCTGCTGTTGCTGCGGCTCGTACGACTCTTCGGGCATCGGCGGTGGCGGACGGTTGCCCCCGGCGATGATCGGGTTCACGCCACCAACGACGTAGCGGCCGTTGCGCTCGATCGGCGCCTGCGTGCCCTTCGCCCGGCGCTTGCGCTTCTTCGGGTCGAGGTCGAGCAAAACCCCCGAGACCTCGTGGGTCGGGTTGGCGTCGATGCGGTTGCCCACGTCGTCAAACGGGATGTCGTCTTCTTCGTCGGGGTCTCGACGGTTGCCGATGTCGTCGGGCGGCACGATCACCGGCTTGAAGCTCTTGCGGTTGCCCACGTCGTCGCCGGGCTGCAGGCCGTTGGCTTCACCCGTCCAGGCAAACGCCTGACCGCCGCCACCACCGTGCCCACCACCACCACCACCGCCGCCCTTGTGACGACGTCGCGAACGAAAACCCATGAACTGCTCCAATCGAGCCACGAAGAGAAACCCGCTGTGGGGTTTGTCGCCGAGGCGAGTTTCCCGAGGGGTGGGCGGGGAAAGCTCCCCGCCAATGCAAACGACAACCAAACAACGTTCTCACGACGACGGTCGCGAAAACGACGACGACGACCGCGTGGCCGTCGTCGTGCGCAAGGCCTCAGCCGTGCTTGACCTTGATGTACCAGGACTGCGCCATACGCAGCAGGCTGTTGGTGATCATGTAGATCGACAGGCCCGAAGCCATGTTGAACATGATGAACAGGAACATCACAGGCATGCCGTACATGACGTACTTCATCTGCGGCTGGTCTTCCGGCGGGGGCTGCTGCAGGGCCGACACCAGCATCAAACCGCACACAATGAACGGCAGCAGCGGATAACCGAAAACAATGGTGTCAGGCAACGTCAGATCAAGGATGCCAGGCACGAGCTGAAACGGCTGCTGGTACAGCTCGACCGACGTCGACAGCATGCGGTACAGCGCGATCCAGATCGGCATCGAGATGAACATGGGCAAACAACCCATGAGGTTCGCCATCGGATTGACGCCCTTTTCCGTGAAGAAGGCTTGCTGCTTCTCCATCATCATGCGCTGATCGTGGCCGTATTTTTCCTTTAGTTTGTCGAGCTCGGGCTTCAGGTCTTTCATGACCTTGCCGAACTTCTTCATCTCGACCATCGAACGGTGGGTCAGCGGCA
>JBIKRQ010000349.1:0-6592 GCA_044349155.1 Myxococcota bacterium
TTGGCGAAGGGGTCGGGCGCTGCCGGCCGGGGCGTCATGGCCGGCGCGCCGAGGTTGGCGAACGGGTCGGCTGGTCGCGGCGTCGTGGCCGGTGCGCCGAGGTTGGCGAACGGGTCGGCCGGTGCGGCGCGCGGCGTCATGGGGGGCGCGCCGAGGTTGGCGAACGGGTCCGAGGTGGGACGGGGCGTCAGGGCCGGACCGAGGTTGCCAAACGGGTTCGGCGACGCGGCCGGATGGGGCGTGGACAAGCCGGGCAGTGGGGCAGGCGCCGGCAGACCGGTCGGATGGCGCGGAGCAAGGCCGGCAAATGGGTCGATGGTCGCGGCGCGCGGGACCGGCGCTGGAGCCGCGGCCGCATCAGCCGGCGCACCCGCCAGAAACACGTGGTTGCACTTGCTGCACCGCATGCGGACAGGGCCGCCTGCAAGTTTGTCGTCGGGAACCTTGAAGCGCGTCGCGCAGCGCTCACACGTGATGATCACCGCTTGACTCTAGGGGCGACCCTGTGGCGGCGCAAACCTTTGGCCGGGCTGTGCTGTTGCGCGTCACCTGCTTCGCACGTCCGCGTCACGTCGGTGGCGGCGACAGAGAGTTTGACAGGTCAGACGATTCCGACGCACTGTGTTGGGCACCAGCCCCGTGGCGCCGCAGTGTGGCGCCCCACCAACGGGTGCATGGAGAATTCGGTTTCGCATGACGCAGTCGCAGCCGGCACCCACTTCGTCTTCGTCCCCCCAGCGCACCACCAAGGTGATCAAGCGCTACGCGAACCGGAAGCTCTACGACACAGAGCGGTCCTGCTACGTCACGCTCGAAGAAATCTCCTTGATGATCAAGGAAGGCGAAGACGTCCGCGTCGTCGACAACAAGACCAAAGACGACCTCACCGCGGTCACGCTCGCGCAGATCATCGTCGAGGAAGAGAAAAAAGTTCAGAAGATGCCGCTGAAGCTGCTGCGCAGCATCATCCAAAGCGGCAACGAAGCCTTCTCGGGCTTCAACGTGGGCAAGGCCGCCCAGCACCTCAAGGACGACGTGGAGCGCCGCGTGGAAGCCCTGTGGCGCCGCGATCGGCCCGATCGTGCTGACAAGAAGCCCGGCGACGACATCGCGGGCCCCGCCGAGGCAACCGCCCCCGCCGCGCCGAGCGCGCCTGCCGCGGCCCCCGACGACGACGAAGTCCGCCACAACGTGGTGCAGGAGTTCGTGGCCTCGACCACCGAGGCGTTTGAGACATGGCAGAAGCGCGTTGATGAGCGCGTGAAAGACGCCATCGGCAAGATGCCCGGCCGCTCGCCCTCCGTCGACGTCGATGCCCTCAAACGGCGCATCGAAGAGCTCGAGACCAAGCTGGCCAGCCTCGAAGCGCGCAAATGACAACGAAACAACGGCGACAATTGTCGCCGTTGTTCATGGTGGAAACCTCGATGCGACACGTGTCGCGCTCAGCACGCAGGCGACGCGGAGCACTGCGTCGTTCAGGCGTCACTCGTCGTCGGTGTCGTCGAGGCGATCGGACAAGGCCTCGAGCCGCGAGGTGAGTTCGCCCACCAGCTCTTCCACCTCGGCGAGGCGGGTACGTACTTTGTCCACGTCGTCGATGGTCGGGATGTTCACGAGACCGAACACGCTCGATAGGCCTTTGTCGAGGCTGCGCTTGGCCTCGATGCCGCCGACGACGGCGTTTTGCATCGCTGCGACGAAGGTGTCGTTGGCGAGCAGTTGCCGCACCACTTCGCCCATGCGCTCTTCGCCCAGGGACAAGATTGTCTTCACGGCGTTTTGCTCACTCATCGAATCACTCCGTCACGTCGGTGGATGCGGGCACTTCGCCCAACCGCGCCGACGTCGCAACCGAGGAACGGTATGGCGCTCGCGATGATGTTGGTGATGTGGCTTGCCTGCCTTCTGTGGTTTGCCGCGGCCACCGCTGTGGTGCTGACGACGAGCTACGGCGTGGTCCTCGTCGCCGCGACATGGTGGCGGCTGCTGTACGACGCGCGCGCTGTACCTGGCTTGTGGGGCGTGTGGTTCAGCGAGGTCGTCATCGGCGTGCGCATTGGTGCCTTGCACCTCATGGGTCGTCGCTTCGGTGCGCCGTCGAAAAACCCGCAGGACGCACGCACAGCACCGCTCGTCGTCGTGCTCGTGCATGGCGCGGGCGTTGATGGCACGTGCATGCGCTCGTGGATGCACGCGCTGCGCGAACACGGCGTGACAGCACCCATCCTTGCCGTCGACCACGGCACCCGCGTGGTGCAGCAGGCAACGCATGCGCGGCGGTTGCAGCGTTTTCTCCACGACGTGCTCGCCGTTGCTGCGCCCGACGCGCGCCTGTTGTTGCTTGGCCACAGCATGGGCGGTGTGGTGATCAGGCACGCCCTCGCCGACGACGCGGTGCTGCGCGCAGCGACCGTGGGCGCGGTCACGATGGCGTCGCCCCACGCGGGGACGGCGGCGGCGAACCATGTGCGGTGGTTGTCGACGTTGGCAGCTCTTGCTCCGGGCGGCTCAGCGACGCAGGCGTTGCCGCCGTTGTTGGACCTGGTGCCGCGCGCGCGCACGTTTGGCGCGACCCTCGACGTGATCGTGTACCCGCAGACGACGACGATGCAGCCAGGTGTCCACCACGAGATCGTCGACGGCCACGGGCATGCGGCATTGATGTTCGCGCCTGACGTGACGCAGCGTGTGGCCGAGGCCGCCAGATCTCTCATCGTCGACGCGGGGCTTGTGCCTTGATAGCGACTGTCTGTGGTTGATTCTCAGCACCGCCAGCTTCACTTCGTCACCGGCAAGGGTGGCGTCGGTAAATCTCTGGTCGCCTGCGCCCTCGCGTCGCGCTTTGTCGCCGAGGGCCACCGCACGTTGCTGTGTCAGGTCAACGCGCGCGACAGCCACACCGCGTTGATGGGTACCGGCCCCGTCGGCGACGACGTCGCTGCCGCTGGCCGCAACCTGTGGACGGTGAACTTCACGCCTGCGCAGGCCACGCGCGAGTACGCGCTCATGACGCTCAAGCTCGAGAGCCTGTACAAAGCCGTGTTCGACAACCGCGTGACGAGGACGTTTCTGCGCTTTGTGCCGTCGCTCAACGAGCTGACGATGATGGGCAAGCTGTGGTTTCACGCCGAAGAACGCCGCGAAAAAGCTGGCATCTTTGGCGGCACCGATCTGCCGCGCTTCGACCGCATCGTCGTTGATTGTCCGTCGACGGGGCATGCGCTGAAGCTGTTTTCGATCTCGCGTGTGCTCACCGATGCCGTGCGTGTGGGGCCGCTGGTCGACAAAACCCGGCAGATGGCCAGCGTGTTTGGCGACCCACAGCGCAGTGCGGTTCACCTCGTCACGCTGCCCGAGGAATTGCCCGTCAACGAAACGCTGGAACTGTTGGCGACCTTGCGCGCCGAAGGCAGCGTGAGCGTGGGCCACGTGATCGTGAACCAGGTGGTGCCGCGCGTGTTCGACGACGTGCGCGCCTCGACCGCCCTCGACCGCATGCTGGCAGCCCCGTTGACGGTGTCGTTGGCGTCGGTGGCCGCAGCGGGTCGTCGTCGTCGTGATCGCGAAGTGCTCGAAGGCCGTGAACTCGCGCGTGCGAAGGCAACCGATCGACCCGTGGCCCAGATTCCGTTGCTGGGCGAGAGCCCGCTGACGCCAGCCCACGTCGCTCGTGTCGGCGCGATGCTGAAGGACATTCGATGAGCCTCACCGAGACTGTGCTCGACACGCACGACACCGCTGCTGCCCGCGAAGCGATGCGCGCGCTGGTGATGAGCCGCAAGGTCATCGTGTGTGTGGGCAGTGGTGGTGTCGGCAAGACGACGACAGCGGCCACGCTGGGGCTTGCTGCTGCGGCCGCGGGTCGCACCACGTTGGTGATCACCATCGACCCGGCACGCCGCTTGGCAAATGCGCTGGGGCTCGAGGCGTTGTCGCATCAGCCGCAGGCGGTCGACCCGAAACTGGTGGCGCAGGCGGCCCAGGTGGTGCCTCGCAGCCCCGACGACATCGACCGCGGCCCGGCACCGCTGTTTGCGATGATGCTCGACCTGAAGGCCGGCTGGGACGACATGCTCGCGCGCACAGCACCTTCGCCTGCTGTTGCCGCAAAGATCGTCGAGAACCGCTTCTACCGCGTGCTGTCCACCGAGCTGCCCGGGGCCCACGAGTTCATCGCCTGCGAGCACCTGCAGTACCTGGCGAGCAGCGGGCGCTTCGACCTCGTCGTGCTCGACACGCCGCCCACGCAAAACGCCCTCGACTTCCTCGATGCCCCCGCGCGCATTTTGGGCGTGCTCGACAACGAGGCCTTCCGCTTCGTCGCCGACACGTCGGGCTCGTTGGGCGCGCGTTTTCTCGAAGGGGCTTCGGGGCGGGCCAGCAGCGTGCTCGCGAAGTTCACCGGCGGCGAAATGCTCGACGAGCTCGGCGAATTCCTGCTGCTGCTCAAAGACCTGTACGAGCCGCTCACGGTGCGCACGCGCGCGTTTGTCGACCTGCTGGGCAGTGGCGCAACGGCGTTTGTCGTCGTCACCGCACCGCAGTCGGCGGTGTTGGCGGAGGCGGCGTTTTTTGCGGCCGAGTTGCTGCGTCGGCAGTTGCCGTTGTCAGCGGCGGTGGTGAACCGCTTGACCGCGCGGCCCGACGAAGCGCTTGCTTGCATCGAAAGCGGCGACATGGACGCCGTCGTCGACGACCTCGTGGGGGCCGACGATGGCGCGTTGTTGGCCGCGGCCCTCGATCAGGCGGTGAACGACGAGCTCCGCGCTGCCAGCCTCGAAGACACAGCGCTCAGAGACCTGCACCGCCGCCTGGGCGGCGCGCCCACCGTGCGGCTGCCGCGCCTGTCGGACGCCGTGCACGACGCCAACCGCTTGTTGGAGCTGCTGCCGGGGCTCGTCGGCCGCGCGCACACCTGACCACACACAACGACATGCGAGATGCGACGAGCTGCGCGCCCAGACCGCAGCGCCGGCTCGATCGTTATGCTGAACCATCCGACGGAACCACCGCTCGGATCTGGTGTCGAGGTTCCATGCGCGTCATCCGCTTCTGCTTGCCGATGGTTGGCCTCGTCGTCGCTGCCTCTGGCTGCGCCACCGTTGCTCCACCTCCTGTTGCTGTTGTGCCCGAGATGCACGTTGTCGCCGAGCCTGTCGGGCCCGACGCGCTTGAGGTGTACGACGCCGAAACGCTGTTCAAGCGCGGCCTCGACCTGCTCGATGGTGGCGCCTACGTCGACGCGGCCGACTACTTTTCCCGTCTGGTGCGCGAGTTCCCCGACGACCCGCACGCGCTGCTCGGCCACTACAATCTGGGCCTCTGCTACATCAACCTCGAGCGCGGCAACGAGGCCGTGGCGTCGTTCGATGCGTATCTCGCAGCCCTTCCGTCGACGGCGATGGACAAAGACAGGCTCGATGGCCGCTTCAAGCGCGGGCAGTCGTTGGCGGTGGCGCGCCGCTACGAAGAGGTGGTGGCCCACTTCGACGAGATGCTCACCGAAACGCTCACGCCCGACGACCGCATCGAGGCGCTCGTCGACGCTGGCGTTGGTCACTACATGCTTGGGCTTGCCCCCGGTGGCGAAGACATGCACCGCCCGACGGCGGAGTACCGGTTTCTCGAGGCGCGCCGCATCTTGAAGAAAGAGGCCGAGACGCGTCGCATGAGCCACATGCAGTTTTTTCAGGCGCAGGCGGCCTTCTACCTCGCTGAACTCGCGCACCTCGACTTCCTCGCGATGCAGATGGTGTGGCCCGACGAGGCAACCATCGCGGCGAAGAAAGTGAGCGATCCGTCGACGACGTTGGAGGGCTTGCTGGGCAGCCAGCTCGAGGAGAAATGCCAGCGTCTGCTGCGCGCGCAGTACGCGTATCTGCGCACGATTCGCGAGGGGCATCCGGGGTGGGCGTCGGCGGCGGGCTACAACGTCGGCAAGATGTACGAGGAGCTGCACGAGTCGATGATTTCGCTGCCCACGCCCAACGACCTGACCGCCGAACAGGGCGAGATCTACCGCGAGCTCGTGCGCAAAAAGGTGTTCATCCTCCTCGAGAAAGCCGAGAAGACGTACTCGCAAACCGCCGAGATGGTCACGCGCACCGGGGCCGACAGCGAGTGGGGTGAAAAGACCCGCCAAAGCCTTGCCCGCATTCGCGCGCGCATCGCCGACGAAGGAACGGCGCTCGCTGCGGTCGAAGACGACGCGCCGCCCGTGCCTGGCCGCCCGTCAACGCCTCTCGCCACCACGGCTCCTGCAGCGACGACAACGACGACGACGGCAACCGTGAAGGGTGACAGCTGATGGGGCGTGTGCTCGGGATCGACCTTGGGATGAAGCGCACCGGACTCGCGGTGTCAGATTCGCTGCGCATCAGCAGCCGTGCGTTGGCGAACCTCACGCCGCGCTCACGCGCTGAAGACGTGGCGGTGCTCGTGAAGTTGTGCGCCGACGAAGAAGTCGACGACGTCGTGATTGGTCTGCCGCTGCTGCCCAGCGGTGATGTGTCGCCGATGGCGAAGCGCGCGACGGGGTTTGCCGAGGCCCTGTGCGCCGCACTGGTTGCGGCAGGCTCGACGACGAGGG
>JBIKRQ010000350.1:0-6588 GCA_044349155.1 Myxococcota bacterium
GAGCAGGCCAGGAAGGAGAAGGCAGCAACGACAACTACCCAGACGACAACTACGAAGCAGAAGAAGTAGGCAGTTCAAGGGGAGATGTAGTTGTCGTTGGCGGGAGCTTGTAGTTGACGTCGCCCAAACTCGGCCTCATCGTTGAAACGGCAGGGTCGTGCGTCCTCGCTTTGGCCTTCGGCGCGACCTGGGGGCCGCATTGCGCGGCGACCCAGCGCGCTTTTGCTTGACATTTCGGGTGGTTGCTCCGCTCGTCCTCGGAGACGACGACCCGCCTTGTCGGCGCTTCCAGTGCCAACATCGTTCATCGGGTCGCGCTCCTGCGGGCGCTCCGAAACCGGGTGCGCGCGCCGTGGGCACTGTCGAGTCGTTGGTGTGCGTTCGCGCAGGTCTGCGATGACGCTCGCACGCAGCCCGTGATGCTCCCGATCGAAGCATTTTCTGATATGTCCTTGAGCAATTACGTCAGCACCAAAAGTGAAGGATTGAAGACCTGACTTTGCGTCGGCGGTTGCGCTGTGGGACGCTCGTGCCGTTGCTGGGGTTGTTGATGCGGTTGTTCCTCACGCTGTGTGCGCCATTTCTGGCTGTGTTGCCGTCGTGCGCGCTGGATCCTCCTGAGTGCGACTTCGCGTCGATCAGTGGTCGGCCTGATGACGCCAGCGACTTCACGCCGACGACGGGGATCATCGAGACCTGGAGTGCTGACACCGTCGACATTCGCAGCACGGACGGCGAAACCGTGTTCTCGGTGGTGCTGCCAACAGCGACGGTCGACCTCGGTGCCGAGGCTGTCGGTACTGCGGTGCTCGTCGATGCCTTCGGCCACCTCCACGATGACGTGCGAAAACGACTGCTACGGCAGCACCATCCTGCAGGCGCGCGTGACGACGACCGCGGGGCGGCTGGTGCTGTACGCCACCACCGGCGGCGGTCTGGTGACCGCGATCGATGACGCGCCCACCTGCACCTTCAACACCGAACGCGTTGTACCCGGCGAAACCGCCATCTTCTCCGACGATGGCGTGGTGCTGCGCTCTGGTGAGCAACAGGTGCTCACCGTTGAAGGACAGGCGTACCTTGCGCAGGTCATCGCCTCGTTCGTCGATGCCGAGACCCAGCTGCCGACGTCGATGGTTGCCATGCGGGCGCTGTTTCCGCTCAGCGCACCGTAGGCGACGAGCCGCGGCTTTGTCGCTGAGGCGAACGGTTCGTGGGGATGGAGAGCTATGGGACTCGATTGGAAGCCGCTGGGCCGTGCGAAGGCAGGAAAAGAAGCGGCGCTTGACGATGTTGTCCGTGGGTTGCGTGGGCTTGATGGCCCGTCTTCCACAGGCTTTTTGGCGCGACTCTTCAAGAGGCGCTCGAAGGCCGACATCGACCGTGAGCGTTCACAGCTGGTCGAGCGCTACCGTGAGCTCTCAGAGCCACCGTACGCCACGCTTGCCGCTCCGCGCGTCGGCTTCGACGATGCGGCGAACCAGTGGATCCTCGAGAATTGAGCCTCGAAGAGAAAACCGGCTTTGCGGTTTTGTCGCCGAGGCGAATGGCTTTGAGGGGCGGGCGGGGAAACTTCCCCGCCAATCAAATGGCGCGCGGCGAGGAAGGACGTCGACGAACGCGCCGTCATCGAAAACAACCACGGCCTCTACGTTTTGGACCTGCTGCCCGACTGCGATCGTTTTCCGGTGTACAGCAATTCGACCATCAATCCGGCGCTTGAACGTTACTGTTTTCGCGGATCCTTCCTTGACGATGTCAAAGCCGAGCTCGGCGACGAACGGTATGCACGCGCCTGGACGCTCATGACCGCCGCTGAACTGTTCACCTATGGCAAAGAAATAGCCGCCATCGCGAAGCGGTACAGCGCGAACAACAACCTGGCTGCCATCGCAAATACGCGGGAGGCGCCCGACGATGACGACGGCACTCCAGCCTCCAAAGCGCACATTCTTGCTTCAGCCGCGCGCTGGTGCGTGTACTGGGCCGAGCGCGGGCACGGTCTGGAGCCTGATTTCTGATTGCACCATTCGCCACGATTTATCGACCAAGAAATCGACGAATACGACGTATGGTGCAGTGTGGTGATACCTGGTTCGCTGAGAACTTCGGTTTCACGGGGCGAAAAAGAGCTGGAGAGCTAGTCGCGACGGTGTCCGCAATCTCTGCACGTGCGCACAAAAACATCAAGGAATGGAACGCGAAGGCCGACGCGGCCACCGTCTTCCAGGACGTACCGCATCGGCTTCTTGCACGCTGGGCATGCATTGCCCGCCTCACCGAGCATGCCGAGCACGACGCCCGGAACCACGCCGACAAGACCGGCCACGAGTGCCTTGTTGTTGAGGCTCAGCGGATCGAACGGCGAGCCAAGCATTGTTGCCGCGATGACACCCGCTGCGGAGAAGCCGAGCGCTGCGGCGATCAGGAGCATCGAGGTGCGCCGCGAGAAGACAATTCGCGAGTCTAAAGAATACTGTAGGATAGGAAGCGACAGGAACTCCTTGTTCCAGGCTACTCCTTTGCAGCACCCCACGACGGGCCGATGCCCACCTCGGCGACGAGGGGCACGCGCAAGACGACGTTGCCGAAGTCGCGGCGCTCCATCTCGCGCTTGCAGATGGCGGCCACGAGGTCGGCGTCGGCGGTGGGGCATTCGACGATGAGCTCGTCGTGGATTTGCAGCAGCAACCGCGCGCGCGGCACCTCGACCGCGAGGGCCTGGTGCAGACGCAGCATGGTGACCTTGCAGATGTCGGCGGCTCCACCCTGAATCGGCGTGTTGACCGCGACGCGCTCGCCGAAGCCGCGGTCCATCGGGCTCTTGCTCGACAGCTCGGGGATGATGCGACGACGGCCCAGCAGCGTTTCGGCGAAGCCCTGTTCCTCGGCGACCACGACCGCCTCTTCGACGTAGCGGGCCACGCCGGCGTAGGTGGCGAAGTAGGCGTCGATGTAGCGCTGGGCCTCTTTGCGCTCGACCTTCAACTGCTGCGCTAAGGCCGTGGCCCCCTGGCCGTAGATGGTGGCGAAGTTGATGGTTTTGCCGACGTCGCGCTCGGCTTTGCTGACCTCGCCTGCGGCCTTGTTGAAGATCTGGGCGGCGGTCTTTCGGTGGATGTCTTCGCCGGTGGTGTAGGCGTTCACCAGCGCTTCGTCGCCGCTGACGTGGGCCAGCAGGCGCAGCTCGATTTGCGACCAGTCAGCATCCACCAGCACGCGCTCGCGGCCCAGGGCATCGGGTGTCGCCACAAACGCGCGCCGGATGCGCCCGCCTTCGCTGGTTTTGACCGGGGTGCGCTGGAGGTCGGGGTCCATCGTGATCAAACGCCCTGTGGCCCCGCTGGTTTGCTGCAGCGTGGTGTGGATGCGCTGGTCGGCGTGAACCTTCGCTTCGCGGCCGAGCACGTCGATGTAGGTGTTGAGCAGCTTGTCGAGCTTTCGGTGCTCGAGGATCTGCGCGCAAATCTCGTGCTTGGCGCTCAAGCGTTCGAGCACGTCGGCGTCGGTGGAGTAGCCCGTCTTGGTGCGCTTCAGCACCGGCAGCTTGAGCTCGTCGAACAACACCTCGCCGAGCTGCTTGGGGGAACCGATGTTGAAGCTGCGGCCCGCGAGCGCGTGGATGTGCTTCTCGACGGAGGCGAGGCGTTCGCGCAGCTCTTCGCCAATGGTGTGCAGCACGTCGACGTCGATGCCGATGCCCGACAGCTCCATCTCGGCCAACACCGCGGACAGCGGCAGTTCGACCTCGACGAGGTTCTTTCGCTGGTCGCGCTCGTCGACCAACTTCGACAGCGGGGCCAGCAACGACAACACCGTGGTGGCGTGCTCGACGGCGAAGGCGGCCACGGCGGTGGTCTCGACGTCGGCGAAGGCTTTTTCGTCTTTGCCGCTGCCGCAGAGGTCTTTGCGCGCAGGCAACGAGGTGTGCAGCCACTCCTTGCTGCACTGGGGCAGCTCGTGCGGCAACAGGCGCGTGGGGTCGACGAGGAAGCTCGCCAACCGCGTGTCGAACACGACGCCGCGTAAGGCGATGCCCGTGCGACGCAGCAGCACCCGCAGGGCGGTGTCGTCGTGGACGATCTTTGGGCGCTGTGGGTCTTGCAGCAGCGGGATCAACGCCGACAGGCGCAGGTCGTCGATCGGCACGTAGGTGCAGACGGTGCTGTCGACGTCGTTTTCGCCTTTGACGTTCGCTGCGAGAGCCACACCCGTGAGTCGACCAATGAGCGGCGAGCCACCATCGATGGCCGGCCAGAGGGCGACGGGGGCGGTGCCGATGCTCGTGAGCCAGGCGCTGACGTCGTCGGGCGAGCTGCAGATGGCGGCGGCCACACCTTCGCCAGCGTCGGCGGCGCGCGCACTTTTGGCCTCGTCGCGAGACAGCAGCGAGTAGAATTCCAGGCGCGAAAACAGCGCGTTTTTCTCTTCGATGTTGGCGTCTTCGATGACGAGCTCGGCGATGCCGACGGGCAGGGCGGCGTCGACGTCGATGGTGGCCAGCGCGTACGACAACGTGGCGGCGTCGACACCGCCGCTGTCGAAGGCTTTTTTCACGCGCGGTTTGAGGCGCAGCGGTTGGTCTTTGTGGGCTGCCAGCAGTGCCTGCAGCGTGCCGAATTCTTCGAGCAGTTGCTGCGCGCCCTTCTCACCAATGCCGGCGACACCGGGGATGTTGTCGACGCTATCGCCCATCAAGGCGAGGTAGTCGACCATCTGCTCGGGCCACACGCCCCACTTCTTTTTGACGAGCTCGCGGTCGTAGTGCACGTCTTTGATGGTGTCGTGCATGCGAATGCCGTTGCCGATGAGCTGGGCGAAGTCTTTGTCGCTGCTCACGATCACAACTTCTGCACCCTGTGCTTGTGCTTGCCGCGCGAGGGTGCCGATGACGTCGTCAGCTTCGTAGCCGGGCACGCGTACGATCGGGAAGCGGTTGACGCGCACGACCTCGTTGATGTCGTGCAATTGCTGCGCGAGCTCGGGGGCCATCGGCGGGCGCTGGGCTTTGTAGTGCTCGTACTTCTCTTCGCGAAAGGTGCGGCCGGGGGCGTCGAAGACGACGGCGCCGAAGCGCGGACGCTTTTGCGCGAAGAGCTTTTTGAACATCGACGCGAAGCCGAAGGTCGCGTTCGTGAGCGTGCCGTTTTTTGTCTTGAGATGCGGCGGGATGGCGAAGAACGCGCGGTAGACGAGGGCAGTGCCGTCGACGAGGACGACGCGTTCACCTTTGAGAGAGCTCATGCGCGCTGCAATAGCAAAAACGCGCCTGTTGGTCAGTCGGCGAAGACGATGGCGATGTCGGCCGCGATGGCCTCGTACAACGTGTAGCTGTCGAGGGGATTGCCGGTGTCGTGGGCGATGACGCCGAAGGTGCTGTTGCTGCGCTCGAGCCACGGGAAGAAGCCGCGCGCGCCCGCCGAGTGGTGCAGCGTACGGCACGCGGGCTCGTCGAGCTCGCACTGCACCCAGTTGCCAAAGCCGTAACGCCAACGGCCGTCGTCGAAGCTGTCGCCGGGGCTTTGTTCGATGTCGCGATCGCCGATCTGGTCGGCCTCCATCTGCGCTGTTTCGTCGACGGTGAGCAGCTCGTTGTTCGCCATCGCGCGCAGAAACTCGGCGTAGTCGCCCGGGGTCAACGACAACGACAACGGCTTGTCGCCGTCGTACGCAGCACTCGCGAGCAAGCCCGTTTCGGCCTGGAAGTTTTCGACCATGGCGTGGGTTTCGTCGACGTCACCCGCGGCGGCATCGGGCGCGTACAAGCCCGCGAGGGCCACCATCAAGTGATGGGCACCGTAGAAAAAGCGGCGCGGCACCGTGACGTCTGACGTCGCCAACGTGACCACGCACGTGTCGAAGCGTGGACCACCAACAATCTGCGTACACACCGGCGGCGACTCGAAGCCCGACGTGAAACTCAACAGGTCGCGCAACGTGATGTCGGCGACATCGCCCGTCACCCACGACGGCGCTTGCGGCCACGTCGACATCGGGGCGGTGAACGACACGTCGCGCGTCCGCGCTTCACGCACCAACATGGTGGCGAGCAACCACTTCTGCGCGCTGTCGGTGTCGTAGGCGACGTCGACGCCACCCGTCCCCTTGGTGAGCACCAGGTTGGGCTGTGTGCCTCGACCGACGATCAACGTCGCGTCTTCGATCGGTGCGGCGGTGAAGGCAGCGGCGATGCGCGCACGGGCGGCGTCACGCTCGGCCGTCGTCGGGCTCTCGCCTTCACCTTCGCCTTCGCCTTCGCCTTCACCTTCGCCTTCGCCTTCGCCTTCGCCTTCACCTTCGCCTTCACCTTCACCTTCGCCTTCGCCTTCACCCTCGGCAGGTGGCGGTGACGACGACGAACAGCCGATCGCGGCAGACAGCAACAGCAGCGAGGTGGAGCGCATCAATCGCATCAGGGATGTCCAGGTTGCATGCGCCGGTCTGAAAGTAGGCCAGCCGCCGGTCTGAAAGTGGGCCACCCCAACGCGAAGCCCCGTGCTTCGTTGGGAGATGCTCCACATGGATCAGGTCACAGCAATTCGGCACGCCGTGATGGAGTTGGCGCGAGGCCGCTTCGTCGACGAGAAA
>JBIKRQ010000055.1:0-23911 GCA_044349155.1 Myxococcota bacterium
CATCGCGCTCAGCAAGCGCGGCTTTGAGGACGGCGTTCTCAAGCAGGAGGTGCTCCACCCGACCCTCAGATCACACCCGCGGCCTTCGGAGGATCGGTCATTCGATCGAGGGGGTGAACGGTTACACACGCTCGGCAAGCGCCTGCGGCAAACCAATCAGGGCGCGGTCGACGTGATGGAGCACGGGAACAGACGCAACGGAGGCCAGCAACGCGTGGGGCATGTTTCACCTCGAGGGGTCAGCAAACGCAGCAGGACGCTACACCGCCCCCTGCCGATGGCCCCCTCAGCGCACGTGGCTGGCGTCACGAAAAAAGAACCCCTCGTGGTCCGAAGACACCGAGGGGCTGCGCGTTGCGAACAACGACGTCGACGTCGACGACTACGGCCACACACCGCGGGCGCGGTAGACCTCGCGCAAACGCTCGAGCGCGATGGCGTAGCTCGCGGTGCGCGGGTCGCACTTGAGGTCGCGGGCCTTGTCCATCACGGCCTGGTAGTTGCGGCGCATCTTGCGCTCGAGCTTGGTGGCGACTTCTTCGGCGTCCCACGTCTCGCTGCGCTTGTTCTGCAGCCACTCGAAGTAGCTGACGATCACACCACCCGAGTTCGCGAGAATGTCGGGGATGACGTCGATGCCGCGCTCGGCGAGGATGCGGTCGCCGTCGGTGTCGGTGGGGCCGTTGGCGCCCTCGACAACGACCTTGGCGCGGATGTCTTTCGCTTCGGCCAAACCAATCTGCAGCTCGAGGGCAGCAGGCACGAAGATGTCGACCTCGGACGCAAAGAACTCTTCGCGCGAGATGCGACGACCACCGGGGTAGCCCTCGAGGCTGCGGTTCTTCTTCACATGCTCGGCGAGCTTGTGCGGGTTGAAGCCCTCGGGGTTCACGAAGTAGCCGGTGTGATCACCCACCGCCGTGAGCGTGACGCCCATGCGCGACAAGATGCGCGCCGTGTGGCTGCCGACGTTGCCGTAGCCCTGCACCGCCAGCGTGCTGCCGTCGAGGTTGAAGCGCTTGGCGTGCGCCCATTCCTGGATGCAGTAGACCACGCCCTGACCCGTGGCACCGTCGCGACCGTAGCTGCCGCCGCAGGCGATGGACTTGCCGGTGACGACGCGCTTGACCGCCTGACGATCGACCGCGGTGTTGATGTTCACATAGGTGTCCATCATCCAGTCCATGGTCTGGCTGTTGGTGCCCATGTCGGGAGCCGGGATGTCGTACTCGGGACCGATGTTCGTGCCGAGCGCGTGCGTGAAGCGACGCGTGATGCGCTCGAGATCGTCGTTGTCGTAGTCCTTCGGGTTGAACTTCACGCCACCCTTGCCGCCGCCGTAGGGCAGACCGGCAAGCGCGCACTTCCACGTCATCCACGACGCGAGGGCCTTGCACTCGTCGAGGTAGACGTCCTGGTGGTAGCGGATGCCGCCCTTGTAGGGCCCAAGGATGTTGTTGTGCTGAACGCGGTAGCCCTTGAACATGCGGACTTCGCCGCTCTTCAAGCGCACGGGGAAGTTGATGATCAGCTCGTTTTTGGGCTGGCTCAGAATCGCAGCGATGTCGGCGTCGAGGTTGATGGCCGCAGCGCCCTTCGCGAGCTGCGCGGTCGTGACGTCGAACAAGTTGTGCCGCGTGTGGTGCGACGTGCCTTCGTTGGCACTGGCCGCGGTGGTGACGGTGGCTTCGCTTTCGTCTTTCGGCTTCTTGGACATGTCGAATGCTCCCATGCTGGCGACGACGACAACCCGTTAGCAGAGCCTCGACGCGCAAGCCAACTCGCAAGCCGTGCGTCGAATGCGCTACGACGTGAACCTCGTTCGTTTTCCATGGAGTGATGATGCGTTGCGTTGTGTTGATGGCTCTTGTGTTGTCGGTGGCCTCGGCTGGACGCGCCGACAGCGGTGCGAGCGGCTTTGCAAACACCTTGCACGTCGACAGTGACCTCGTGCGTTCGGCGATCGACACCGCCGTGCGTCACGACACGTCGCTGGGCAGCCTTGCCGCCGCCACGCCCATGTTTCCCATGGCGGCTGCACCAAAGTCGCTGCCCCCCGCCGTGAGCGGCATCGGCATCGGCCTGCAGGTGGGCGCACCAACTGCACTCACCATCAAGTTCGGCGGCGCGCAGGAGAACGGCTTCGTCCTCGGCGTTGGCGCGGGCTTTGACTACACGCGCTCGTTCAGCAGTTCTTTGTCGATCCATGGCGACTACCTGATGCACCTCGCCACGCTGGCGAACACGGGCCAGGTGGCGTTGACGTTCTATGCGGGTATCGGCGTGTGGGTTTCGCTCTTCGGAGACGGCTACAGCTATGCGTACTTCAACCGCTACAGCTACAACGCCGGGTTCGGGCTTGGTGTGCGTGTGCCCCTGGGCTTGTCGCTCACGGTCGCTGCGGCGCCGATCGAGATCTACCTCGAGGCCGACCCGGCATTGTTCGTGTTCCCAGGCGTTGGCTTCGGCGTGGGCGCCTCGCTCGGGTTCCGCGTTCACTTCTGAGAGGCGCTTCACGGTCTCGCGCGAGCGCGCACCCGCTGCTCAGTACATCCGCCCTTTGGGCATTCGCCTTCGGCGCGACGAGGGGCGCTTGCGCGGCGCCCCTCGACCCCCGCGCCCCGAGCGGGGTGTGAGCGAGCCAAGCCGTGCACTTTGAGCGTCGGCGCCGGAGACTGCTCCGTCGTCGAACCAACTGGCGCCTCCTGGTTCAAAGTGCACCGGCCCGTAGGCCTCCGGTTCCTGACGTACGTCCTCGCGCCTCCGGCCGCGTCGAGCGTCCTCGCTGTTCACCACCCCGCCCGGCCGCTCGTTGAGTTGCTCTGGTCCGAGCAACAGCAACGCAGGTACGGCGATCGTCGACGTGAGCCGCGACGAAAGCCTCGTCGGTGAGCGGCCGGGGGCCGCGTTGAGCGACGAGCACGCGCGACGCGGCCGGACGCGCAGGCACGCAGACAGCTGGCCGGAGGTGCACCTGGCCGACGCACTTTGAACCAGGAGGCGCCAGCCCATTCGACGACGGAGCGATGTTCGCCGCCGACGCTCAAAGTGCGCGGGGGGAAACGCACAGACCCCGCCCGAGCGCGGGGGTCGAGGGGGGCCGCGCGAGCCCCCCTCGTCGCGCCGAAGGCGAATGCACACAGCGAGGATGCGCTGGGCAGCGGGAGTCGCCTGACGCGGCCACGTGAAGCGAGCCCGGGAACATCACAGAGACAGCAAACCCTGCACCTTGGTGCAAGGTCGCAGAAGGCAACAACTATGGCGCATCGTCGACGTGAGCCGCGACGAACGCGTCGTCGGTGAGTGCCCGCAAGAAAGCGACGAGAGCCCGCTGCTCATCGAGCGTAAGATCGAGCTCATGCACGAGATCGTTCTGCCGCTCAGAGCGACTGCCACCCTTCACGTAGTGGGCAACGACGTCGTCGAGGGTGGCGAGGCTGCCGTCGTGCATATACGGCCCCGTGAGCGCCACGTTGCGCAGTGTGGGCACTTTGAAACGACCGCGGTCGCGCGGCGCGCCGGTGAGATTCGCGAGGCCAAGGTGCACGCTGGCAATGCCGTCGACGTCGACGTCGTACAGCCCGTTGTTCTCGTAGCCGCTCTCGGTGACCACACTGTTGTCGGCCACCACGGCTGCCGTGAAGAAGGCGCCGCCGTGGCAGTGGTAGCACTCGGTGCGCTCGGAAAAGAACAGCTGCAGCCCCTGTTTCTCGAGGTCAGTGAGGGCGTCGGCCTCACCGCCGTTGAAGTAGCGGTCGTAGGCGGAGTCGCCGCTGACGAGGCTGCGCTCGTAGCTGCTGATGGCCTTGATGGCGTGGTCGATGGTGATGGCATCGTCGGCGTCGCCGAAGGCCGCGATGAACAACTCGACCATCGCGGGGTCGGCGCGCAGACGTGCTTCGACCTCGTCAACGCTGGTGGCGATGCCAAGCTCGATGGGGTCGGGATGGTCGGCAAACAGCGGCACCAACGCCTGCGCCTCGAGCGTGTCGAGCACTGGATTCGCCCACGTGAGCGTGCTCGCCCAGGCCACGTTGCCGAGCGCCATAGCGTTTCTCGGCACCACATCGCCCGTCGACCCCACCGGTGTGGCCTTGCCGTCGGCGAACGCTTTGTCGGCGAGATGGCACGACGCGCACGACTGCGTTTGGTTGTCGCTCAAGCGCTTGTCGGCGAACAACACGCGGCCAAGTTCGATTTTCTCGACGGTGGGGAAGTTGTCGGCGGGCAACTTCGGGCGCGCGAAGTGTGATGGCACGAAGTACGGCAGCGGCACCTCGTCGTCGTCGGGGTCGGGCACCTCGGGTCGGCAGCTTGCGGCCACCAACAACGCACACGACACCAACCAGCGCTGCACCATGAACAACCTCGCTGTGCGCATGGGCGTCATTGCTCGACGGCGTACAGCGCCGTGGGGAGCGGCGCGCCGTCGTCTTCGGTGAAGGGCACGCCCACGCTGGCCATCATACCTGAGCAATCAGGGTCGTTCGAAAACGACATGCAGCCGCGCACGTTGTCGCCCTCGACGAGGTCGGCCGCCGCATCCACCGATGCGTACATCGCGCCCAGATCAACAGCGATGGCCTGGGTGTTTGGATCGAGGGCCACCTCAACGTCGACGAGGTGGGCGTAGGCGCACGAGAAGCCGTCGGCGGGGGTGCCCGTGCACGCGGTGCTGCCGTGGTGGAAGTAGGCCGCGAGTTCGTCGTCGCCCACCAGCACATCGGCCTTGATGAACTTGTAGCCGCCGGCCCAGCTCCACCACAAAGACGGAATGTTGAACGGCGGTTCGGCCACCGACACGTCGAGGTGGTTGAGTGCTTCGGGCACGCCCAACGTGAAACGGACCGCGGTGACCGTCACACCAGCAACAACCTCACCCGTGATGCTCGTGTGCATGTTGGGGCTGCCGGTGTCGCAGGCGCCGGTGCCGTCTTCGAAGTCGAGCAAGGCGACGCCATCTTTTTGAAAGGCGTTGTCGTCGAGGGTGACAGCGAATTCCCTGCCGTTGTCGGCGACGACGCGCACGTTGTGCACATACGCGCGGAAATCGGCGGGCTCGATGCTGGCGTTGCCGGCACCGAAGTTCGCGTACTGCTGATTGCAGGCGAATGGTTCGGCACCAACGCGCGCTGCGAAGTGCAGTTCAATGGGCTCGGCGTCGTCGAGACCAATCGGCTCACCGCACGCCACCACGACCGCCACAACAGCCAAGCCACCCGCGAAACGAATACGCATACCGGGGTGGTAGACGACGGTGGGGGCCTTCGCCATGCGACAACACGTCGCACGACGCTTCAGCCAACGCGCGCGACGGGCGGTGCCGCAGCAGCGATGAACCGATCGAGCACGACGATGCCGTGGCAATCGGCGGCCAGGCGCGACGCCAACGTCACAAGGTCCTTGAGCGCGTGGCGCTCCACACCCGCGTGCCGCAAGATGCCGTCGACGTCGGTGGGCGAAAACGCCTGCACGCCGGGCGCAAACCAGGAAATCAACGTGACGACCCCGCGGGTCACGCGCGAACTGGTCACGATGGCGCTTGTAAATGGATGCCGCGCGACGATGTCGAGAAACGCCCGTCGCTGCTCGGTGTTCGGTGCGGCACCATCGGTGAACACGATCGAGCAGGGCTTCAGCGGCGCATCGCGAAACACGGCAACGAGCTCGGCGCAGAAGACGAGGTAGCCGTTCCACTCGTCGTTGGGCGGCGGTGTGGCCGTGTGCACCGTGACGACGATTCGGCCGTGGCGGCCATACCCCATCTGCGCCATGAATCGACGATACGTCAGACGCCCGAGGGCCAAAACCCACTGTCCGGTCCGAAACGGATGTGCTGCGAGGTGCGATGCCCAGCGGGGTCAAGTCGCAACCTGCTAGGCTCGCTCGGATGCGGCTCCGCGCGGTGACCCTGATCGAAGTGATGGTGGTGGTCGCCATCGTTGGCATCCTTGCGGGGCTGGCAGGCGTGAGCCTGTCAGACGTCGTCAGCAACGCCCGTCGCACCGCCGATGCTGAAGCGATCGACGACCTGCTGCGCACCGCCCGCAACCTCGCGCGTCAGGAGCGTCGCTGTGTGCAGGTGGTGATGACCTCGCGACAAATCACAGCAACGCCCATCGATCATGGCCGCGATGTTCCGCCGCTCGATTGCACCGGCGGACGTCTGCTGCCCGAGCGCGCGCAGCGACAAACGTTGCCGCCAGGGGTCACGTTGACGGGGACAAGCTTTGTCTTCGACCGCAGCGGAGGTGCGCTTGCTGTGGAAGGCGCGAGCGACGATGGCGCGATTGACCTCGTCGTGACGGTCACGGGCAGCGGCCGCGCTCCACGCACCATCCGCGTGCGTGTGCTCGCTGGCAGCGGTGCCGTGGTGAGGCGCACATGAGTGGCCGTGTGCTTTGCCGTCGTGATCGGCGGGGACGACGGCGTGGCTTCTCGCTGCTCGAGGTGATGATCAGCGCCTCGATGTTGATCGTGGGCATCACCGGCCTGGTCATGGCAGCCCACGTCGCCACGAACCAACATGCGCACCACCGCAAGATGTCGCAGGCGCTGCTCGTCGCTGAGCGCCGCATGGAAGCGTTGCTCATGCTGTTTCCATCGTCGTTGTCACTGTCGGATGGGCGTCATCCTGGCGGTGGTTTTGAATTCTTTGCCGGCGATGGCCGCCCCCTGCCCGACAACGTCAACGCCACGTACCGCTTGTTTTACGAGTGCGTGCCGCGTGGCATCGGTGGCAGCGCCACCGAACCGCTCATCGGCCTGACCATCACGCTCACCATCGCGTGGGACGAAACCGGCGGCGAACGAACCGTTGTGTTGCGGACGGCGCGATGAAGACAGCGCGCGCCTTCACGCTGCTTGAGGTCATGGTCGCGAGTGCGATGGCGTTGGCGATCGTCGCTGCTGCCACGTCGTCGGTGATGATGATTGTGCGAACGCTCAACCGCACCGGGCAATCAAATGCAGCAGTGGCCGAGCTGCAGCTGCTGAGCGAGTTTCTCGTCGCCCAACTGCAAGGCATCGGCGGTGGCCCCGTGCGCCCGTGGATGGTCACGGTGGTGCAGAACAACAGCGGCGCCAACGACAGCGACGTGCTCCGCTTCGCCGATGTGCCAAGCACCCTCCCGACGTCGGTGACGCTGATGCAGCACGTGTCGGGGGGTCGGTTCTCACTGTTTCAACCCTCACCAACGCGTGCCGATCCCGACCGCGGGCGCTGCGGCCTGGCTGACCTGCGCAAAGACACCGACGGTGACGGCTTTCCTCAAGCACTCGCGGACACGTCGGCCGCGTGGCGGGCCAGCGAGTTCATTGGCCTGCAGGCCATCCTTGCCTCGCCGACGGGCACCACCTGGCGCAGCGTCGTCGTCATCGACGCCGGCATCGCTGAGACCCCTGGCGGCTGCTTCATCCGCTTCGACGGCGGCAGTGGTGGACTGACGGCCAACGGCGAGTTGGCGGCCGCCGACCGCGTCGATCGTGACAGCGGCACCGAAGACCTGCAGCAGTGGGTCGGTGGACAGGTCGCGTTTGTGCGTGCGCGCGAGTGGCGGTTTGTGCCGCCCACCGCCGGTGGGCCCGGCCGCCTCGTCGAGACCCTCGTCGAAGGACGTGAGCGCTTCGAGCGCACGCTGTTTGAAGGTGCCCTCGATCTGCAGATCGCTGTTGGCTACGACCACACGCCGTTTGATGGTGTGCTCGCCGAGACCCCCGATGGTGTCGACGACGAATGGCTGAATCAGCGCACCACCGAGGCCCGCACCTTTGCGCGCATCCCGCAGGATCTCGACGCGGCCGACATCGGTACCGAACTCATCCGCATGATCGACGTCGCTGTGGTCATCGCTCTTCCGCGCGCAGAACGCACCGCCACCGTGCGGGCCTTTGATGGCCCAAGCCGCTCGGGTCCCGAAGCGCGGATCGCTGGCGGCCGTGCCTACCTGCGAAACCTGTTGCTGTTTCTGTAGAGGAGCCCATGTCATTGATGTCATCGACGTCACCGACGTCATCGACGCGAACCATGACGCGGGGCTCAACGCCAACGCGGGTTTCTCGTCGAGGCTACTCGCTGTTGATGGTGCTGATGCTCATGGGCCTGCTCGGCGTCGCCGTGGGTGGGCTCTTTGGCGTCATCTTGCGTGGCGCGCGCACGTCGGGGTCGATGCTGGATCGACGCACCACGTTCTACGCGTGCGATGGCATGGGTCGACAGCTGGCATCGCTTGGGCAGGCATTCTTGGCGCGCAACACCGCCGACGACGTGCCTGAAGCAGCGATGCAAGCGGAACTGCGCGCCGCGTTGCCGGCCATCACGCCCGCGGGGTTTGACGTCGACGCGCGTGACCTGGTCATCCCCGAAAAGCCAGTGCCCGAACCTGCACCGATCGAGATGATCACCACCGGGCCGTTTGCTGGTCTCGAGGTGAAGCTGCAAGTGATCGACATGCGCTTTCAAGCGAAGCGGCGTGGCTCGGGCGCGATCTGTCGCTCGGAGCAGTCGCTGTCGTTGGGGCGCATTGCGCTGTTTCAGTTCTTCGTGTTCGCCGACCTGCCGTTGCTCGACCTCGTCGGCGGCGACGAAGAGACCATGCTGATGCGTGGCCGCATTCACACCAACGGCCGCACCTGTTTGGGCGGTGGCGCCAACCCGAGCGCAAGCTCTGGTGTGCGTGGGCCACTGGCGCTTCGTCTCGATGTGAGCATGACCGCGGTCGACCGCATTCTTCATGGCGAAGATGACAACTGTGGTCTGGGTGGCAACGACGTCGGCATCGTGGGCAACCGCGCCCGTGGCCCAGCGCGATTGCCACCGCGCCCCGATCGCCTGCTCGACGCGGGCGTGCTGGAGCGCTTTTCAGCACGTAGCGACAGCGGTTGCCGCGACAGTGAGTGCCCTGGTGGCTGGCGGTCCTTCACACTCACGCGCTACCTCGGGCGCCTGCAGGACACCGACCACGAGGTGCAAGAGCTCACGCTGCCTGTTGATCCCCCCGAGATGCGCAGTCAGCGCGGCTGGGCCGCCAACCGCACAACGGTGTCGCAGGTGATGCGCTCTGGTTCGTCGCGGCCAAACACGCGGTTTCTCGTCGAGCCGCAGCTCGTCAACGACCCGCCCGGCTTTGCGCGCAACAAGCTCGCGCACAAAGCGCAACTGCGCATCATCGACGGTGTTTGGTACGTGAAAGACCCTGGTGCCGACAACGGCGCTGATGCCGAGGGCGATGACGGTCCGTGGCCCGGCATTCCGATCTGGTCTGACCATCCCGGTGAATTCACCGTCGCCCGTGTGCGCGGCGAAGGTGTGGAAGGCGGCGCGCCGATCGAGGTAGGCCAGTCCGATATTCGCGCTGCACTCGACGAGAGCAGCGATCCACGGCTCGAGGGAGCACGCTGGTCGGCACGACGGGCGATCGGCGCTTCGCCCACGCCGCGACGCTTCAGCTACTACGCCTTCGTCGATCACGCGCAGGCAGCACTGGCTGAAAGCGGCGTGACGCAAGGGCAGTTGTTGCCCGAAGGACAAGGGCTGCAGTTTGGGCGTGTGCGCGCCGGTAGCAGCGGCTTCGACGTCGACCCGCCGGCGGTGGTGTCGTATGGCGGGCTCGCCCCTGTGCAGCTCGCTGGCGCGTTCAGCCCTTCTGCTGGACCACCGACCGAAGGCGACAACACCTACTGGCTGCCAGGGCTGCGGTTTGCCGACACGCGTTTTTCAGCATCCACCCGGGTGTCGTATGCGCCGCGCGACCGCGACGACGCGGGCTTTTGCGGCCGCAACCCGGCGCTGCTGTCTGGTGACGTGCGCAACAACGTGTTGGTTCCTGCCGTGCCGCAGCCGATCGAAACGTTTGGCGAAAGCGGCATTCGCGCCATGGGCTTTCCGTCACCTCGACAACCGCTGCCCGCCGACGGTACCGATGTGCCGCTCGCGCCAGGCAATGAAGCCTGGAGTGCTGGTCGGCTGTGTGCCGGCGACGACGAAGCACAGTTCCGCCGACGGATGCGGCTTGCGCTGCTCGAGGCGACGCGTACGGGATTTGTCGACACCAACAACCACAGAGACACGCGCTTGAACGCTGGGGCTGGACCCAACGTGTTGCCGCTCAACTTCAATCTGCACGCGTTTCAAGAAGCCCTCGCCGACAAAACGCCGGGCGAGCTTGGGTCGTACTTCTGCCCCGACTGCTTGTGGCCGTCGTTCAACGGCACCGTGTTCATCTCGAACACGTGGCGCGGTTCCATGTTGGGGGCGAGCGTGTTTCCCGACGGTACGGCCGAGCCTCCGCCGAACCCGGTGGTTGTTGATCAGGGGGTCAGTAGCGGCGAACGCCAGCCGCACGTGCCCGTCGAGCGCGCGTCGACGACGGGGCCGTTGCCCTACCCGCTGTGTGCCGCACCTTCAGACGAAGCAGCCACCGCCCACGCGCAGGTGGTGGGCCGCCGTTTCGTTGAAGCCGATGAGCTCAACGTGCACACCGGCAACGCGAGCAGCGCGTCGTTCACAGTGCCCTACGCCGACGGCAACCCTATCTTCGAAAACACCTTGATGCGCACGATGGCCGCAGCACCGACAGCCACGCCTGCCGAAGCGGTGTCGTCGTATCCGGCGCCAACGACCAACCAGGGCACGTTTCGCATCCCCGAGTGCGAGCGCTACGCCCTCTCTGGCGGCGTGTGGTCGTCGGTCCGACCAGCAGCGGTGCGCGTGATCAACGGCCGCACGCTCAACTTCAACCGCTCCTCGTGTGGGGATGAGGGCGACGGACGGTGCTTGCCGGAGTTGTCGACGATCGCCGTGAGTCATGCGCGCAGTGCAACGCGCCAGCTCGACAACGGCTTGAACGTCGTGACCAACATGCCGATGTACATCGCTGGCGACATCAACCAGACCTCCGAGGTCAACAACGTCGAGACCGGGCGTCGCGCGGCCAACTGGATCCCGGTGATGTTTGCATCAGACAGCGTCACCACCCTGTCGAACGGGTGGGACGACGAGCACAGCCGCTGGGGCGTTTCGACCAACGACGGCGACCTCAACGTCGAGTCGTTCAGAGAACGGCCGGCGCGCACCACGCGCTACAACATGTTGTTGCTCACAGGCCTCGTCGGTGCCGGCGTGTACGGAGGCGGCCGCGATATTGTGCCGACGCGGACATCGGGTGGTGGTCTGCACAACGCCATGCGCTTGATGGAAGACTGGCGCGGTGAACGGCACATCTTTCGCGGTGCGATGGTGCTGGGGTG
The DNA here is from genome assembly GCA_044349155.1 of Myxococcota bacterium. Classification (GTDB taxonomy): domain Bacteria; phylum Myxococcota; class UBA727; order UBA727; family VGSZ01; genus VGSZ01. The sequence goes on from JBIKRQ010000055.1 coordinate 11,248, forward strand.
GATGCCTGTCTACACGCAGTGGCTCGTTGGTCGCGAAGGGGATCGTTCCTACATGCCACCGGCGTTGCGCAACTGGCAGTTCGATCGTCATCTGAACGCAACGGTGAACCAGCCACCCGATTCACCGGTGTTCGACGTGACTGCCCTGCGCAGCTGGCGTCGTGAGTAGCTACTCGCGGTAGCCGTAGAAGTCGGTGAACAACGCGACGAGTCCCGTGGCCACCACGGCGGCCCCCGCAACGCTGCCGGTGGCCACCGTGACGCTGAACGAGGTCTCGACGGCTTCGTTCTTCGCCTTGAGCACGCTCGCCTCGACCACGCCCTGGTTGGCCTGGGCCGCAAGCCTTTGCCCATCAGCCCACGCCGCGATGTTGATGCCACCGGCGACAGCCGCGGCCGCTGTGGCGACGACCGCCGTGCTCGCAACCATGCCAAAGCCCCACAGCGGTACCGGCGGTGGGTTCAGGCGCAGACCGAGTTCAGGCGCAACACCGCGGGCCATGCCGTCGCGCAACGGGAAGTCGGCGAACAGCGTTTCGATCGCCGGCCCCACCATCGCGAGCGACTCTTCACCGCCCGCAGCACGCAACCGCTGGGTGACCGAGCCATCAGCACGGCCCTGGGTTTGCTCCAGTCGCTTGAGGCCAAAGACCACCTCTTCGTCGACGTGAGCGACCGAGCCCACCACCAGGATGTCGGCACCGAGGGCAGCAGCGATTTCGTCGATGCACGAAGACTCGTCGCACCCAGCGAGCTGCTTCTGCGCCTCGAGATCGAGCATGGCCTGCACCTCGTCGATGCCAATCACACCCACGCGCTGCAGCTTGCGCAGCTCGGCGACGATGGCGTCGGTGAGCACGCGAGAGAGCGCGGCGTCGTCGACGTCGATGGCCTTCACGGCGATCCGCAGCGCACGCGGCGGCGCGAGCGGTCCTCTTGCTGTGGCCGGCGCAACGGCAAGCGCACCAGTGGCGACAGGGGTCGCGACGACAACCGGTGCTGGTGCAGCGGGCGCAACGACCGGCGCAGGAGGAGCAGCAGGAGCAGGAGCAGGAGCAAGAGCAGGAGCAACGGGGGCGATCGGTGCGACCGCGGTCGGCGTCACCGGCTCAGCAGACGCAGCGTCGGGCTGCTTCGGTGCGGGTGCAGGCGAAGCATCCTCGATGGCGCGGCAGACGGTGTTGAGCTGCTCGGTGGCTGCGCGTCCACGCACACCTTTGACGACGACATCGCTCCAGGTGGGGCCGCGCTTGAACACCTCGACGACAGCGCCCTTCGGCATCGCCTTCCAGGCGCCCTTGCTGGCCACCTTCAACGTCGAGCGCAGCTCGCAGCGCTCACTCGCCTCCGCGTGCGCGGCGCTGGCGAGGGCGACTGAGATGATGAGCGTCATACGAACAAGGGTTGCGCGCGTGATCATGGAAGCACCACTTCAGTTGCTGTTTCACGAAAGCCGTTGCCCGTGTCCGACAGGCCAAAGGAGAGGTCGCCAAAGCAGCGGACCGTCGAGCCAAACTGCACGGCGCACACCACGCCGTCGTCGGAGACCGCCACTTCGGAGTAGCCAAAGTCGTCGTCGACCTGCAGCAGGAAGTCGGGGTCGTTGGCGATGGGCTCGCGACCGCCCCAACAAAAGATGCCGCGGTTGCCGCACGTCGCGCAGGCAAGCTCTCGACCCACGTCGACGTCGCTGGCAGTGCAACTGCCGGTTTGCGCGTCCCAGTTGTCGACTTTGCGTGGCACCGGCACCGATGGAAACGCCGCCGGTCCGCCAAAGAAGCCCGCTGCGGCACCAGCAAGCCCACCCGCATTCGATCCCCAGCAGGCAGGCCCTGTCGACGTCGTCGTGCACGTCGTCGCGCCGCGTGCGGCGATGCGGCGTGGCGAAAACCCGAAAGCACCGTCGTTGAGACTGACGCCGCCAGCGGTGGCCGTGATGCTCCGCAGCGTCGCTGTGTTTCCCCCGGCGCTGCCCAGCTGCGAGGCGCTGTTGCTCCCCAGACACTGCACGCCGGTGCTGGTTCGCTGGCACACGTGCTCGTCGCCCACAGCGAGTTCGTCGATCTGCCCGACGGGACCACCGACGGAGACCAGCACCGGGGCAACGGTGGTCTGCCCGGTTGTGGGCAACCGCCCCCAACAAGAAACATCGCTGTCGCCCGCGACACAGCCAAAGGTGTCGGCGAGGGCGATCGAACGAACGGTGAACGACGGCAGCGTGATGACAGTGGATGTCTCGAGCGCCTCAAACCTCGACGCCGTGCGCGCCAGTGGTGCCGACGGGTCGCCCACGCACACCAGGCCGCTGGCGGCGGTGAACGTGTCGCGTCTGACGGTGCAGGCGTAGTCGTCGGCCAGCGCGAGCTGGTCGTCAGCGCCGGTGTTCGTCGTGAACACTTCCGTCAGCACATCGCTGGTGAAGCGGAAGAAACGGCCATCGACGATCCAGCGGTTGCGCGGATTGTCACCCATGCAGAAACGCTGGCCGTTGTTGAGTGACGCACACACCGTGCGGCCCACCATCGCCAGGCGACGCACGCTCGACGGCAGCTGCGTGCCAGTGAACGGCTCGGCAGGCGTGAACCCCTGCAGGTCGATCTGACCACCGCCGTTTTCGCCCACGCACAGCACACGGGCGGTGCCGCGCTCGATGCCGCAGATGGTGCCGTCGTCGGCGGTGACGTCGTCGTACTCGCCGTCGATGACCGGTACGACGCCAAAGGCGGGCTGAACGATGCGTCCGCTCGCAGCAATCTCACCGTGCGCCAGCTCGCCCTGACACCGCACGCGGCCATCGACACCAAGAGCGCAGGTGCGGTCACCCGCAGCGACCACGCGCACCGCCACACCAAGTTGGCTTGTATGCACCGCTCCGGGTGCCGCACCAACGGCCTCAAAGCCACTCACAGCACCGGCGTCATCGTTGCCCGCACAGATGACGGCGCGGTCCTGACGGCGGATTGCGCAACTGTGTCCCCCGCCCGTGCTGATGTCGCCGACATCGCTGGCCACGCTGACATCGATCGCCCCGGGCGTGGTGGTGTTCGTGAGTGTCTGCCCGCGCGAACTTTCACCGAAGCACGCGGCGTCGCCGGCGAAGCTCGATGCACACACCACGCGGCCAGCAGCGACAACGGTGTCGAACCTGTCGAAGCCGACCGGCTGTAACGTTGCCTGCGGCTCCTGAAAGGTGTTGAACAAGCTCTTGCCCCAACACTGCAACTGGTGCGTGGCGTCGATGACGCAGCCGCCCTCGTCAAACAGCGCGATGTCGAGGAAGTTCCCTGCCAACGCCACGTCGGTTTGCCCGGCCACCATCGGCACTTCGGTGACCGCGCCGAAGCTCGGCAGGCCGGCCACGGGGACGGAGCGAAGTGCGCGTGCGTTGCTGTTGTCGCCCCAACAAAAGACGCCGAAGTTGTTGGTGTCGAGGGCGCAGATGGTGCCTTTGCGCACCGCGACCTTGCGCCAGCGGTGCTGGATGAACGCCGCTTCTGGCGGCATGGCGCGCGGTCCAACAGGTCCAGCGATGCCGCCGGCGTCGAGTTCGCCATGTTGGTTGCCCCAGCACTGCATCGAGTTGTCGTCATCGTCGATGGCACACCACACGCCGTCGCCACCGGCCAACGTGCGTCGAGCGCGCACCGTGAAGACCACCTCGTCGCTGGCGGATTGGTTGCCCGCGGCATCGTGCGCGCGCACGGCCAACAGGTGCGCTCCGGGGGCAACGACCAGCACCCCCGACGACACGCCGAAGGTGGCGTTGTCGCACGAGCCGAAGCGATCGCTGCGTGTGCTGTCGATGCGACACTCGAGGGTCGACAGGTCGACATCACCGACGACCTCGACCGAGAACGGCACCCGTGTTTCGTAGGGGTCGCTGTTGTCGACGGTGAGCCGCACCTGCGGTGGCGTTGTGTCGAACACAAACACGGCACCGGCGGAGGAAGCATTGCCCACGTCGTCGACGGCGCTGAAGGTCGCGCTGTAGGTATGGCCGTCGCTGAGGCCCGTGACCGCGGTCGCAAACGTGTTGCCCGACACGCGCGACAGTGCCCCCGAAAACGCGATGCCGTTGCCATCCGTATCGCGCACCTCGACGTCAACACGAGCCACCGATCCCGAAGCATCTGCGACGTCGGCCTCGACACGCGCCTGGTTGGTGCGTGCGGCAACACGCGGCGTGATCGTTGGGGCCACGCCATCGACGGTCACGCTGCGGGTGACGCGCTGGGTGTTGCCGGCGGCATCGACAACGTCGACCACCACGCTGCGTGCACCATTGACCACGGGCACGGCCACGGCCAACGCTGCCGCAAAGTGCGTCGACGACAACGACGTGACCGTGGCTGCAGCACCACCAATGGTGACCTGCGGTGGGGCAACCGCCGACGCATCGCTGACCACCACGTCGACGCCAATCTCACCGCCGCGGAAGCGCGCTGCCGACAACGTGACCACCACGCCTGGCCGACGGACATCGTTGAACAGCGTGACGGGCACGCCCACGTTGCCCGCCGCGTCGGTGGCGGTGACGATGACATCAGCGCTGCCCACGTCGTCACCGAAGTCGCCCACGTCGATGGTGAACGAGCCGTCGGCAGCGGCCGTGCCGTCGTGGCGCGTCGCACCGGTCGTGACCGCTACGGTTGGCGCGAACAGATCGCCAACGCGCGTGCTGCCCGCAAAGTCGACGACGGCGTCGGCATCGCCAACGACCAGGTCGGCCGCCCCACGGCCCACGGCAACGACGTCGAGGATGTCGCGTTCGCTGCTCAGCACAGGAGGCGTGGTGTCGACGATCGTCGCCGTGCCACTGGTGGCCACCACGCGGGGTGCCGTGAGGTCGACGCGGATCACCGCGGCGCCCACGTCGCCGACGCGGCCTTCCGGCGCCTGCCCTGCCGCGAGCACCACCGAACACTGCACCTCGGTGTCGACCGCCGCGGGGTTCGGCACGCACGACGCGGTGGCAGCACCGATGCGCACCGACAACGCTGCCGGCAGGCTCACGCCGAGGCTGCCGGCGGTCACCGACGACGTGATCGTGAAGGTCGAAGGTGTCGGTCCAAACGGGTGCGTCGGCAGGGCGCTGACGACGAGACGAGGGACGGTGATCACCGGATTGCCGCTGCTGCGGTTGCCGGCGTCGTCGACCGACACGAGCGAGACGCGCCCCGTTCCCGCCGGCAGCGTGAAGCGGTTGTTGGGTCCGCGAACCTCGACCGGAGCGACAGCGACAGCGTCGTCGTCGACCAGCACCAACAGGCGATCGGCGCTGTCGATCACCGGCGACTGCACCACGAGTTCCACCGCGTTGGCTGTTGTCGTGAACAGCGGATCGTTTGGTGCAGCGGCACTCTCGAGCACGCGCGCTTCGCCGATGCGCGGTGGGGCCGGAGCGACCGTGTCGACAACGAGGTTCAACACCCGCAGCGTCCGGTTGCCGACCTCGTCTTCCAGCTCGGCGATGATCGTCCGCGTCGCCACCGCGCCGCCGTTGAGCGACACCAACGTCAGGTCGAAGGTGCGCTGTCCGTCGATGGCGCTGGCCACGCTGACCACACCGTCGTCGATGACGTCGCCGCTGAAGGCGACCGTGGCACCGTGCGCATCGCTGGCCTCGAGTGTGACCTGCACCGACGTGCTGTTTGTGGTGTTGTTGCGCTGATCGCCGACGGGCACGAATGCCAGGGCCGTCACCGTGGGCACATCGTTGTCGATGAACAGGTCGGCACTCGACAGCACCGTGGGCAGGCCACCGGCAAAGGCGATCTGCACCTCGAGATGCACGCTGGCCGCCACACCTTCGGCGCACACCGTGGTGCGGGTGCTGCCAACAAACACGCCCTGCTCAAGCCCCAACGACGGCGCCGCTTGTTGGCACACCACCACGCCGTCGTCGTTGAGGTACACCAACTGTGCTGAACCAGCGACGAGCAGTGCGGCGCTGTCCTCGACGGTGCCACCAAACGCAACGGGATCGCGCGTACGCGTCTTCAAGCCCGAAACCACCTGGCGCTCGCCGTTGCGCAGTTCGAGGGAGCCCAGGGCTGCATCAGGCAGCAGGCGAAAGCGGAGCGTGTCTTCGTCGCTGACGTTGCCGGCCCCGTCGACGGCGCGCAGGCGAACATCGCGCACCTTGATCGCATCGAGTGCATCGCTCTCGGCTGTTTCTGCCAGCACCACATCGATGCTGGTGGCGAAGTCGACGGTGCCGCCACCGCTGTCGAGGTCGCCGTCGATGAGGAAGTGCTGGATCGTGTCGGGTCGCAGTTGTCGCACGTCGATATGAACAGTGCGGTCGCTCACGGCGAGGGACAGGGCGGCGAGGTCGATCGCAGGAGCGATGGCATCGACAGTGATCGTGTCGCTGCGGCTTTGGTCGGGATCGCTGTCGCGTCCGAGGAAGGAGGCTGTCACCTGCAGCTCAAGGGTGCTGCGATCGACGACGTCGGCGGGCACCACAAAGCTTCCTTCGACGCGATCGCTGGCGACGCTGGCAAAGCCCACCACCACATCGCGGGCGGTGCCATCGACAAACAGGCGCGTGGCGGTTGGCTCAGCACCCGGGGTGAGCACCACGTCGACGTCGATGGTGTCGCCGGGCTTCACCTCCTGCTGCCCGGCTGGCCGCGTGAGCGTCACCGTGCTCTCGACGGTCCCGCCCTCCAGGCGCACCACGCGCGCCTCCAGCGGTGCGGCCACGTTGCCGGCTTCGTCGCGCACCACGGCGACGATGCGCTTCTCGCCGTTGCCAGCGGGCAACGTCACCGTGCGTGCGAGGGCGCCAAAGTCGGAGTCGATGCACGACGCCACGATCGCAGCAGCGTCGGTCGCGTCGTCGTCAACAGCCTTGATGCAGGCGGCGATGGCGTGGTCGTCGAGCGCGTCGATCGCCACGGCCACGGTGTCGTCGATGGCGAAGTCAGCAGGGGTGAGCGTGATGCCGGCGGCCACCGGAGCGACGGTGTCGATGGGCAGCGACAACAACTCCACCAGCGATGGATTGCCCACGCGGTCGACGAGCGAGACCACCGGCGTGAGCACCGCGGTGCCCGCATCGCTGCTGACGCGAAATTCCATCGAGTAGCCCGCAGCGTCGTCGTCGAGCAGCACCGCCATCGGCAACGACGGCACATCGAGGTCGCTCACCAGCACCGCCGTCGGTGCCGAGAACACCGCCTCGTCGACGGTGAAGTGCCACACGGCCGTCGCGCCTGGCCCCACGATGGTGCCCGCGGTGAGGGGGCCGTCGTCGACCTGCAGGGTGCTCGTTTGCAGCTGCGGGCCAAGCAGGTCGTCGCCGCCCTCGGGTACGCAGCGCTCGATGGTGGCCGCGCACCGCCACGACGACGGGCACGCCTCGTTCGTCGTGCAACGCAGCAACGCGGTGTCGCTCAGGTCGAGCCGGGCACAACCGCCCAACGCCGCCAACGCGACCCCCAACCACACAACACCACGTGCGCTCTGCATCCCCCTCATGTCGGCGCAACACACACGTGCTGAAGTCCGCTCGGACCTCGACGAAAAAATACACGCGATTTCAATGCATTGTCGCGACCACATCCCCCGACATGGCGGACCCGGTCGCAGATCTGTTCACGTTGTGCGGCGGCAGCCGAAGGCGCAGGCAAAACTTCGCGCTCGGTCACGGCGTCGTGCGCGGCATACTCGCGCCATGCGTACTGTGCTTGCGGGCCTGCTGACCTGGGTGGTGTTCACGTCGTCGGCCGCGGCGAGCGACGTCGTTGTTGGCGTGGCCGGGCTTGATGCCAACAGCACACGCCTGCTCGCCATCGACCTCGACACCGGCAAGCAGCGCGTCCTCGGCACCTTGGACCATGCGGCGGGCGCCACACCCACGGGGACACTGTTGCGCAACGGTCAGCTCGCGCTGGTGATGCCCGACGATGGACGCCTGCTCCTCGTCGACACCGCCACCGCTCGCGTCGTCGACACGCGCGCTCTCGACCTCACGCGCAACCAGCGACCACAGCAAGCACGCGAGGCAGAGGGCGCCCACGTCATCGCGGTACGGCAACGCGAAGGCCAACGCGAAGGCCCCGAAGTCATCGACGTAAACACAGGACGGCGGGTGTTCGTCGTCGACGTGCCGTGGTTGTCGCCGGTGGCGGGCAGCACGTCGGTGTTCGTGGCCAGTGGCACGGGCAGCGGTGAGCGTCTCGACTGGCGCAACGGTGCGCTCAGCCGTCGCGTGTTGGGTGCTGGTGCGTTTCGCGGTGCTTCGCTGCGCTCCGACGGTAGCCTGCTCGTCGACGTGCAGCTGCCCACCAGCACGCGCTCGCGGCTGGTGCAGATTCCGCCAAACGGCACGCTCGACACCGGCAAGGTGATTGCCGAAGGCCTGCTCGGCCTCTCGCCGATCGTGAGCGGTGCGCGTGCTGCAGCAGCGAGTGGACGCAAAGATGGCAGCATCGTCGTCGACGACGGCACTGGCTTTGTGCGCTGGCCCGGCGCGCGCGTGGGCATCGCCCGACCGCAGACCATGACAGCGGATGGTGCCGTGCTCGTGGTCGCGCTCGTCGATCGTGGTGCTGCGTTGCCTGCCGAGCTGTGGGCGCTTCACACAGGCGGAGGTGCGTTGTTGTTGGCACCCCCAGTCGGTGACGTCGTCACGGTCTACGGCATCAACAGCGCGAAGGTGACGCCATGATCGCCGCGTTGTTGGCGTTGGCCCTCGCTGGGCAGTGCGCCTCGGGCAGTTGCCCCAACCCCTGCACCTCGTGCACGTACCAGCCAGTACAGGGCACAGACCCCGACGTCACCGCCTGGCGCGAGCTGTTCACGTCGACGGCCGAGCGCACCGTCGGCGCTGATCTGCCGAGCATCGACGCGATTGAAACGGGCCCTGCGCGCACGTCGACCAACGCGCCATTTCCGTGTCGGTTGTTGCCCGCGATTGCCGCCACCGAGAGTGGTGTGGAGCAGTTCTGCGGCGGCGATGGCCCAACGGTGATTTCGTTCGACTGCGGCTTCGGCGTGATGCAGGTGACGTCGGGGGCGGCGAACTATCCGGGCATTCAATCGAGTGCGGCCATCAACGTCGCGGCGGGGGCCGACATCCTCGCGCAGAAGTGGAATGGCGATCAGAGCTTCGGCGGCCACTTCGGCGACAGCGACCCATCGCTCCTCGAGAGTTGGTACTTCGCGGTCTGGGCCTACAACGGCTTCGTCTACAGCAACAATCCCAGCAACCCCGACCACGTCGTCGGGCGCGCACCGTTTCGTTCACCTGGTTCGTCTGCGCGACGCGACTATCCGTACCAGGAGATCGTCTGGGGCTATCTGCAGTCCCCCGACACCGTCGACGGCGAGCTCCTTGTCGACGCGGTGGCGCCCACGTATCCGCCGTTGTGCAGCGGCAACATCGCCGCCTGTTGTGTCGACGGCGTGTGCCGCGGCATCCCCAACCAAAGTGGCCTGTTCGACGTCGAGATCGCCGTGCCCGAGCCGTCGCACACCGACGCCTGCACCGAGGTGTGCCCACCCAGCGGGTGCCCGCCTGCAAACGCGCGCAGTGTGATCCTCGACGACGCCGACCCTGGCTTCTCGCTGGTGGGTGATGCAAGCGGCGTTACCGTCGTCGACGAAGGCGGCTACCGCGATGCCTTCCACGTCGTCACGCCGAGCGTCCCGGGCCGCGTTGTGGGCCGCTTCGCGGGGACCGCACCATCGTCGGGGCGCTTCCTTTTCGCCGGGTGGGTGCCGCTGTCGCCGGCGAGCCAACCGCGGGTCGCCATCGTCGTCACCGCGCGCGGCGGCAGCCAACGCTTCACGCTCGACCAGAGTGTCAACGGCGGCTTCTTTGCACCGCTCGGCGAGGTGGAGTTGCTGGCAAACACCGCGTTCACCGTCGACGTGCTCACCGAAGGCAATGGCGGTGCCGACGACAACGAACCCATCGGCATCGACGCCTTCAGCCTCTCGTGGCGCGGCGATGGCGACGTCGTTGTGGGCGGCAGCTGCGCAAGCACCACGACGTGCACCGGCGATGCGGTGTGTGTTGAGGGCGTCTGCGTCGTCGGCTGCGAACGTGCGGGCTGCAGCAGCGGCACCTGCGACCCCGTGCGCGGCGTGTGCGCGGCCGCCGAAGGTGAGGGCGAAGGCGAAGGCGAGGGCGAGGGCGAGGGCGAAGGTGAAGCCGCTGAAGGCGAGGGCGAAGCCGACGACGAGCCTCGGGTGTTCGGCAACTCCGTCGTCCCCGGCTGCGGCTGTCACAGCACGGGTGAACTCGCGCTGGGCGGCGTCGCGTTGGCCCTGCTGGCACGGCGACGGACAGGCGGGCGCAGGTCACAGCACGGCAAGCGCTGAGGCAGTAGGCTACGGCCCATGCGTTTGTGGCTGTGGCGTCGTTGCTGCTGTCGAGTTGCTCGGCGTTCGTGCCGATCGCTGGCACCCATGCAACGCCGACGGCGACTGCAACAACGGCAACGACTACTACTGCGAAGATCTCGTCAACGTGTGCCTGCCCGGTGCCCGCGTTGCCCCCGTCGACGTCAACCGCACCGCGTTTCCGCGCAGCGCGTTGATCCTGGCTGCCAACGGGCAAAGCGCTGAGGGCACGTTCGTCGTCACCGACCCCGACAACGACGACATCGAATTCCCGCTGATCGTCGACGAGGTCATCAGCGGCTACGGCACCATCTCGGTGCTCGAAGATGGCACCTGGCGGTTCACCGCCACCGGTACGCCAACGTCGCCGCACGTCTATTCGATCACGGCCATCGAGCACGCCAGCGATGGCGACCACGACGTCGTCGTCAACGCATTCGTCGTCGTCGTTGATGACAGCGCCGATAACGCCACTGGCCTGCTCGCCTGGAACGGTTCGACGAGCGAAGCGATGGACGAGGCCGCCAACTGGACGCCCGCGGTGCTGCCGACTTCGGCCCACAGCATCTTGCTGCAGCCCGGCACACGCTCGCCCAGAGTCGATCGCGGTTCGCTCGACGTCGCCGACGTCTTTGCCCTCGCTGTCGACATCGAACGCGGCAGCGGCGCCCTCACGGTGCATGGCCGCCAGTTCTTGAGCAACGCGACCTGGGCCTCGAGCATTGGCCCGGTCGACGTCGTCAACACGGCCACCCTGGCTGGCACATTGCCGGCGCTGACGCTGGCCAACCGCGGCTGCGTGGTCTCGCCGATCACGGCCCCCTCGATCACCGGCGACCTCGACGTGCGCGGCAGCACCGCGGTGCTCACCGGACAGGGCGGACTTGGCGCGCTGCACGTCACCCTCGACGGCGCAGGCGACTTCTGCGGCGGCAGCCCCCCCCGTTGGCGCCGGCATTCTCGACGTCACGGGGACCATCGAGCTGTCGTCGTCGTCGGTGCTTGGCACCGGCACCGTGTTGCTGCGTGGGGGAACGTCGACCGTCGGCCGCCTGGTGCAAACGAGCAACCAGCGTGCGTGGACCCTGCTCACCGATGGCGTCGTCGAGGTCGGCGCGCGTCACGTCGGTGCGCTCTCGCAGGTGTCAGGCACACTCGCGTCCGTCGGCGACACCGAGTTCCATGGGCGCGCGCAGTTCGCAGCCCCCTTCTCGGTCGCCACGGGCACCACCGTCGTCGTCGAGCAGCTCGTGATCAACGAGCCGATCGCGGGTTTGACCGACGCGTCAGCACCGCTCTACGCCCGCGACTGCTCGGCGATCCGGCCCTTTGTGCGCGCGAGTTTGCCGTCGTGGATCCGCTGCGACGATGAGAGCGGCGTGTTCGCAAGCGAGGGCGAAGGTGAGGGAGAAGGCGAAGGCGAAGGCGAAGAAGGCGAGGGAGAAGGCGAAGGCGAGGGCGAAGGCGAAGAAGGCGAGGGAGAAGGCGAAGAGGGCGAGGGAGAAGGCGAAGAGGGCGAGGGCGAAGGCGAGGGCGAGGGCGAGGGCGAAGAGGGCGAAGGTGAAGGCGAGGGCGAGGGCGAGGGCGAGGGCGAGGGCGAGGGCGAGGGCGAAGGTGAAGGTGAAGAGGGCGAAGGCGAAGGTGAAGGTGAAGGCGAAGGCTGTCTCCTGTTTGCCATTCCGGAGGACATCGATGGCGACGCGATCGTGGACGAAGCGCTCGACACGGACGAGGACGGCGATGGTCTGCCTGATTCGTTAGAAGGCGGTCTCCTCAACGGCGACCGTGACCGCGATTGCCTCCCAGCCATGTTCGACGTCGACGACGGCGACCCGTGCGTTCCCCTGGATTCCGCAGCCTGCGTGCCAGACGTGTCCGACAGCGACCGCGATGGCATCCCTGACACCCTCGAAGTCTTGCGCAACAGCAACCCCAACGACCCCGACACCGATGGCGATGGTCTGTGGGACACCTGGGAAATTGGCGATTTCGAGACCGGAGACGTGGACGACGACGGCCTTGAGAACTGGCGCGACGCCGACTCCGACTTCGACACCATCACCGACGGCGTCGAGGGGCGGCTGAACGCTCAGGGCGCAGATGATGCGCCTCGGCTGTATCTCACAGCACCACTGACGCCGATTCTCGTGCCGAACGCCGCGTGTGCCGTCGTGATCGGGCCGCTCTAGCAGGTTGCTGAAAAATGGCGCTTTGGGCGCGACGATGACGTCGTCAAACTTGTGTTCGACGACGTCATTGCCGTTTCGGCGCTCGATTTCGTGCCTCTCGGCTCGTTCGCTGTTGTCTA
>JBIKRQ010000056.1:0-23850 GCA_044349155.1 Myxococcota bacterium
TGTCGGACAACGCGCCCAACGCTTCGAGCAAACACGAGCGGTAGAAGTCACCTTCGACGGGCGATGTACGGGAAGGTCGGGGGACCTGTGTAATCACCGCACATGGCGCAGCGAACCACGCGCGCAGCCCGCTTTCGAGATGGACGACGTCGGGGGCATCGAACCCGCGCGGTGGAGCAGCGTCATCAACGAAGGCGGTGGTGGTGTCCATGTGTCCGCCATCGGTGACTCGCCGCCACACTGAAGGTGCTGGCGTCACAGATCGGTGGGACGAGCCCGCTGCGCACGTTTGCCGACGTCCTGCTACATGCAGCCCATGCGTGGATTTGTTCGCACCGCTGTTGCTGTCCCCGTCGTGGCCATCGCCGACCCACTCGAGAACGCCGAGCGCACCCGTGTGTTGTGGCAACAGGCCCACGACGACGACGTGGCCCTGGTGGTGTTTCCCGAGTTGGGGTTGAGCTCGTACTCCGCACGCGACCTGCTGCACGACGACACGCTGTTGCGCACGTGTGAGCAGGCCCTCGGTGTGTTGGTGAAAGCCAGCAGCACGCTGAACCCGTTGGCCCTCGTGGGCCTGCCGCTGCGCACGTCGCTGGGCGTGTACAACGTCGCTGTCGCCGTGCAGGGCGGGCGTGTGTTGGGCGTGGTGCCGAAGTCGTATCTGCCGACGTACCGCGAGTTCGAAGAGAAGCGCTGGTTTCGCGAAGGACGCGAAGTCGCCTCGGGCAGCAGCTGTGTGTTGCTCGGCGAGCGCGTGCCCTTTGGCACCGACCTGTTGTTTGCCGCCCACGACATCGACGGTGCTGAACGCGAAGACGTCGTCGTTGGTGTCGAGGTCTGCGAAGACTTCTGGGTGCAGGTGCCACCGTCGGCGAAGCTGGTGGGGGCCGGGGCGACGATCATCGCGAACCTGTCGGCGTCGAACTTCACCGTTGGCAAAGCCGACCTGCGGCGCTTGTTGGCGAAGAGCCAAAGTGAGCGCGGCAAGTGCGCCTACCTGTACGTTGCCGCGGGCCCCGGCGAGAGCAGCACCGACCTCGCCTTTGATGCCGACGCCTTCATCGTCGACAACGGTGCGGTGTTGGTTGAGAGCAAACGCTTCAGCCGCGAGCCGCAGCTCGTGAGTGTTGATGTCGACGTGGAAGCCATTCGCCACGAGCGCACCGTGGGCACCACGTTTGGCGATTGCGCCGTCGACAACGCGATCGATGTTCGCCACGTGCCGTTTACGTTGTGGCCTGCGACGTCGTCGACAACGTTGAAGCGCGCGGTGTCGCCGTGGCCGTTCATTCCGCAAGACCCGCACACGTTGGCCACACGCGCGTGGGAGGTGTTTGAGATCCAAACCAACGCGCTCGCCACGCGCATGCAGGCGATGACGACGAAGACGTGGTCACCGAAGTTGGTGCTTGGCATTTCTGGTGGACTTGATTCCACGCAAGCTGCCCTCGTCGCGGCCACGTCGCTCGACATGATGGGGCGGCCGCGCAGCGAGCTCATCGGCATCACCATGCCGGGGCTTGGCACGTCGACGGGCACGAAGGACAACGCGATCGCCCTCGGCGAAGCACTGGGCGCCACCATGCGCACCATCAGCATTGCCGAGATGTCGCGCATCGTGCTGGCCGCGATTGGTCACCCCGCGGCCCTCGACGGTGACGTCGTTGTCGGCAGCGTTGAGGCGTTGATCGAGCGCGTGCGCGCGCATCCGGCGTTTGGCGATGCCACGCTGGAAAATGTGCAGGCGCGGCTGCGCACGTTGGTGTTGATGAACATCGCCAACGACGTCGGTGGTCTCGTGGTGGGCACGGGTGATTTGAGCGAGAAGGCCCTGGGGTGGTCGACGTACTCGGGTGACCACATCTCGATGTACGACGTGAACGCCGGCGTGCCCAAAACGCTCATCCAGTTTGTGATCCGCTGGGTCGCCAACGAGCGCGTGACGACGTGGACCGGTCACGCCGACAAAGGCGATGCCACCGCCCTGCGCGAGGTGCTGTTTTCGATCCTCGACACGCCGATCTCGCCCGAGCTGCTGCCCACGAACGCGCAGGGGGCCATCGCGCAACTCACCGAAGAACGCATCGGGCCCTACGAGCTGCACGACTTCTACTTGTTTCACTTCGTGCGCTGCGGGCGTGTGCCGTCGTCGATCCTCGACCTCGCTGTGCACGCGTTTGGTCCGCGCTACAGCGCTGATGAACACCGCAAATGGCTCACGCTGTTTGTGCGTCGGTTCTTCACGAACCAGTTCAAGCGCAGCTGCACCGCCGATGGCCCGAAGGTGGGCATCGTGGCGCTGAGCCCGCGTGGTGATTGGCGCATGCCCTCCGACGCACGCGCCCGTGCCTGGCTCGACGAGATCGCCGCCTGGCAGCCCGCCTGACGACGACGACAACGACGACAACAGCGCTCAGTGCTTCTTCGCGCGGGCAGCGTTGCGCGCGCGCAGGTCGGCTGCACGGCCTGCTTTGTTCTCCTGCCGGGCACGACCAAAGGCGATGGCATCGGCGGGCACGGACTCGGTGACGACGGAGCCGGCGGCGACGTACGCACCCTCGCCAATCGCGATGGGCGCCACCAGCGTGCTGTTGCTGCCGACGAACACGCCGTCGTTGATCGTGGTCTTGTGTTTGCCGATGCCGTCGTAGTTGCACGTGATGGTGCCGGCTCCGACGTTCACGCCCGCACCGATGTCGGCGTCACCGAGATAGGCGAGGTGGTTGGCCTTGCTGCCCGCACCAAGCTTCGTCTTTTTCAGCTCGACGAAGTTGCCGACGTGGGCTCCCACGCCGACGTCGGCTTCGGGGCGCAAGCGCGCAAACGGCCCAACAACGGCATTGCTGCGCACGTAGGCGTTGTCGCAGACGGAGTAGGGGTGAACGACGACGCCGTCGTCGAGGCGGCAGTTGGTGATCACACTGCCCTGCCCAAGCGTGACGTTGTTGCCGATGATGGTTTGCCCACGCAGCGACACACCCGGCTCGATGGTGACGTCGGTGCCCACGACCACGTCGGCCTCGATGGTGGTGCTGGCCTCGTTCACAATGGTGACGCCGTCGAGCCGCAACTGCCGCGCACGACGAGCGCGCGCCCACACTTCGGCCTCGGCCAACTGCACGCGGTCGTTGATGCCCTGGGTGAGGTCGACGTCGACGACCAACGTGACCACACTGCCCGCACGCTCAGCGACTGCCAAAGCGATGATGTCGGTGAGGTACAGCTCGCCTGCAGCGTTGTTTGGTGACAGCTGCGGCAATGCTCGACGCAGAAACGCGGCCTGCACGCAGTAGACGCCAGGGTTGATCTCAGTGATCGCCCGCTGCTCGGCCGTTGCGTCTTTCTCCTCGACAATCGCCTGCACGGAGCCGCTCGCATCGCGGGCGATGCGGCCGTAGCCACGGGGCTCGTCGACGATCGTGGTCCACATCGCGACCAACGCGTTGCTCGTGCGACGCTGCGCAACGAGCGAACGCAGCTGCTCCGCACCGAGCCGCGGGGTGTCGCCGCAGACGATGAGCACGTCGTCGACGTTGTCGGGGATCGCGGGCAGCGCACACAACACCGCGTGGCCCGTGCCGCGTTGTTCGGTTTGCACCACCGTGCCCACACGGCTGCCGTAGCGCGCGCGCAATTCCGCCGTGACCGCTTCTGCACCGTGACCCACGACACCAACGACGTCGGTGGCACCGGCGACGAGCACGGCGTCGATCACCCAATCGACCAACGGCTTGCCGAGGACGGCGTGCAGCACCTTTGGGCGCGCGCTCTTCATGCGGGTGCCCTTGCCAGCAGCGAGGACGACGGAGAACAAGCGAGGGGCAACAGCAGCGTGCATGGAGCGTCGTTACCACTCCGAGGGATCTGCTGCTCATGCAGGAGCAGAATGTTTCAAGCACACGCTTAACTTTTTCCACCGCAGCACGATGTCCTGACGTGGTGGTGTGCGTCGTCAACATTGACCGTCGTTGTGGCAGCGACGTAACAGCGAGCAACACGTGGAGCGGTGATGGCGACGGTCGGTGGCGACATTGAGCTGATGCCGGTGGCAGACGCCGCCGTCTGGGCCGCGAGCCGGCGGCTGACGGGCACGTTGACGGTCCGTCGTCGTGGCATCGAGGCGCACTTCACGTTGCGCGAAGGCCTGTGCGTGCAGGCGTCGTCGTCCGATCCGCGCGAATACCTCGGCCAGCATCTCATCAACTTCAATCACATCGATGAAGATCAGCTGCAGCGCGCGTTCGACACGCAGAAGGAAACGAAGGTCCCCCTGGGCCGCGTGCTCGTGATGGTCGACGCGATCAGCACCGAGCAGCTGCAGCGTGTGCTTACGTTCAAAACGCGCGAAGGCCTGCTCGAGGTGTTGTGCTGGACCGAGGGTCAGTGGCGCCTCAGCCTCGACGTCGACGCCAACACCGAGCTCGACTGCGAGCGCGCGGTTGACCTGCGCGAAGTCGCCTCTGAAGCCGCTGCACGCCAACAGATGTGGGGCGAGATCCGCCGTGTGTTTCCGTCCGACGCCACGCGCGTCGAAGTCTTGATCGACCCTGCCCTCGTCGAGAGCCCGTTTGATCGGCGGCTGGTGCAGCTGATGTCGACGGGGCGATCGGTGGGCGAAGCAGCACTCGAACTGCGCGCGATGGACTTTCAAACGTACGCGCGTTTGTACGACCTCGCGAGCCGCAGCCTCGTCAAACCGCTGCTTACGTCAGCGACGGTGCGGCCCGAGCAGCTGACCCCGCAGGCGTTGGCGTCGTCGGGGGCATCGATCGTTGCTGGCCCGCGCGGCATGTCGATGGTGATCCCGCGCTCCGCCACGCCGGCGCAGGCGTTTCCAAACCCGGTGCTCACGCCGTTTTCAGTGCCAGCACCGCTTTCGATTCCGACGACAACCGCGACCACCGCGCCGCCAGCGCCAGCACCGCTGTCGCCGTTTGCGGTGCCCGCGGCGTTCGTCGTGCCCGAGCCTGAAGCGCCCGCGGTGGCATTTCCGTCGGCAGCGGGCGTGTTTCCGCGACCCACGCAAACCCCAGCGCCAGCACCCGCAGCACCAGCACCAGCACCCGTGCCCGCGATCCCAGCGCCTGTGGTGGCGCCGTCGTTGCCGAAGCCCACACCAGCGCCACTGCCGGCGGTGGTTGCGCCCCCCGTCGTCGTCAGCCCCCCGGCCATCGACATCGACATCGACATCGACGACGAACCCGCACCGGCCCCAGCACCGCCTGCGGCCCCGGCCCCGACACCGTTTGTGGTGCCGCCAGCGCCTGCGCCAGCCCCGTCGGCGTCGGCGTCGCGGATGATCCCGAAATCCTCGACCCCCGTCGGCAGCTACTTCGGTGCGGGCACCTACATGATGGTCAAACCCGAGCGCGCCCACGACGCGCCGGGCGTCAAGATCCCCCCCGACGCCGAGGACCCAGCACAGGCGCTGCGGTTGGCCCTGGCGGGCCGCAACTGGTCCGAGGCCATGCTGCTGTCGCAGCGCATCCTCGAGCACGATCCCCTCGACAGCGAGGCCATCGCGGGCTTCCGTGTCGCCGACGCCCAGCTCCGCCGTCTCGAAAAAGAGGGTGCGGGTGCCGACGCCGACTTCAGCCGCGTTCCGTCGTTGGCCATGGCCCGCGACGAGATGGCGCTGGCGCACTTGACGTCGAAGGAGCGCTACGTGCTGTCACGCGTCGATGGTCGGCGCAGCCTCGAGCAGATCGCGGCCGTCAGCCCCATCCAACGGATCGAGCTGCTGCGCATCGTCGACAGCTTCGTCCAGCGCGGCGTGCTGCGGTACTGACCGGTCGCACGTCAGGTCCGAGACACCGTCATGCGGGTTCGTTGCTCGACGACGGCGATTCGTCGCACCGTAGCGGTGATGTTCAGGTTTTCCCGCCTTCTCGCCGTCCTCCTTCTTGCTGTGACCGCGTGCGAACCCGCGGTGACGCCGCTGGCCGTTCCCGACGGGTTGCCGTTGTCGTCGCTGAGCCCTGCCCAGCGAGCACTGCTGCGGGCCACGCTGGCGATCGACGAGGTGCGCGACGAGGCCACCGTCGTGCTCGACGCCGAAGCCCTCACCATCAGCGGTGACCTGGAGCTCGACAACGTCGGCGCTGGCGGCGCGAAAACCGCAACGCTGCGCATCTACGGCCGCGCATCCGCCGAGAGCGAAGAGGTCCTGCTGGGCCTGGCCACGTCGTCGGTGACGATCACGCCCAAGGAGGCGGTGTACCTCGACTTCAAGGGCGCCACCTTTGAGACCTGCAGCGCTGGCGTCGACGGTGCTTGCGGCCTGCTGTTCGACCGCAACCGAAACGGCGCCAGCAACGTCGTCGACCTCGTCGCGGCCATCGACCCGGCCCCCGCTGCGCCGTTTTTGCAGGCCTCGCCGTCAACGCTGCAGTTCTCGTCGGGCATTCGCCTGGGATCGTTTGCGCGGCAGGTGGTCGTCGTCGAGAACCTCGCGGATCACCGCGTGCGCATCGACGCCGTGCAGGTCGCTGGTGGCCAGGGTGTTGGCGTGTCGTTGTTCGATCCGAACACCGGCGGCAACAGCACACCACGGCGGCGCCTGAGCACCCTCGACCTCGACGTCGACGCCGATGGCGCTTCTGACATCGTGTTGAGCCCTGGCGAAGAAGTGTTCGTCGCGGTGTCGTTTGCGCCTGTGAACGCGTTTTTGACCACGGCGTCGATTCAGATCGCCGCCACCGACATCGTCACTGGTGTTGCTCAGGGCGTGCGCGCCAAGGTCATCGCCAACAGCGATGGCGCCCTGCGACCGCGCGATGCGGACTACGTCGAGCCGACCACAACGTCGGTCAACCTCGGCGGCGGCAGCCTGCCCACCGAGGCGTTTCCGTCTGGTGAACTTTTCTCGGGCAGCGACGTGACCTCGACGAGCAGCAGCACGGGCCTGACCCACACCGGCGTGTCGCTGGTCGCGACGAAGGCCGATGGCAGCACGCTGGCCATGCCCGCCGATGCCGCCTTCGCCGTCGACATTGCTGCTGGTCAGCGGTTCGCAGCAGCCCTCGACGCCGACGACGACATCGACCTTGCGCTGTTGGAGCTCGCCGCCGACGGCACCTTCACCGTGCTGTCCACGTCGCAACAACAAGGCGACAGCTCCGAGGCCGTCGAACTGCTCAACGATGGTGCCGACAGCCGCAGCGTCGTGTTGGTGCTTGGTCGTGTTGGTGTGTTTGCACCGGTCGCCGTCGCTGGTGCGCTCGTCGCCGCCGATCAACCGCTGCCGTTTCGCTTGAGCTGCCAGCTCACCCGCGGGCCCGAGCTCGACGACGTCGAGCCGATTTCGCCCACGCGCGGCAGCCTCGATGGCGGCGAAACCATCACGATCCGCGGTCGCGGCTTCTACACGCCCGCCACGAGCGCTGGGCCCCATGTGCGCGTCACCGTCGGCGGCGAACCCGTCGTTGCGCCGCCCCGGATCGTGACCGCCGACGACGGCACGCAAACGGTGACCTTCGTATTGCCCTCGGGCAACAACAGCATCAGCGATGTGCTCAGCACCGTCGTCGTCGAGAACCCCTCGACCAGCGGCGGCGATGGCCAGGCGGCCACCTTGCCCGAAGGCTTCCGCTACGACCTGCCCACCGCGCGCATCAGCCGCGTGGCCCCCGATGTCGCGAGCACGTCAGGCAGCACCGCTGATGTCACGGTGCGCGGTGCCTTCTTCTTCGACGTGCATGGCCTGCCGCCGATCGTGAAGTTTGACGACGAGGTCGCCACCGATGTCGAGCTCGTCGACAGCACCACCCTGCTCGTGGCGGTCCCTCCGCACGCGGCTGGCAACACGCAGCTCACCGTCACCAACGTTGTCTTCGGCGGGCTTGAAGGAGCGCCCTCCAACCCCGTCGATTTCACCTTCGTTGCCCCGCAGGGTGCAGCACCGACGTTGACCTCCGTTGCCCCCACGAGCGGCACAGCCCTTGGCGGCGACGTCGTCACGCTCACGGGTTCGGGCTTTGTGTCGGGTTCGCGCGTGTTCTTTGGTGGCAACGAAGCGGTCGTGACTGGCAGCACCGACACGACCCTCACCGTGCTCACCACCCCCGTCGCAGCCGCTGGCGACGTCGAGGTGGCGGTGGTGAACCCCGACGGCCAGACCGCGGTGCTCGACGCAGCGTTTGAATTTGTGTTGCCACCACCGTCGATTTCCGGGGCGTTCCCCGATCGCGCAGCAGTCGGCGGCAACACCATCGTCGTCGTCACGGGTGCGGGCTTTCGCGACGACACCACAGTGTCGTTCACCACGGCCTCGGGCTCGGTCGATGCACGCAGCGTGACCCGCACGTCGTCGACCACCTTGCTCGTGACCACGCCACCCACGACGGCCGGCGATGCCGAACTGGTGGCGCGCAACGGCGATGGGCAGGAAGCGTCGACGTCGTTTGCGTTTTTTGCGCCCCAAGGCCCACCGCCAAGCGGGCTGAGCATCAGCCCATCAACGGGCAACGTGGGCGGCGGGACGTCGGTGTCGTTGACTGCCACGGGTGTCCGCACACCGGTGGTCGTCGTGTTTGGCGACACCGTGATCGACGACGCTGTGGTCGTGCCGCTGGCCAACGGCCGCACGCGCCTCGATGTGATCACACCGCCGGGCGAAGCCGGCAACACGGCGGTCAGCGTCGTGAACGTCGACGGCCAAACGGCCACTGCCACCTTCACCTACGTCGACACGCAAGAGCCGCGGCTCGTGGGTCTGCGGCCGTCCTTTGTGCATGCGCGGATCCCCGGCGACGAAATCCTGGGCTTCGGTGAGAATCTCAGCCAACTGGGCAGCACATCGTCACTGACCGCCACGGCCGTTGTTCAGGGCGCCGCCAACGAGGGCCAGCAGCCGCTGCTGCGCCGTGTGCCGTTGAGCGTGCAGTTCGGCAGCGATGGGTTCGTCTCGCTCGTCGTCGACACGCCGCTGCCTGCTGGTTCGCTCGCCGTCGAGCTGAGTGGCGCGGGCATCACCGTTGTGAGTGAACAGCGGATCGCTTCACTGGCGCCCGAGATTACAAGTGCATCTTTCGACGACAGCACAGAAACCCTTACACTTGTTGGCAACGCACTGGCCGGCGAACGGATTTCAAGTATGACGGCTGCTGGCGCACCGTGCACCATCCTGAATGCTTCTGAGCGCTTTATCTCCTGTCGATTTGTCGGTGTGTCACCAACCGACCCCGCGCCGCCATTCATTGCGGCGATTGATTATGGCGCCGGCGATCCGGTCGAGTTGGAGTTCACGCCAACGCAAAACTGTGATCGACAAAACTGCAACGACCGTGGTGAATGCCGCTTCGAAGGCAACAACCAAATCTGCGAGTGTGAACCGCCCTTCTCAGGAGCAAATTGCGAACTCTGCACGGCGCCTGGATGCGTTGATCAAGGTGCTGCGGTGGTCGTCAACGACCCAGCGAACACCGTTTTCCCAAACGGTCTGTGTTCCTTGAGCGAAGCCGTTGCGGCGCTCGACACTGGTGCAGTGGGTGATTGCGTTGTCCCCGGTGGCGCCAAGCTCGTGCGGCTCGGCGTCGACGTGCAGATGACGGCGGCGCAGGGCCCGGTCGTCCTCAGCGACGTCGACGTTGACGGCGATGGCCACACCATCAACGTCGTCGGCACCGCGTTTGTGCTGCAGAGCGGTGTGCTCGCGTTGAAGAACATCACGTTCACCAGTACGTTTGTGACCAACACCGTCATCGTCGACACCGAGGCCACGCTGACGAACGTGAAGTTCCGTGAGCAGTCCGGTCCGGTGTCGACGCTCGTGGTCAACGCCGTCGGGCGCGCGACACTCAACAACTGCAGCTTCGAAAACATCTTGAACACCGGGACCAACGGCGGCGCCGTCACAGTCCATGGCTCGTTGACGGTGCTCAACAGTCGTTTCGTCAACGACGCCACGGAAACCGGCAGCGGCGGCGCCATCTTTGTCAGTCCCACCGGCAGCATCTCGGCGGCGGATACGGTGTTTCACGGCAACGAGTCCGCGGGGCGCGGCGGGGCGATTCACGTCGCCTCGGTATCGACGACGGTGCCGGCCGTGTTCGATCGTTGTGCTTTCACCAACAACACGAGCTTGTTGGGTGCCGGTGCTCTGCACGTTGACGAGGCGGGTGTGCACCTGCGGCAGTCCACTGTCGCCGGCAACAGCAGCGACGCGTCAACGAGCGCAGGCGGCATTCAGGATGAGCGCGGCGCGCTCGACATCTCGTCGTCGACGATCGTTGGCAACCGCGGCGTGTTCGTCGGCGGCGTGCGCACCGGCAGCGGGCTGGCGCGCATCAGGAATTCGATCATCACGCGCAACGCCGTCACCGACCCGTCGAACACCCACGACCTCGAGGCCACAGAGCCCGCGTCGCTTGTCGCGACCGGTCAGAGCCTTGTCGGGGCCACCAACGTCGCGCCGACCGCCTTCGTCAGTGCCGACGCTGCGTTCCTGCCCGTCACCGCGTTCAACGGCGAAAGTGTTGCTTCGTCGGTGCTCAAGCCCGCGTTGGCAGTCGCTGACCCGGCTGTCGCGCGGGGCGATTGCATCGACGTCGACGGCGTTGCGCTGTCGCCCGATCAAGTTGGCACACCACGGCCAGCAGCGCAGTGCACGCTCGGCGCGGTGCAGGTGGTTCCCGACGCGACCGGCACGATCGTTGTCAACGGCACGAGCGATGCGCCCAATGGGTGCACCCTTCGTAGCGCCATCGAAGCCGCGTCGAGGAACACCCCCATCGGCAACTGCCAAGCGGGGGGGAAAGCACCGCGAATCGAATTCGCGGCCGGGCTCACCTCGGTGAACTTGAGCGCACCGATCGATGTTGTGGGCGCAACACCCGTCGTGATCGATGGGCTCGCCAACCACGAGGGCGACGTCGTCACGATCTCCAACGAGCTGGGCCGTGTTTTCAACATCAGCGGAGCGCCCATGACACTGCTCGGCGTCGCGCTGCAGGGTGGTGGCACCGAAAACGACGGCGGCGTGGTCGCGGTCTTCGAAGCATCGCTTCGGCTGGTTGAATCCACCATCCAGGGTGGAAACGCGAGCCGAGGCGGAGGCGTGTTCGTCCAAAACGGCGTCGTCACGCTGTTTCGCAGCGCGATCGCCAGCGGCTCGGGCTCACCCACCGACGGCGAGGCAGCGTTCGTCAGTGGCGACGGCAGCTTGTTCGTTGAGCGCTCGTCGGTGCAGGGCACGTCGTCAGGCAGCCTTGTCGCGAGTAACAACGTGGGCGGGCTCGTGGTGCTCAGGCGCGCCAGCCTGAACTCGATCGCATCTGAGTCGTCGACGCTGTTGGCCGGCCTCGCCCACGTCACGGCCGAGAAGTCGATCCTGCACGCCTCGGGTCGCGCGCTGTGCGGGCCCGGCGGCATCTTCACCAACTTTGGCAACAACGTCTTCAGCGACAGCGGCTGCCCAAACAACCCAGAAACGGATCGCGTGGTGTCTGGCCAGGTGTTTCTCGACTTCGGCCGCCACGGTGGCCGCACGCCGTCGTGGAGCGTGTCGCCATCGAGCGAGATCGCCGCGTTCACGTCGTGTACGGACGTCGATCAGCGGGGTCGCCCCGCACCGTCTACGATCTGCACGCCCGGCGCGTTCTTCACTGGCCCCCCTGAATGCGGCGACGGCTTCGTCGATCCAGGCAGTGAGCGCGTTGTCGAGGTGTTGAACACCTCAACGCTGCCGTTCTCAAACGGCGTGATCGGGACGGGCAACGGCGCTTTCGGGCCGAGCATCGTCGTCGCCGACCCGGCGGGCGGGCGCTACGTGTCGTGCAGCGGGGGAACCTGTGGGCCAGAGGTCGACATTTCGTCGACGACGACGTCGCCCATTGTCGCCGTTGGCGTTGCCGCAGTCTTCAATCCGCCGTTTCCGCCGTCTTCCGAGGTCGTCATCCTCACGGTCGACGGCGCCATCCACGGGTTTGATGAGCTGGTTGGCGCACCCACCAGTAGTGGCGCGTTGCAGGAGATCACCAGTCCGGTTGATGCGGTCTTCTTCGACAACCCCGCAACGGGGTTCGAGATCGTCGCGGTCGGTGCTGCTGGGGCGATCGGTACGCTGGAGCGCCTGCGCCTTGACGGCACCTTCACGCAGCTGGACGCAATCCCCCTCGGCGCGGCGGCGGCAAAAGGTCTGGTGTTCAAACCCATCAACGGCGTGGGCAACCTGCTCGTGCGTCGCGGCGTCAACAGCTCGCTGACCGCATCGTCAGCGACCATCGACTTCTTCAACGGCAATGCGCTGTCGTATTCGACCGCCGTGCTGCCCGGGACGCAAAACGGTGTGGTCTCCAAGCCGACACACATTGTCGGACGCAACGACGCCCTGTGGACGGCCCAGGAGGTGGCGTCGAACTTTCAGCTCTCCCGCGGTGCGGGGAACGTCACCCTCAACGGGGCCACGTTCCCGAGTCGCTCGCTCCTCGGCGGCGACGTCGAAGGTGATGCTGCAGAAGAACTTGTCGCCGTCACCGAGGACGGGCAGGTGCGGCTGTTTGCCGAAGCAGCGCCCGACATCTGGCAGCCACGACTGGTCATCGGCGGCGCACTTTCCAACGCCGACTGCCGGTTCGCCGAGGTTCAGCCGGCGCTGAAAGGCCTCGTGTGTATGTCGGGCAGCACCTTTCAGGTCGTGACACTCGCCCCCGGCGGCGAGAGATGTGACCCAGACGATCTGTTTTCCGAAGTGCAGTGCAACGAGAGCTGCACCGGGCCGGAGCCGTGAGCTGACGGGTTGTCGTTTGGCGCTGTGCCGACCATGGTGCGCGTGCTCCCGACGTCGGGGCGCAGCGAGGGACACCATGGCCGGCATCCGCAAAGTCGACACCCAGATCCACCGCCCCCGCACGCCGCCTGCCGCCGAGCAAGCGCCGCAGACATCGTCGACGACAAAAGCGGCCGAAACGGTCACCGCGCGCCCGGTCACGGCCACGTCAAAAGCGGCCGAGATTCGCGACACCACGACGACGGCACCGCTGCGTCAAACCGCTGAAGCCCACGGCGCTGCGGAAGCTGTCGTCGGCGAGCAGGCCTCCACCAACGCGCTCGACAAGCAGTCGGCCGTGCATGCCAGCCACGCCGGCCGTGCGGTCGCGAAGAACGAACTCACCCCCGAATACAAGCTCGCCAAACAGCTCGGCGGCGAGCTCGCCACGTCGGTGTGGCACGACAAAGCGCCGCCCGAATTGCAGGCGATGGCGTCGGCGATTGGCCCGCAGGTGTCGTCGTTGGCGACGCAAACCGCGGCCACCGTGCTCGCCGATCCCACTGCCATGGCCAACATCAGCTCGATGGTGGCGAAGGTGGGCAAAGACGGCTTTACGGCCGCCGTCACGTCGTCGACGAAGGGCGTGGCCGACCACTTCTTGAAGACCGCCGGCGTGTCGGCCAAGAACCCCGAAGCCATCAAGGCGGCACTGTCGGGCATGGAGGCGCTCGCACCCCAGCTCGGCGGCACCGTGGGCCCGAAGATCGCCGCGACGGCGAAGGCCCTTGGACCAAAGCTCCTCGGTGACGGCGCGGAAGTGGCAGCGAAGGCTGCTGGCGGTGCTGCGAAGACCGCGGCCACCGGTGCGAAGGCACTGCCCATCATCGGCAACGTCGTCGCTGTCGGCAGCACCCTACTCGCGGGGGCCAACCTCATCTCGCAGATCGCCAAGTCGCCGCGCGACATGGAGAAGATCCTCAAAGAGGGCGTCAACACGCTCACCCAGGGCATCGGCATTGCGTTTCCGTGGGTCGCCCTGGGCGGCACCCTCACCGACGCCGCCTGGAGCGCCAAGGTCAGCGTGAGCGACAACAAGAAGGCTGCTGCGGGCGAGCTCGTCACCGAGAACGCGAACGTGGCCGCCTCGTTGCCGCTGCTCACCGACAGCGCCGAAGTGCTGCGCGCCGCCCTGCAGGGTGCCGGCAAGACCGACGCGGCCGACAAGCTCGGCAACCTCGTGGCGACGACGAAGACGATGGCGAACCTCGACCTGCACAACCCCGGCGACCGCGTGCGGATGCTGCGCACCGACGAGCAGCAGGCGTTGGTCAGCCTGGCCCACGAAAGCCGCGGCGAACTCGAAGCACTCTCCACCAGCGAAGCCGCCGGCACGCGCAAAGAAGCGCTGGTGCGGTTGGCGGGCGGATTTGGCGCCCTCGCCGACACCACGCTGGCCACGATGCGTCTCGACAAGCGCGAAGCCGCTCCCGGCTTTGCCGACGACGACGGTGGCAAGGCTGCAAAGGACCTCAAGACCAAGCGCAACGAGCTCGCCGGTTCACTGGTGAAGCAGCTTGGCGAACTGGGGCTCGTCGAAGCGCTGCGCGCGCGTGGCGCCACACCGTCGGCCGAGTAGTCGCGGGTGCAGGCGCGTCCCGGGCTTGCCACCCAGATCGGCGCCGGCTTTGTCGTCGTCGCCCTGCTGTTTGCAGTCGCTGGGGCGGTGTCTGTTGGTGCGTTGCGCGACGCGCGTCGTGACCTCGTGGTGCTCACGCGCGGCTACCTCGCGCTGGGGCGTGCGGCCACCGAAGTGCGCGCGCTGCAGGAGTTCCACGACGACAACGTGGCCCATGTCGTGGCCGAGGCCGACCCAGAGCGTCGTCGCCAGCTGTCGGCCTTTGCGCGCGAGCTGTACCCGAAGGCGATGCGCGAGAACCTGAACGCGCTGTCGTCGTTGGCCAGGCAGCTGCAGCAGTCGGGCTTCACCGCCGAAGACGCACCGTTTCTCGACACGATCTTTGCGCAGGTGCAGCGCGCGCAGTCGTTGGCGGTGGGCTACGAAGACGCCACCGGCGCGTTGCTCGACGTGCTCGACGACGACGACGGCTTCGACGACGCTGGCGTCGCACTTGATCGCGAGGCTGCGGTCGAGACGTGGCGCAAGCGCAGTGGGCTGGCCTCGCGTGAACTGCGCACCATTGCGCTGGGTGTCGATGCGCGCGCGGCCGATGCGTTGTTGCGCGTACAGCAGGCCGAAGACCGCGCGATCGAGCTGATTGTCGTCGTCGTGGTCGCCGCACTGTTGCTTGCGATCGTGGCCGCCCTGCTGATGGTGCGCGCGTTGCGACCGTTGCGCGAACTCACCACCGCCACGCGCGCACTCCGCACAGGCGAGGGTGCTGACGTCGTCGATGCCACCCTCGCGCACCGCACCGCTGACGCCGAGGTGAACACCCTCGCGAGCGAGTTGTTGGCCCTCGCGCAGGCACTGCACGAGCGCGACGACGTGCTCTCAACGCGAACCGCCGAGCTGCGGCGTTTGAGCGCGTTTGCCGAAAACGTCATCCGCTCCGTGCGCGTGGGCATCATCGTCGTCGACGTCGAGGGCCACGTGCGCACCATCAACCCCGCCGCGCGCAGCGTGTTCTCGTTGCCGTTGCGCGACATCGAAGGTGCAGCCCTGCGCGATGTGGCCGAAGCGTTTACCAGCGTGCTGCCGTTGCTCGACGAGGTGCGCGACAACGGCGAGATGCGTGGGCTGCCGTTGTTGAAGGTGAACGACAAGATCGTCGACGTCACCGTGGTGCCCCTGCGCGATCGCGCCGGCAGTCGTGGCAGCGAAGTGCTGCTGCTCGGTGAAGACGTGACGGCCCGCGAAGATGCGCGTGGACGACTGGTGCACTCTGAACGACTCGCTGCGATCGGCCGGCTCGCTGCACAAATCACGCACGAGATTCGCAACCCGCTCAGCTCGATCGGCTTGAACATCGAACTGCTCGGTGACGACGTCGACAACCTGCCCGAAGACCGGCGCGCCGAAGTGGGCAGCATCCTTGATGCTGTGCTCGCCGAGGTGCACCGCCTGAGTGAGATCACCGAGGGCTACCTGCGCTTTGCGCGCCTGCCCACAGCGCAGAAGCAGCAGCAGGACGTGGGCGATTTGTGCGCCGACCTCGTGGCGTTTTACGCGAGCGAAGCAGCGGCCCGCGGTGTGAACGTCGAGCTGCGCGTCGAGCCCGAGCTGCCTGCGGTGGCCATCGACAGCTCACGCTTGCGGCAGGCGCTGTTGAACCTGCTGCGCAATGGCGCGGATGCCGCGAGCACTGGCGGTACCGTGCGCATCGCTGTGAGCCATCGCGATGACGACGTCGAAATCATGGTGGAAGACAACGGCCCCGGCGTGCCCGAAGCCGACCGCGCGCGCCTGTTCTCGCCGTTTTTCACGACCAAGACCGATGGCACGGGCCTTGGCCTTGTGGTGGCCCGCGAGATTGTGCGCGAGCACGGCGGCGACATTGCGGTGTCGACGTCGGCGTTGGGCGGCGCAGCGTTTGTGATCGAGCTGCCCGTGTCGGCGCTGTGAACCTCGAAGAGAAAACCGGCTTTGCGGTTTTCTCTTCGAGGTGAGTCTCTTGAGGGGCGGGCGGGGAAACTTCGCCGCCAATCAACTCGAAGAGAAAACCGGCTTTGCGGTTTTCTCTTCGAGGTGAGTCTCTTGAGGGGCGGGCGGGGAAACTTCCCCGCCAATCAACACGACCGGGTTTGCGGCCGTCTGTGGGTGGATTGTCTACCCGCTGAACACCTGTTCCATCCGGGGGCGAAGCAGGCTACGCCGTCGTCGTGGACCTGCGTCATCTGCTCTCGCCGCCCCAATACGAAGCCGCCACCTGCCTCGAGGTGCCGGTGTGCATTCTGGCGGGGGCCGGCTCAGGCAAAACGCGCGTGATCACGCACCGCATCGCCTGGCTCATGACCACGCAACGCGTGCCTGCCGAAAGCATCCTCGCCGTCACGTTCACCAACAAGGCCGCGGGCGAGATGCGTCACCGCGTCGAGAACCTCGTGCCGGGGCGCGGCGGGCGCGTGCAGCTCGGCACCTTCCACGGCACCGCCGCACGCCTGCTGCGCCGCTACGGGCGCGTGGTCGACCTCGACCCGGGCTTTGTCATCTACGACGCCGACGACGCTGAGCGTTTGTTGCAGCGCGTGATCACCGGCGACCTCAACGCGAGCAAAGACCTCACCGGTGCGGTCGCCCGCAAGATCGACACCTGGCAAAGTGCGGGGCTGCTGCCCGTCGACGTGCCGAAGGAACACGACCTCGTCTTCGACACTGCCATCAAGGCCTACGACCTCTATCTCGAGAAGCTCAAGAGCGCGCGCGCCGTCGACTTCGGCGGGCTGCTCGTGAAGCTGCGGCAGTTGTCGTGCGGGCCCGATGCCGACGTGCTGCGCAAACGCATCCGCCACATCCTCGTCGACGAGTACCAGGACGTGAACCAGGTGCAGGCCGACATCGTGCTCGGCCTTGGCCGCGGTGCCGACTCGTGCGCCGTCGTGGGCGACGACGACCAGGCCATCTACGGCTGGCGCGGAGCCAGTGCCGACAACCTCAAGAAGTTCATGCGCGACCTGCCCACCGCACGGCTCGTGAAGCTCGAGGAGAACTACCGCTCCACGCCGGCCATCCTCGAGGCGGCCAACGGCATCATCAGCGAAAACGAAGGCCGCCTCGGCAAAACGTTGATCGCGGCTCGCACCGACAGTGGTCGTGGTCGCGCCGTGCGTGTGATGAAAGCCCGCGACGACATCGAAGAAGCCCGCCGCGTTGTCATGCTGCTCATCGAGCACATCACGGCGGGTGTGTCGCTCGACGAGGTCGCGATCTTGTATCGCGCCAACGGTTCGTCGCGCATGTTTGAAGACGAACTCCGTCGTCATGCGCTGCCCTACCGCATCATCGGTGGTGTGCGCTTTTACGATCGCAAAGAAGTCAAAGACGTGTTGGCCACGTTGCGCATCGCCCTCAACCGCCGCTCCGACGTCGACGGCCTGCGGTTTTTGTCGGCCGTGCCGCGCGGCGTGGGCGCCACCACGATTGGCAAGATCGAAGCAGAAGCACGCAGCAGCCAACGGGCGGTGTTCGAAGTCATGCGCGATGGCCCCGCCCTCATCCGCGCTGGGCTCAACGCTGGCGCGGTCAAGAAAGCACTGGGTGTCGTCGAGCAGCTCGACACCCTCGCCGACGCCATTGGCCGCCCCCCCCCCCCCGACCCGCAGCCCGGCTTGTTTGTCGCCGCGGCACCGCTTGGCGCAAAGGACGCGATCGCGTTGGCGATCAAAACCTCCGGTGTCGACGATCGTCTCGAAGCCGAAGGCGGTGTTGAAGCCGAAGGCCGCCTCGAAAACCTCGCTGAACTCGTGAACGCGGCTGCTGCGTTCGAAGCCGAAGCCACGAAGAATGGCGAGGTCGCCGACATCGAAGCGTTCCTCGAGAACGCCGCCCTTCTGGGCAGTGCCGACGAAGCCGCGAAAGACGACGGGCGTGGCCAGATCACGCTGATGACGTTGCATGCGGCCAAGGGCCTCGAGTTCGACGTGGTCTTTCTCGTTGGCCTCGAGGAGCACGGCTTTCCCCACAGCCGTGCGGTCTTTGGCGACGATCCCTCAGCCATCGAAGAGGAGCGCCGCCTCGCCTACGTGGGCATTACGCGCGCGCGACAGCGGCTCGTCATCTCGTGGGCCATGCAGCGCATGGTGCAGGGCGTGGTGAAGGCGCGTGACCCGTCGCGCTTCTTGTTCGAAATCCCGACCACTGCCCTCGAGGGTGATGTGCCTCGGCGCAGTCACGCGCCACAGCGGGGTCGCGATTCGTTGATGGAGCTGTGGCACAAGCAACGCCAACAGCGACAAGCGCGCGACGACGACAACGAACCCGGCAGCGCCCGCGTGGTCTACGACGACGATGCCTTCGACGACATGCCGCGCAAGCCCAAAGAGTCGCGCACGCGGCTGGTGCTCACCGAACCAGGTGCAGTACCCGCCGACGCCGACGTGAACGACGCGGTGGAAGGCACCCACGACGCCCCTGAACCCATGGGCACCACCGTCGTCGTCGACGACGCCGTACGTCCCGCGCGCCGCTTCAGCATGCCAGCGTTGCCAAGGCCAGCGCCAGCATCGCCTGCCGCATCGTCGACGGTGGTGCTCGACGAAGAACCGGCGGCGTTTGTGGCGGGCGCGCGTGTGAGCCACCGGTTGTTTGGCGAGGGGACTGTCGTCGGGCAGCGGGGTTCGGGGCGGGCCGCCAACATCCTGGTGCGCTTCGACGCCGAGCGGGCGCCGCGCCTGATCGCCGCTCGTCACCTGCAGGGCTGAGGCAGGCAGGCGCTTCTGCCTTGACGTCGACGATGCGGCTGACGATCGTCGAGGGGTCACCCTTTGCAGGAGCCAGCCCATGCCGTCGATGGACATCGTTTCGAAGCCTGACGCCCACGAAGTCACCAATGCCCTCGAGCAGGCGCACAAAGAAATCAAAACGCGCTTCGACTTCAAGGGCACCGACGCCTCGATCGACGACATCGAAGGCGGCTACAAGCTCACGGCGAACACCGAAGAAAAAGTGAAGGCCGTCGCCGACGTCATCGAAGACAAGTTCATCAAGCGCAAACTCTCGATCAAGTTCCTCGAGCGCAAAGACCCGGTGCAATCGGGCGCGCGCTACACGATGCAGCTGCTGTTGAAGAAAACCCTCGACAGCGAGAACGCCAAGAAGATCGTGGCGTTCATCAAAGAAGACAAAACGCTCAAGGCCACCGCGTCGATCTTGAACGACAAGAAGATCAACGAGAGCAAAGTGCGCGTCGAGAGCAAAGACATCGACACGCTGCAGGCGGTGCAGGCCCTGCTGCGCGGCAAAGACCTGCCCGTGCACCTGAGCTTCGAGAACTACCAGCGCTGAGGCAGCCATGACGACCGACCACATCGATCGCATCGACCGCTTCGACCGCATCGACGTCGTCGACGTCAACATCCCCTGCATCATCGGTGTCTACGCCGAAGAGCGCCTCACACCACAACCACTGCTGGTGTCGTTGGGCTTCGCACTCGATGTGCGTCGCGCCGCCAACGAAGGCGACTTGAAGCACACCGTCGACTACGCGCGCGTGATGGGCGAGGTCGAGTTCGTGTTGCAGGAGTGCGCGTTCCTGCTGATCGAATCGGCCGCCGAAGTCATCGCCGCGATCGTGTTGGCGGGGCACGCCGTCGTCGACGAACTCACGGTCACGGTGAAAAAGCCGCAAGCCCTCGGCGGCAACGGCCTGCCGTCGCTCACGATCCGCCGTCGGCGCGATGCCTCAGCAGGCCACTGGAGCTACGGCTTTGGCAACGTCGACGTCGTGCACAACACACCTGGTGTGGGCGTGTATCGCCTGCATTTGCGTGGAGGTCAGGCCGCGGTGATGCCGCCCCATGTGCGGTGCTTTCACGTCGAGGGTGGTCGCCGCGGCAAGCGGGTGATGCCGCAACACGATGGCCCGCTGCGCCTGCACAGCGACGTCAACGCCTCGTACGTCGTCGTCGCCAGTCCGCCCCTCGCGCTGGACGCCTTTACCCGTGGCTGAGTCCGGCTCAACGCTGACAGCACTGTTGGCACCACTGCTGGCGGCCCATGCGCCGCTACAACCAACACCCCTGTGCCCCGAGCTCCAGGCGTTTTCTGCCGACGACGAATTGCCGTTGTGGATGGCGCTTGAGGCCGCGGTCGGCCACCAGGTCGACGCGCCGTTTTTCGCCGTCGCCTGGCCTGGTGCACAGGCCGTCGCGCGCGCGGTGCTGGATGGCGTGGTGGATGTGCGCGGCCGCGTCGTCGTCGATCTCGGCTGCGGCAGCGGCCTGGCAGCGGTGGCCGCCAAACGGTGCGGTGCCGCCCACGTGATCGCCGTCGACATCGACCCGTTTGCTGTGGCCACCACGCAGCTGTTGGCTGCGGCCCACCACGTCGAGGTTGAGGCTGTTGCGGGCAGTTTGCTCGACGACAGCATCGAAGGCATCGTCGCCCGCGCCGACGTCGTGCTCGCCGCCGACCTCGTGTACAACCAGAGCCTTGGCGCCGCACTCGCGCAGCGAACGAAGGCGTGGTCGTCGACGAAGCAGCTGGTGCTCGCCGACAGCGGGCGTCCGTTTTTCGATGCTGCCGGCTTGCGCGCGGTGGCGTCGTGGGTGGTGCCAGTACCGCGCTTCGTCGAAGGCAAAAGCGAGCGCACCGTCGTCATCTATCGCACCCCCTGAACGCACCAACGTCGAGGTCGCTTGCAACGAAGCGCCTCGACGTGGGGGTGGTGGCAGGAGTGGGAGAGCGCTCAGCGGCGGTGGCGAACGCGGCGCTGCGGTTGGGGCTGGTGGTGTCCGTGGTGCCCGTGGTGGCCGCGCGTCTGCTGCCACTGGTTGTGGTGATGACCAGGACCATGACCGCGATGGTTGCACTGGCGGTCGTAGACGACGACGGGGCGCTGATAGACCACCGGTGCAGGCGAGTAGTAGACGGGCGCTGGCGCGTAGTAGACGGGCGCCGGCGCATAGACCACGGGCGGCGGGGGCGGAGGCAGCGGCGGGCCGATGTAGATGCCCACGGGGCTCACCGAGACGGTCACAGGCGCGTGGGCCGAGGCCGAGGTGGACAAGAGGCCGACGACCGCAATCGCCGACACAGCGAGGAGCTTCGTGCTGATCATGAACAGCAGACGCGGGCACTTCGGGTTCGATTCAAGCGCTGCGCGGTTCGATCTGCACACCTGCTGCAAGGCCTGATCTGCCCACAGTCGCGCGCATTGTGGGCTTCGCGATAGCGTCCGCCCATGCTTGTGTCCTTCGTCGTCGTCGTCGCCCACCTTGCCATGGGCCTGCCAGAACCAGCAGCGGCCCGCGACGCGATCACTGCCCACGACGTCGTCGTCACCGTTGATGCCGCCGCCGGCACCGTGGCGATTCGTGACCGTTTGCAACTGCGTGCGAAGTCGACGGTGCACGTTGAGCTGCATGCCGGCTTCGCGCCAGCCGTCAGCGGCGCTGTCATTCGCGAACGCCGCGTCGTCGACGACGTCGAACACCTCACGCTTGATGTGGCGGCCTCAAAAAAGCCACTCGTTGATGTCGTGCTCACGGCCAACGGGCGCATCAGCACCGTCGACAACAGCGGCGCGTCGTTGTCGCCGGAGCAGCGCTGGTATCCGGTGGTCGTCGACGATGCAGGCGCCCCTGCGCTGCTCACCGCACGCGTGAAGATCGCTGGTCTGCCTGCCGACTGGCGCGGCCTGAGCGAAGGCACCCTCAACGACAAGACGAGCACGTGGGAGCAGACAACGCCCGTTGAAGGCCTGCATGTCGTCGCTGGACCGCTCAGCGAACACCGGCGTGCGGTGGGCGGTGTCGACGTGCGCATCTGGCTGCGTACCGTCGATGGCGCACCCGCGGGCGACGCCGAAGCGTTGGCCACCACGTATCTCGATGCCTCGCAGGAGTACCTCGCGCTCTACAGCGAACTCATCGGCGCGTACCCCTACACGAAGTTCGTCCTCGTCGAGAACACCGCGCAGACGGGCTACGGCATGCCGTCGTTCACGCTGTTGGGCTCGCAGGTGGTGCGCCTGCCGTTCATCGTGCACACCAGCTGGCCCCACGAGCTGCTGCACAACTGGTGGGGCAACGGCGTGTTTCCGCCGACGTCGGGCGGCAACTGGACCGAGGGCCTCACCACCTACCTCGCCGACCACCTCAGCGACGAGCGCCAGGGCCGCGGACCAGAACACCGTCGCAGCACCATCCAGCGCTACCTCGACGTCGTGGCCACCAACCCTGAGCTCGACTTTCCCCTCGTCGAGTTCACGAGCCGCTCGTCGTCAGCGTCGTCCGCTGTTGGCTACGGCAAAACGCTCATGGTCTTTCACATGCTGCGCAAGCACCTCGGTGACGACGTGTTCAAAAAGGGTCTGCAGACGTTGTGGCGCACGCAGCGTTTTCAGCGCGCGTCGTACGTCGACGTCGCGGCGGCGTTCTCGGCCGCTGCGGGCACCGACGTGCTGCCCTTCTTCACGGCGTGGTTCACCACCACGGGCATCCCTGGCATCGCCCTCGACGCTGTCGCCGACGCAGCCACCGCCGCGGGCGTGCATGCAGCCACCATCACGCTGTCGCGCACGGGGCCAGCACTGCCGCTGAGCGTGCCCGTCGTCGTCACCACCGTCGATGGTCGCAGCGTGTCGAGTGTTGTCGAGTTCGCCAGCGACGCCACGATTGCCCGCGCGACGTTGCCGGTGCCAGCAGCGGTGGCCCGTGTCGACGTCGATCCGTTCTTCGACGTGTTCCGCACGCTCCTGCCCGAAGAAGTACCTCCGTCGTTGTCGCGATCGCTGGGGGCGCGCGACATGCTGTTCGTCACACCCACGCAAGCGAGCACGGCCGAGATTGAAGCGTGGAAGGCATTTGCGCACACGCTGTGCCCGAACCGCGACCACTGCACCATCGTCGACGACGTCACCATCCAATCGCTGCCCGCGACCGCTGCCGTGTGGGTGCTCGGCTACGGCAACCTCCTGCGTGCTGGACCGTTTGTGTTCAGCAAACCGTACGACGTGCGCTTCGACGACCGCGGCTTCTTTGGCCCTGGCGGCTGGGCCCGCGTGATGGCCGCTGCGGATCGCAAAGCCGCCTACGACGTTGAGCGCACAGCCCCCGAGCGCAGTGGCCTGGCGGTGGTGGTGGAGCACCCGAAGAACCGCGCCTTGGCGATGACGTTTGTGGGCACGCCGCTGTCGACGTTGGTGCCACTGCTGACGAAGAAGCTGCCGCACTACGGCGCCTACGGTGCGGTGGCATTCACCGGCGAAGACGCCACCAACACGCTCAAGGTGCAGTGGCCCACGTCGTCGTCGTTGGCGCTCAGCCGCGTGCTTGTCGAAGGCGTGGCGTTTTCGCCTGCACCCCCACCCGCGTTGGTGCCCTGAGGCAGCGCGCCGACGTACGCAGTGAGACCTCGGAATCGGGAGGCGGGCGGTTGCAGGAAGTGCTACGGGCACGCTTGCCCCCACTCTGAGGTCATCCATGCGCCTGTCGTTCGCCTTGATCGCTGTGTCTGCTTC
>JBIKRQ010000480.1:0-4531 GCA_044349155.1 Myxococcota bacterium
CACGTTCGAGCACGCGACGGCCCACCGACGTGAGCACGCCAACCTCGTCGAGCAGACCAGCAGCGCCGAGGGATTCGCCAATCGCTGTCAGCAGCGCGTTGTCGTTGATGGCGGGTGCGACGACGTCGAAGCGGCCCGCGTCGAGCACGACCTGGTGCTGCCCCGCGGCACGCAAGCCCAGCACCACGGGCAACAGGCGCGCGCCGAGTTCGATGGTGCGCGGATCGGGTGCGAAGTGTCCAAGCGCCAACGACGACGACGGCAGCGGTGTGTGCAGCCACGCCCGCAGCGCCGCCTGCTCGCTCGCCTCGCCCGTACCGCCGAACACGCGGGCCCACGCGGCCGCTGTCGACGACGGCAGCGACGACAACGACGACGGTGTCCACGCAAAGACGGCGCGGGCCGCTTCGTGGTCGGCCATGCGCACGCCGTGGGCGACGCCGCGCGGGGCGGCGCGCAGCAGACCTCGCCCGAGGAGAAACATCAGGTCGACCTGCAACTCTGCAGGCAGCACGCCGGGCACGTTGTGCGGGGTGATGGTTTCGCCAGCGAGGAGCCGGGCGCTGATGCCTCGCTGTGCGCAGGCCACGAGCACGCCGCGCAACAACCACAGGTCGGGCGGAGCAGTGATCGACGCCGTGAACACCACCTGGCGCACCACCTGCGCCGCAGCGTCGACGTCGATGCCGTGGGCGCGGGCCACGTCGACGACGACGTCGACACCAGCGAGCACGCGCGGACCATCGCCGAGGATGTGCGGCACCCAATCGCGCAGACGCACCCACGCCGCTTCGCGCAGGTAGGCGTGGCCCGCTGAGGTGCGCCCCGTGGGCACGCTCATCAATGCCGCCAACTCAGCGGCGAAGGGGTGGTGATGAAGGCGCGGGTCGCCGAGGAACGTGTCGCGGCTGGTCATCGCGTCATTCTACGACCATCTCTGCCGTGCACCGGGAGCGGACAAAGAAAACGCCGGCGAATGTGCTCATCGAGCGCTTGTTGTCGAGGACGTTCAGCCCTTGACCGGCTTGGGCGTTTTGGGGCCCGACTCCGGCAACGTGGGGGCGGCGATCAACGCCTTCGGCAACTCGCCCGTGAGCGTCTTGAGGAACGCGACGATGCTGCCCGCTTCGACGTCGGTGAGCTCGCGGCCCAGCTGGTGGCGCGCCATCATCTTCACGGCTTCGCTGAGGTCGGCGGTCTGGCCGTCGTGGAAGTACGGCGAGGTCTTCTCGATGTTTCGCAGGCTGGGCACCTTGAACATCATGTCGTCGGCGTCGGCCTTGGTGAGGTCTTTGCGGCCGTGGTCTTTCTGGTTCGGCCACGGCTTGACCGCGCCCACCTTCTGAAAGCCGTTGCCGCCAAACAGCGGGCCCATGTGGCAGGCCATGCAGCCCGTCGCCATGAACAGCTTGGCGCCCTCTTGCTCGACGTCGGTGAGGGCTTTGTCGTCGCCCTTCGCCCACGCATCGAAGCGCGAAGGCGTGGTCAGCTGACGCTCAAACGCGCCCACGGCCTTGGCGAAGTTGTCCCAGGTGATCGCATCTTTGTCGTCGGGGAAGGCGGCCGCGAACAACGGCGCGTAGCCGGGGATCGACTTGAGCACGGCGACGGCGGCCTTGTCGTCCTTCAGCGCCATCTCGACGGGGTTCAGCACCGGGCCCTTGGCCTGGTCTTCGACGGTGGCAGCGCGGCCGTCCCAGAACTGGCTGGCGTGACCAGCGGCGTTGAACACCGTGGGCGAGTTGCGACCGCCCAGCTGGCCCTTGAAGCCCGTGGAGGTGGGCTTGCCGTCGACGCCGAAGGCCTCAAGCGTGTGGCAGGAGTTGCACGAGATGTCCTGGCCCGCCGACAAGCGCGTGTCGTGAAACAGCGTTTTGCCGAGGGTGACCTGGGCTTCGGTGGCCGTGCCGAAGTTGTCGGGCAGCGGCTGGAACATCTTCTTTTGCGCCTCGTCGAGGATGGGCGCCTTTTTGGGCTCCTCTTTCACCACCGGCGTGGGCGGCGGCGGAGGAGGCGGCGGCGGCTCGCTGCAGCCAACAGAACCAACAACGAGGGCGAGGGCAAGCGCGTGGAGCTTCATAGCCGGTGTGATGCTGGACAAAGTCCAACGTCGCAAGCCAGCGCAGATCCGGGAATGTCCTGCGGTGTGCGTGTTCGGCTACAGGCTGGCGCAGAGCTCGGCGTCGGAGCGCGTGGAGCTGGGATCGCACGTGCCATTGCCCTGGTCGCAGACGAATTCCAGTTCAACATCAAGGATTTGGCCCGTGGCGGCCCCGGTCGAATCGACCAGCGGGCACGAGAGCTTTTTGCGGCAGTCGGCGTCGGTGAGGCAGCGAAACACACCGCAGACCCCACCGCCGGCGTACTCGCCGCAGAATTCGTCGTCGGTTTGGGCGCTGTAGGCGTCTTCGCAGGTGAGGGTGTCGCCCTCGCAGCGGTAGCCGATGCTGCAGTCGGCGCGGACGTTGGTTTCGGCGTTCAAGCAGCTCACGGTGCGCACGCAGTTTTGCGCGGACTCGCACGGGGGCTCGCAGGCGGCGCCAAATGCGAGGGTGACGACGACAACGCTGAGCAGGCGGATGCAACGCATGGTGGCCTCGTAGAACGGCCTCGACGGCGGTTCAATCACTTCACGCGGCAGCATGCCCTGTGCTTCACGCGACTGCATGTGTTGCGCGATGTTGCCAAACGCAGAACACGAGCCCGCACACGGGGGTGTCGATGCAACAGCGACGAGCAGCAGCGACGGTGGCGTTGACGACGACGGCGGTGCTTGTCGGTGTGCTGGTGCGCGTGCCCTGGCCCGGCGATGTGCCCGCTCCGTGTGCGCAGCCGGCGCGCGTGGGCGCGGTCGTCGTGTGCGATGGGCGTGGCGCTCCGCTCGGTGCGGCGGCGTGGTTGTTCAACGGCAAGCTCGACCTCAACAGTGCCGACGCCGACAGCCTCGCGCGCATCCGCGGCATTGGTCCGGCGTTGGCCAACCGCATCGTTGCGGCCCGGCAAGCACGCGGCGGCTTTGGCAGCGTGAACGACCTCGACGACGTCGACGGCATTGGCCCCAAACTGCTCGAGCGCATCGCCGCCGAAGTGGCCGTGATGCCTGCAGCGCCATCGTTGCGCACGCCAGAGTCTGCTACGACGTCGACCACGAGGTGACGCGATGGCCATGGTTCACAGTCCAGCATTTTTGAAGATTGCCCACGCCGCAAAAGCCGCCGTGCGCGAGTGCACCGTTGTCGACGTGAAAGCGCGACTTGATGCGGGCGAGAAACCCGGCGTCGACTTCGTGCTGATCGACGTGCGCGAAGAGAGCGAGTTCGCCGCCGACCACCTGGCGGGTGCCGTGCACCTGTCGAAGGGCATCATCGAGCGCGACATCGAAAAGAAAGTGCCCGACCCGACGACGCCACTGGTGCTCTACTGCGGCGGCGGCTTTCGTTCGGCCCTCGCGGGCGTGAACCTGCAGGCCATGGGCTACACGAACATCACGTCGATGGACGGCGGCATCACGGCGTGGCGCGACGCCAAATTCCCCCTCGAGAAGTGAGCACCGCGATGCATCCCTCCTGCATTTTCTGCGACATCGTTTCGGGCAAGGTCGACGCGAAGAAGGTGTTCGTGAGCGACAACGTCGTGGCGTTTCACGACCGACAAGCCGAAGCACCGGTGCACGTGTTGGTGGTGCCCACGCAGCACCTCACGAGTTTGTCGGCGACGCAGGCCACCGATGCGCTGCTGGTGGGTCATCTGCTCGTCGTGGCGAACCATGTCGCTCGTGAGTTGAAGTTGCAGCAGACCGGGTACCGGTTGGTGATCAACGACGGCGTCGATGCTGGCCAGGCTGTGCCGCATTTGCATGTGCATCTGCTGGGTGGGCGCGCCATGGCGTGGCCGCCGGGCTGACATTTGCTTGCTGCTGCTTGCTGCTTGCCCTTGCTTGCCTTGCTGCTTGCCTGCTGCTTGCTTCGCGGTGTCGTGGAAACCGCTTTGTCGCTGATCAGTGCACTCGAGCTGTCGACTACGCCTTCGGCGCGAGCAGGGGGCCGCGTTGCGCGGCGGCCCCCTGCACCCCCGCGCGCTTTTGCTTGATATTTCGGGTGGTTGCGCCGCGTTCTACGGAGCGACGCCCGCCCCTTTGCGCTCCCGCTGGCTTGGGCGCTGTCCCTGCGGTCGCGCTCCTGCGAGGCGTCGGACCCGGCGCCCGCCGGAGTGTACGGACTCGCTCACGCTCGGAGCCGGCGCCGCCGCGGCCGGCGGTGATGTTGAACGACCGCTGTGCGCGACGCGGCCGGCGGTGGTGTTGAACAACCGCTGTGCGCGACGCGGCCGGACGCGGGAGAACGCACGCACACCGTCGACGACGGGATGCCCGCACCTGGCCGGAGGGGTGCCTGGCCGATGCACTTTGAACCAGGAGGCGCCAGCCTGCTGAGCGACAACTACATCGCCCCGTCAGCGACAACTACATCGCCC
Organism: Myxococcota bacterium; assembly: GCA_044349155.1. Taxonomy (GTDB): domain Bacteria; phylum Myxococcota; class UBA727; order UBA727; family VGSZ01; genus VGSZ01. The sequence continues at coordinate 4,474 of JBIKRQ010000480.1, forward strand.
CATCCGTAAAGCGCGACGCGGCCGGCAGGCCACCCTTCCAGCAATGGAAAGGCGGGCT
>JBIKRQ010000057.1:0-23775 GCA_044349155.1 Myxococcota bacterium
AAAGACCTTGAGTTGCTCGGTGTCCATGCTTTTGGTGCTCCAGCAACGACGGCGACAAGCCACCCGACCCGGTAGAGCATACCTCGCCGCCTGGCGCAGGGATGTTCAAGATCTGGCCAGCCCGTGGCCACCCCGTATTCGTAAAGCGCGTGCTACGTCAAGTTCGACGGTAAGACAGATGCAGCGCCTATGTGGCAAGAAGGAGTATTTCAATGAACGCAGATTCCTACACGCGTGGTCTCTTGTTGGTGCTTGGTGCGGGCCTTTCCATGGCAACAGCCTGCGGAGAAACGCCGGTGCCAAAAATTGAAGAAAACGCTGGCACCGAGGAGGGTGGCACCCCGCTCACGATGGCCACGCCCGCAGAAGGCACCCCGGTTGATCACGCGGCCAAGGGCACGCTGTACATGTGCCCTCGCGTCCTGTCGTTCCCCCCGCTGACCCGGCCCGCGACCCCGTGGATCGAGGGCGACTCGGTGGTGATTTCGAAGATCCCCTTCGTCGACGGTGCTGTCGAATGGGACTCAGAGTTTGAGATCACGACCACCGACACCGAACGCAAGATGGTGGGCAATGGCCTGCCGCCGCATCCAACCGGCGTCTTCCCCGTTCAAGAGGGTACCGACGCCTACGAGTGGTACGCGGGGCTTCCCGTCGAGGGCTACGACAACGCGTCGTTGATCCCGATCGCGGCCTACGACCTGGAGCTGACCATCCCGCGCAACCCCACCGCGAACGCCGAGCCGAGCTGCCTGCCATCGCTCGTGACCGGCATTGCGACGCAGACGGGCGTGGCCTGGCATGCCGAGGTCGCCATCGACGCGAACTTCCGCTTTCTCGACCCGATCGCGGCCCTGCCAATGGATGCGTGTTGGGGCCACCCATATGATGAGCAATACCATATCCATGGTTTCTCCTGGAAGTGCTTTCCAGATCAGGGTGAGCCAAACGTGCATTCGCCGCTGTTCGGCTACGCCATCGACGGCTTCGGCATCTTTGGCCCCCTCGGCGAAGACGGCAAGATGGTCACCAACGACCAGCTCGACGAATGCCACGGGCACACCCACGCCGTCGAATGGGATGGTGAGACCAAGGAGATCTATCACTATCACGTAAACAACGAGTATCCGTACTCGGTTGGCTGTCTGCGCGGCACCCCGGTCGAGCTGCCCGATCAGCTGCAACACTGACTCGCGCTCCTTCGCGGCCGGGCGCCAGCGTCCGGCTGTTCGATGCGTTGACCCATTGCTGCATGGGTAGCGCTTTCGACACGCGCGTCACTGTATTCCCTTCGCATTCGACTGGACTGGACACATGCAAAAGCGTTCGCCCGTGCTCTCGTTGTTTGTGGTCGCCAGTTCCATCGCCGTGTCGTCGTCGACAGTGCTCAGTGCGTCGTGCGTCGGCGCCGACGACGCAGCAGGCGTTGGGCAATTTCATCAGCACCGTGAACCTGCCGATCGCGACCTGGACGGCAGCACCCCGGCGGGTGGCGACTGCGACGACCTCAACAACACCATTCACCCCGGTGCCACCGACGTGCCCGGCGACGGCGTCGATCAAGACTGCACGGGGTCGGACGCGCGCGCCGTGCTCGACGACGACGTGGACAACGATGGCGTCACCACCGCCGACGGCGACTGCGACGACTTCAACACTGCCGTGCATCCCGGAGCGCGCGAACGCAGCCTCGATGGCGTCGACAGCAACTGCGACGACGAAGAACGCCCCAGGCTCGGCGACAACCACTTCGCCGACGCCATGGGCCTGATGGACACCGACAGCGACGGCGCCATCTCCTTCGCCGAGTTTGAAATCGCGTGCGCGCAGTCGGCGTTGCCGTTTCTCGACGCCAACGGCCGCCCCGGCGTCGTTGAGGTGCATGCATCGTGTGCTGGCACCTCGAGCTGTCGCGGCATGAACATCCACCCGTGGAACGAGGTGTTTCAGCACGACTGCCGTGGCGTGAACCAGTGCGCCGGCTGGAGCTGTGTGGAGACCGCCGTCGACGAGGAACGCACGGGGCAGCAGGCCTACGAGACCGTTGGCTGCTTGAACTGCCACACCGGCACCACCGATGGGCACAGCGATCCCGCGGTGTTCAAGGTGTTGGTGCCCGAAGGCGACGACGTCGACGCCACCGTCGCGGGCTTTCTCGATCGCAGCGACACGCGCTTTCAGACCGCGATCGCCTTCGGCATCTCGGGCTTGAGCACCAGCGACCACGCCGTGAGCAACATGCCCGGGCACTTCGAACACCTGTCGTTGCGCGAGATCGACGCCGTCGTCTCGTACGTGCGGACCTTGCCGTTGGTCGGCGCCACCTTCGTCAACGACGAGACTGCCGTCGTCGAGGCACCGCCCGAAGACTGAAGCCAACCGCGCGCGACGGGTGGTGCTACTCCTGATGCCCCTCGGGTTGAAAGGTCACCGATGTCGTTTCTCGAAGCACTGCTGGCGAAGCCAAAGTCGACGCCGTTGTCGACGTACACCACGTGGAATGGCGTGTTCTACTTCGTGCTGGGGCTGTCGTTCTTCGCCTGGCCGGGTCAGGTGCAACTGCTCTTCGGCGCCGACCCCTTCGAGGCGGGCGAAGCCGGCTTGATGCGCGTGATCGGCTTCACCGTCGCGATCCTCGGCTGGTTTTACATCATGGGAGGCCGCACCGGCGCTGCCTCCTTCGGCCTCGCCACCGTCGTCGATCGGGTGTTGGTGCCCGCGTTCTTGTTGCCCCTCGGCTTCAGCGGCAGCGTCGACCTGCACCTCGTGGTGCCCTTCGCCGTGCTCGACCCCGTGCTCGGCATCGGCGCCTTCATCGTCTGGAAACGCTCCACCGCAGGCAGCAGCCCTTGATGCGACATCGCCCCCGACGAAGGCGATGAGGCCGACGCGAGGCTCACTGCTCGGCGGGGACGCGCCAGGCCGCCCATCGGCCTGAACGAAACGCCCACACCCCCACCACAGCGGCGACCACCAGCACGCCACCCACAATGACCGCTTCAACCACCGCCACCGTCGACGACGGTGTGCCCGGTGGCACCTGCCGGGCAAGCCCGAAGCTGAGCAGGTTGTTGGTCATGTGCACGAGGACCGACAGGCGAATGCTGCCCGACCACTGGCGAAGCAGGCCAACGACGAGGCCGAAGCAGGCCGCAAACGCAGCGTGTGCTGGATCCAGGTGAAATGCGCCGAACAGCAACGACGCCGCGCCGATGCCGATGGCTGGACCGAAACGGGCCACCAGGCGGGTTTGCACGACGCCACGAAAGAAGAGTTCCTCGGCAAACGGCGCAACGAGCCCACCAGCAATCATGAGCGCGACAAAGACGGGCGTCGACGCTTCGTTGGTCGAGCGCGCCATCTGGTCGAACACCGCCACGTGAATGCCCAGGGCATCGATGACGAGGCTGACCGACAGCATCGTGGCCAGTCCCACCAGCGACAGAAAGGCGGCCATCGACGTCGGCAAGGCTGGTCCCACCCGGCGCCAGCCGAGCCGGATCGCCCACGGCTGGGGGCTGAGGGCTGCGACACTCACGGACAGCACAAGCAAGGCGGTGGCTGTCAGCACCATCGCCGTGAGCAGCCATGGTGCCCGCGTGACTTCGGCGACGAGGCCCCGCGCGATCTCCGCCTCGAGGTTGGACCCGCCTCCGAAGCGAACCGCCAACGCAATGGCCGCCGCGAAGCCCACGACGGCACCGGCCACGAGCTGGCCAACGACGGCGAGTGCTGTGGCCACCACAACGGTGCTGATGCGTGGAGGCTTCGCCGTCGTGGTGGCGGGCGTGTTCGTCGTGTTCGCGGTGTCTGGCGCGTTCGTCGTGTCTGTCGCGTTCGTCGTGTTTGTCGTGGTCGTCGTGTTCGTCGTCGTGTCTTCAGGCTGCATGCGTCCCCCTGCGGTTGCCCGTGAGGTATCCCGCTGCAGCGCAAACGCGAACCTCCTCAGGGGAGACGGACCGTCGGGTCGCAGCGCACCTCGAGCAGGATGGTCTGCGGTGCGTTGAAGACGTCGTCACCGCTCAAGCGGGTCGTGACCCAGGCGCCGTCGACGGCGACGCCGCGCGATGACCAGAACCCGCCGGTCTGGTTTGCGGAGCGCGAGTCGATCTGCACGTAGCTACCAAGGCTGACCTGCTCGAGGTCGGCGAGATCGAGGACAAAGCGGGCGACGTTGCCGCCGTCGTCGCGCCCAACGACGGCGTACCGGTCGGGACCGATGCGGGCGAAGCTCGAGCGGTCGACGAAGTTGAAGGTTGTTGCCAGCGGTACCGGGTCGGTGCACGGGGCCCGACACACGTTGCTCACGCTGCGATTGCTGTTGTCAGTGTACAGCGCAACGATCCCTGACGACGTCGGTAGCGGCACCTGCACAACGACGAACTGGGCGGTGTCGAACGCCACCACGTTGCTTTCGAGCACCCCCACTTCGGCGAGGTAGCGGTCCGCGCGCACCTCGGGCTGGGCGGTGTTGCCGACCGACACCGCGATGACCAGGTTGCCGTTGTCGTCGACGATCTGCTGGCCATCGCACACGGCGTCGGCCACGAGTTCGTTGGCGCTGCCAACAACGTTGCCAACGATGCGAATGTGGCGAATCCCGTTGGCCGCAAAGCCGGGGCCCGGGTCCTGGCTGCGCACACTGTAAACAAACGCCCACCCCGTCGACGTCGGCACGAGGTCAGCCGTCTCGAGCAGGTCGATGTCGCGTCTGAGGCCCACCGGCAGCAACAACGCACCGCCATCGACACCACCGCTGTTGGTGAGCTGACGCAGCCGAATCGCCGGGGGATTGCCGGCCTCGTCGACTTCCTGCCAGGCAACGGCAAAGCGGTTCGTCGCGGCATTCCAGCCCGCCGCCACGACGTCGACGCGCGCGTTCAGTCGGCGCCCCACGTTGACCGCATCTGTGTGCGTGCCGGTCGCGACGTTGTGCACGATCGCGGTGACGTCGGTGCGCACATCCTCGGTGCTCGTGGCGACCAGCACGAGACGCCCGACGGGGTCTGCCGCCAGTCGCGCAAAGCCCTTGCCGTCGACGTCGACCGCCACCGCGGTGCATGCGTCTTCTCCTTCGCCTTCGCCTTCCCCTTCGCCTTCGCCTTCGCCTTCACCTTCTCCTTCTCCTTCTCCTTCTCCTTCTCCTTCTCCGTCGACGACGCGCGGGTCGGCGAGGCAACGACGGACGCCTTCAAACGACACACACGTCTCGTCGGCGGCGCACTCGGAGGTGCGCGTGCAGGGTGCCGCCGTCGACCACGACAGACATGCTTCGAGTGGCGCAACGACGACGACAAGGAGCAACAGCAGCACACGCGTGGTCATCACTCGGCTCCCATCGCTGGCACCACCACCGCAGTGACCACACCGGCCACCGCACACAGCCCACCGACGCTGGTCGCGACCCAGCCCCAGCTGTTCCACGAGGTCGTGGCGATGTCGCGGTCGCTGGCGGCGTCGAACGTGTCCTGCAGGTCGCTGCCTGCACCGCTGGTGGCGTAGGCGTCGGCAGCGGTGTCGAACGTGCTGTTGGCGACGAACGCCAGCGCCAACGGCACCAGCCCCACGACGACGCCAGCCACGCCCACCGCCGACACCACACCGCCCGCGATCGCCGCCGGGTGCGTGGTGGGCGCGGCGGCCACCGGGCCAAACAACGAGGCAACGGCCTTGGCCACACCATCGCGCAGCACCCGCGGTGACGACGACGGCGCTGCCTGCTGCGCGCGCGCCAACACCCGTGCACCGCTGCTGTCGAGCAACACGAGGTGCAGTTCGAGTTCGCCGGCAACCACCGTGAGCGTGCCCGTGAGCACCTCGTCGGCACCAAAGCTGCCGGCCAGTTCGCTCAAACAGCTGGCGCCACCGTCGCAGCCGGCGGCCTGGCGCGTGGCCTCGACGTCGAGCATGGCGGCAACATCCTGCTGCGACACGACGTTGCGCTGCTTCGACGCCGCCGTGGCCACATCGCGCTCGAGGGCACGCACCAACGTGGTGTCGACGTCGCCTTCGGCGCGCAAGCCGAACACGAAGACGCGGCGGACCGGTGCTGCCGTAGCAGCAGGCTCAGACGACGACGTGGACAGCAGGGTCGCGACCAGCAGCGGCAAAAACATGAATGCTTTTCACACTTCGCTCCGGGCCTCACAAGTGACCGGCGACAACCCGTCAGAGCTCTCTTCAGAGTTCTTCGCTGTCGTCGTGCCAGAAGCTGTCTTTGCGCTTGCGGGCGGCCTTGTTGGCGCGCTTGGCCTGCTTCTGCTGGTGCTTTTCGACCTCGCGGGCCACGTGCTCTTCGACCTGGCGAGCGAAGCGCTCGGCTTTGTCGGCCGTCCACTGCGCCCGCGCTTCGAGCTTCTCGAGCCGGCGCTGTTCGCGACGGCGGCTGCGTCCACCGCGGCGACGCTCGGAGGCCTCTTCGAGGGTGGCCGCCGATTGGGTCGCAGAACGCTGCAGGAGCCGCTGAGCGTCGCGCGAACGGGCCCGCACGGTGCTGCGCAGGGCGAGCAGCTTTTGTCGATCCTGCTGGCCCACAAACGTCGACAGGATGGTGAGCACCAGCGGAATCAGCACGCAGCCAAAGCCGAAGGTGGCCAGCATGCCGATCACGCTGAACACCACACCCAACGCACCACTGGTGGCTTGCACGGCTTCGTCGACGTCGTCGTCGCGCCAGATGGCATCGACGGCCTTGCTGTCGGCGGGCAACACCTCGGGCGGCCTTGTGGGTCGGTTCTTGTTCGTGGCGACATCGCGCAGCACCAACAACAACGCAGCACCGTCTTTGGGACGGGCCTGCGGGTCGGGCGACAACAACGTCGACAACAGCTTGCGCAGCGGCTCAGACAAAAACGGTGCGGCGGCGTCGACGTCGATGGCCAGGCCCTTGCGCGGCTGGTCTTCGGGGGACTTGTTGGTGGCCAGCGTGAGCAGCGTGGCGCCCAGCGCATACAGGTCGGTGGCCGCCGTTTGCGCACCGTAGAGCTGCTCGGGGGCCATGTAACCGAAGGTGCCCACGACGGTAGACCCGGCCGCCGCCCGCATGGTGCCCACGCCGCCGAAGTCGACGATGGCCAGCGTGCCGTCGGGGCGCAGGATGAAGTTGTCGGGCTTGAGGTCGCGGTGCACCACGCCTTCGCCGTGCACCGCCGCCAACACGTTGGCCGCGTCGACGACGAAGCCCCACAAGCGCTTCTCGGCGACGATGCCATCGCGGCGCTGCACCTCACCGAGGGTGTCGCCAGCGACGTGGGTCATGACCAGGCAGCGCGCACCGGTCGCGTCGTCGACGATCACGTCGAGAAACTGCGGGATGCCCTTGTGGTTCAAGCGCTTGAGCGTGGCCACTTCGCGCTCGAAGAGCTCTTGCGCCTTCCAGTCTTTCGCCTTGCCGAGGTCGAACAACTTCATGGCGACGGTGGCGCCGGTTTTCAGATCGGTGCCGATGAACGTGGCACCCTGCGAACCTTCACCCGCAAAGCGCTGCACCTCGTAGCGGCCGCCCCAGACGTGCGAGGCAAACGGCCCCGACAACAACCGCCGATCCACCGACGTGGACGACACCAGCACCTCGTAGTCGGCCTCGGCCTCGGCGACGGCGGTGGGACGAGCGCTGGCGGTGGCGGTTCGGGTGGGCATGCCGCGCGCATCGTAGCCGCGACGACGGTGCCGACTACGCAGATCTGACGATGTACGACGTGCGACCACCTGTGATGGTGCGGCATCCCACTGCGGTTTGGTCGGCGTTGTCGCCGTGGCCTCCTGGAGCGTTTCATGATCCGCCTGCACCTGCCCGTTGCCGTTGCGTTTGCCTGTGCCGTGGCTGCCTGCCCGACGACGGGTCCCTCCGACGAGGGAGAGGGCGAGGGCGAGGGAGAAGGCGAAGGTGAACCCGGCGAGGGAGAGGGCGAGGGTGAACCCGGTGAAGGCGAGGGCGAAGGCGAGGGTGAACCCGGTGAAGGTGAAGGCGAGGGAGAGGGCGAGGGCGAGGGCGAAGGCGAAGGCGAGAGCGTCGATGTCTTCGCCCGTGGCGCGTTCACCACGACGACCACCACGCTGCTGGCCGCCGACACCGGCCTGCCCGTCGACGTGCGCGTTGACCTGCCCGAGACCGCTGGGCCCTGGCCCGTCGCGGTCTACCAGCACGGCTTCCTGCTCGATGTGGACTGGACGAGCACGCTGCTGAGCCACGTCGCCAGCCACGGCGTCGTCGTTGTCGCGCCGCAGATGTACGAGCCGGGTGGCCTGCCCTTTGGCAAACCGTCAACGATCGACGAAGCCGCCGACGCCGAAGCGGTCCTTGCGTTTGTGCGCACGGGCCTGGCCGACGCGCTCGACGTGACCCTCGTCGACGATGCGCCTGTGCTCGCGGGCCACTCACGCGGCGGCAAGGTGCTGTGGCGCCTGCTCAGCGACGACAGCGCAGCAGCATCGGGCATCGTGCTGCTCGACCCCGTCGACAGCGACAGCAACAGCGATCCGTTGGCCGTGACGTCGACGTTGGCCCTTGTGCAGCCCACAGTGGTGTTGGGCCTTGGTCTGAGCACCCAGGGTTTTCAGGCGTGCGCGCCGGCCGATGATGGCCACTCCCACTTCGCCGCGTCGTTGCCACAAAGCGCGCACCACTTGCTCGTCGACGACGGCGGCCACCTCGACCTGCTCGACGACCAAACGCCGGGCTGCGGGTTGGTGTGTTTGGCGTGCACCGCGAGCAGCGCCCCCGCGTCGCTGCGCACCGCGGCCGCTGGCTTGATCGTGGCGACGGTGCTTGCAGCACAAGGCAGCACCACCGCGATCGACGACGCCGTGGCCGGCGCTCCCGTCGACATCACCACACCGTGAGCACGCGCACGGGGCCGACAGGCAACACCGTTGCAGACGTGGCGGAAACGCCACACGGTGCCCGCACTTCGAGGAGTTGCTCATGCCCGTTCGCCCTGCCGTGTGTGGTTCGCCAGCGCCGATGACTGCTGCTCAGGTGGAGGCCCAGCGCGCCAACGCTGTGCACATGACCAACACGCGCGTGGCGACGTTCACGGCGATCCGTGACACCGCGTCGTGGGGCATCACGGATGCGATGGCCATCATGAGCCGCCTGAATGCCCCGATGCTGCGCGCTCGGTACCGCCCCGAGATCGCCGACGTGCAGGAGCTCCAAAAGCAACTGGAGACGTTCAAGCTCGCCAGGCAGGTCAGCGTGCAGCAGACCGAGCAGCTGCCTGGCAGCCACAAGGTGGTCAACGGCCCTGGTGGTCCGCGTGTTGAGACCGTGCCAGGCGGCCAACGTGTGTTGTCGGAGGCGCTGTTTCTCGAGGTCAACGGCACCCGCCTGACGGCGCAAGAGGTGGAGCAGCTCGCCGCCGAGGTGAAGCTCATCGCCGCCGACCACAACGTGCCGCTTTCACCACGCTGATGTGTTTCATCGGCGGCGCACGTTTTCGCGCCTGACCGAACGGGCTATCGCAGACGGCGGAGGTCCACCCTGTCGTCGTATTCCCCCGGTGAACCGATCCCCCTGCGCGCTCGACGGAGCGCGAGCGGCATCGTCAGCGCGAGTGAGCCGGGCCTCGATCCGCTCACCCGACTCGCCGCCCACATCATCGGCACGCCGATGGCAGCGGTCACCCTTGTCGACGTCGACCGCCAGTGGTTTGAGTCGCGCTACGGCCTGGCGGTCACCGCGATCCAGCAAGACGATCCGCTGTGCAGGCACGTCGTCGAGGCCCGCAGCGAGCTCATCGTCGACGCCACCGTCGACCCACGCTTTGCCCACAACCCCTTCGTCCGCGAACACCGCGTGCGCTGCTACGTCGGCGTGCCCCTGAGCACGCCCGACGGCGTCATCCTCGGCACGTTGTGCGCGATCGACACCGTGCCGCGCGAGGTCACGCCATTGCAGCTGCAGTTGCTGCGCGACGTGGCCCAGCAGGTCGTGCTCATGCTCGAGCGTCGACGTGAACGCGTGCGCATCGAGATCGAACGCGCCGCCGCCGTCGACAACGAGCAGCAGCTGCGCGCGCTGTTGGGGGCGATGCAGGAAGGCGTCGTGTTGCAGGACGCGCAGGGCGCCATTCGCGCGTCGAATCCGGCTGCTGAAGTGATGCTCGGCTCGTCGCTGCCGCAGCTGATGGGGCACACGCCGGCCGACCCACGCTGGCGCTGTTTGCGCGACGACAACACGCCGTTTCCGCCCAACGAGTACCCGTCGCTGGTCACGATGGCATCGGGCACGCCGAGCGCGAGCGTGATCATGGGCGTCGAGAAACCCGCGCCCAACGGCGTTGCCGTGATGTGGGTGAGCATCAACGCGCAGCCGTTGTTTCGCCCCGGCGAGAGCCGACCGTGGGCGGTGGTTGCCACCTTTCACGACATCACCGCACAGCGTGAAGCCGAACGTGCGCGCGCGCGCATCGCCCAGCAGGAGCGCCTGCTCACCACGGGCACCCTCGCTGCCGGCGTGGGCCACGAGATCAACAACCCGTTGGCCTACGTGAGCTCCAACATCGAACTCGCCATCGAAGACCTGCAGGCGACGTTGACGGAGCAGCCCAACGAACGGCTGCAGAGCATCGTTGAGGCCTTGCGCGACGCCGAGGTGGGTGCGCAGCGCATTCGTCGCATCGTGCGCGGCTTGCGGGCGTTGGCGCGCGAAGAACGCGACCCCGTCGCCACCGACTGCGTCGAGGTCATCGAGCTGTCGCTCAGCATGTCGATGCACGAGCTTCGCCACAAAGCCACCGTCACCGTCGACGCGCACAACGTGCCACCGGTGCTCGCCGACGACTCGCGCTTGTCGCAGGTGCTCGTGAACCTGTTGGCGAACGCGGGTCAGGCGTTTGAGACCGCCGATCCAGAGCGCAACAGCGTCGTCATTTCGGCGTTCGCGACCTCGGCCACGCGCGTGGGCATTGTCGTGTCGGACAACGGACCAGGCATTCCCCCCGACGTGCTGCCGCGTGTCTTCGATCCGTTCTTCACGACGAAGCCCGTCAACACCGGCACCGGTCTGGGCTTGTCGATTTCGCACAGCATCATCAGCGCGTTGGGCGGCACGATCACGTGTCGGTCGGAAGTGGGCGAAGGCACGAGCTTCGAGATCATCTTGCCGGCTGCCACCGCGGCACGCGCTCCATCGCAGCCGCCCACGCCAGCAGCACTGCCCCACGCGCGGGGCCGCATCCTCGTCGTCGACGACGACAGCTCAGTGTTGGTGGTGATCGCCCGCGTGCTGCACGGTTTGCACGACGTGGTGGCGCGCGACGATGCCCGCGATGCGCTGGACTTGATCGAAGCAGGCGAACGCTACGACCTGGTGTTGTGCGACCTCACCATGCCCCACCTCGACGGCACCGAGCTGTATGAGCGCGTGCGCGTCATCGACAGAGAGCAAGCCGACCGCTTTGTGTTCATCACCGGTGCGGTCATCGACAGCGACGCCGCCGCGCGCCTGGCCAGCCTTGGCAACGAGCGGATCGACAAGCCGTTTACCAACGAGCAACTGCGCGACGTCGCCCGTCGAGCAGCACTGCAGCGGCTCGAGTCGTAGTCAGAACCGTCAGGACCAGCTGCCGGCGAACACGCGACGCACCGGTCCCTGCATGAAGATGGGTGCGGTCAACGACGACACGGTGATCGACAGCGGCCCGCCCGGCAGATGACAGGTGGTGGTGCCTGGGGCTCGCCGCCCGGCGTGGACGAGGGCCGCCACCACCGCACACGCACCTGTCCCGCACGCTTGCGTCAGGCCGGCACCGCGCTCCCAGACGATCACGTCGACGTCGCCACTGCCATCGCGGCGGTCGACCACCCACTCGATGTTGGTGCGCTCGGGAAAGCGGCTGCGGTCGTGCTCGAGCAAGGCGCCCACACGCGCGGCGGTGACGAGGTCGGGCAAGGCGTCGACCTCGAGGACGAGGTGCGGGTTGCCCATCGACACCGTCGTGGCCAACACCCCTTCGAGCTCGGGCACACCCGAAAACGGCGTGCGCAACAACGACGGCGTGAACTGTCGCGGCGACAGAAAGTCTGCTGTGCCCATGTCGATGGTGACCGCATCGAGTGCTTCTGTCACGACGACGACGCGCGCGCCGGCATCGGTGTCGACGACGACGGGCACGTTGGTGGCGATACGCCCGCTGCTGGCGAGATGACGCGCCACACAGCGCAGACCGTTGCCGCACATCTCGGGCACGCTGCCGTCGGGGTTGGTGATGTGCATGCGAAAGCGCGCCGCCTGCTGCACACCGTCGACGACAGCGACGACGTTGTCGCGCGACGGCAACACCGTGAGCACGCCGTCGGCCCCCACACCGCGGTGGCGATCGCACATCGCCATCCGCACCGACTCGGGCAATGCCGGAGCATGGCCCGTTTCGTCGACGACGACGAAGTCGTTGCCCGTGGCTTCGAGCTTGACGAAGGCAGGCCCCGACATCGTCGTCATCGTGTGCTCCCTCAGGCCGCTCAGGCGAGTGCGGCTTCGACGAGGCTCTTTGCTTTCGCCAACGCTTCGTCGAGGCCCGCAGGGTTTGTGCCACCCGCCTGCGCGAGGTCGGGCTTGCCGCCGCCCTTGCCGCCGACGATGGGGGCGAGTTCCTTGATCAGGTTGCCCGCGTGCAGCTTGCCGGCCTTGGCCACATCAGCGCTGAGCGCCACGAGCAGCGTGACCTTGTCGCCTTCGGGCACGCCGACGACGACGACACCGCTACCGACCTTGTCGCGCAGCTTGTCGGCGTATTCGCGAATGCCTTTGACGTCGATGCCCGCGGCGTTGATCGCCAACAGCTTCACACCCTTGATGTCGATGGCCGCTTCAGCAGCGCCAGCAGCAGCCGCGGTTTGCGCCTGGGTTTTGAACTTCGCGATTTCGCTGTGCGCGTCTTTCAGGCTGTCGTTGAGCTTCTCGACGCGGCCGACGATGTCGTCGACGCCGACCTTCAACGAACGCGACAACGCCGTGAGCACATTGCTCTGCTGACGTACGAGCTTGAGCGCCCCCTTGCCGGTGACGGCTTCGATACGACGCACGCCCGCAGCAAGCGGACCCTCGGCGGTGACCTTGAAGCTGCCGATGTCGCCGGTGCGGTGCACGTGGATGCCGCCGCACAACTCGACCGACGGACCAAAGCCGACGACGCGGACCTTGTCGCCGTACTTCTCACCAAACAGCGCCATCGCCCCCTTGGCGCGCGCAGCGTCGGCACCCATCTCGGCGACGTCGGCGTCGACGTTTTTGAGCACGAGTTCGTTGACGAGGTCTTCGACCGCGGCGACCTGCTCGCTGGTGAGTGCTTCGAAGTGGGCGAAGTCGAAGCGCAGGCGGTTCTGGTCGACGAGGCTGCCCTTTTGCACCACGTGGTCGCCCAACACGGTGCGCAGCGCGTAGTGCAGCAGGTGGGTGGCCGAGTGGTTGCGGCGCGTGCTGTCGAGCGCCTCGTTGTCGACGACGGCATCGACCACGTCGCCAACCTTGAGCTCGCCGGTCTTGATGTGGGCCGCGTGCAGGTGCAGCTCGGCCTGCTTCTTCGTGTCGTCGATGTCGACGTCCACGGTGGCGCTGCTGAGGTGGCCCATGTCGCCGACCTGGCCGCCGCTCTCGCCGTAAAATGGCGTGGTGTCGAGGAGCACGAAGCCCTGGTCGCCAGCGTCGAGGACGTCGACGGGGACGCCATCTTTCACGAGGGCGATGACCTTGGCGCCTTCGAGCTTTTGCTGCGTGTAGCCGACGTAGCGGGTGCCGCCGTGCTCGGCCTTGAGCTTCTTGAACAGGTCGTCGGCGGTGCCGCCCTTGAACTTGTCTGTCGACGACGCCGTGCGGTGACCCTTCTCGGCCGCCTTGAAGCTTTCCTCGTCGAAGGTGAGACCCTCTTCGCGCAGCATGACGCCCGTGAGGTCGGGGGGGAAGCCGTAGGTCGACTTGAGGTCGTAGACGACAGCGCCGCTGACGACGCCGTCTTTGACGACGGCGGGGTCTTTGGCCGACACGATGTTGCGCAAGCGCTCGGTGCCGCTGTGCAGCGTGCGACGGAAGGCTTCTTCTTCGTTGACGACGACCTTTTGCAGCAGGGCGCGGGCGCGCGCGAGTTCGGGGTAGTGGTCGGCGAACATCTCGACGGCCTTGTCGACGACGCCGTGGAAGAAGACGTCTTTGAAGCCGAGCTGGTCACCAAAGCGCACCGCGCGGCGCATGATCGAGCGCAGCACGTATTCGCGGTTGACGTTGCCGGGCAAGACACCATCGGCGACGAGGAACGCCGTGGTGCGGGCGTGGTCGGCGATGACGCGCATAGCGACGTCGTCGAACGAATCCGACGACGTGTAGGTCTTGCCGAGCGCTTCTTCGGAGAAGGTGATCAGCGGGCGCAGCAGGTCGGTGTCGTAGTTGCTGGCGAAGCCGTTCATGACCATCGCCAAGCGCTCGAGGCCCATGCCTGTGTCGACGGACGGACGCGGCAGCGGCACCAGCGAACGATCGGCCTGGCGCTCGTACTGCATGAACACGCAGTTCCACACCTCGAGGATGCGGTCGCCCTCGGGGTCGTCACCGCCGAAAGCACCCTTCACCTCGCCACGGTCGTAGTGGATCTCGGTGCAGGGGCCACAGGGGCCGGTGTCGCCCATCTGCCAGAAGTTGTCCTTGGCGCCGTGGCGCGTGATCGAGATGTCGGCACCAGCGACTTTGCGCCAGATCTCCTCGGCCTCGGTGTCGGCGGGGGTCTGCTCGTCGCCCTCAAACACCGTCACGCTCAAGCGCTTGGGATCAATGCCCAGCTCCTCGGTGAGAAACTTCCACGCGAACGTGATGGCGCCCTCTTTGAAGTAGTCGCCGAAGCTGAAGTTGCCGAGCATCTCGAAGAAGGTGTGGTGGCGCGCAGTGCGGCCCACGTTCTCGAGGTCGTTGTGCTTGCCGCCGGCGCGCACGCACTTCTGTGACGACGTGGCGCGGTTGTACGGGCGCGTTTCGCGACCCGTGAACACGTCTTTGAACTGCACCATGCCAGCGTTGGTGAACAGCAGCGTGGCATCGCCCTGGGGCACGAGTGGCGACGAGGCCGCCTTGAAGTGACCGTTCTTCTCGAAGAACGACAAAAAGCGCGAACGCAGCTCGGAACCGGGGTGCTTCAGGGTCATGGGCGTGCTCCAGGGCGAAAGACGACGTCGACAGCGCTACCAGCCGACACCGGCATCAGCAAGCGGCCGCACCGATCACATTGCCGCGCGCCGCCCACAGGCGTACCCCCGCAGCGTCGTTGTCCATTGAGGTGCCCATGCGCTCAGCCGTCGCCGTGTTGCCAAGCCTTGTCTTTCCAAAACACGAGCTGACGAAGGACACCGTCGCCGAGATGACCGCCCTACTGCTCGGCGCCGACAACCGCCAGCTGGGTCGCGTGCAGCGCATCCTGCAAAACGCGGGGATCGAGCGGCGGTATCTGGCGCAGACGGTCGAGGAGACCGTCGTCGATCGCGGCTTCGGCTACCGCAACAACCTGTTCATCGAAAACAGCAAGGTGCTTGGCGAGCAGGCGGCGCGGGCGGCCCTCGACAACGCGGGGCTTGCTGCCAAAGACATCGACCTGATCATCACCACGTCGTGCACGGGCTTCATGATTCCGTCGCTGTGTGCGCACCTGATTCCAGCGATGGGCTTTGCGCGCACCACGAAACGGTTGCCCATCACCGAGCGCGGCTGCGCGGCCGGTGCGTTCGCGCTGGCACAGGCCCGCGACCACATCGCTGCCGGCGGCAAAAACGTGCTGATCGTGGCGCATGAATTCTGCTCGCTCACCTACCAACGCAGCGACTTGAGCATGCAGGCCCTCGTCGGCGCGCTGCTGTTTGGCGACGGCGTGGCGGCGTGCGTGGTGCGCGGTGATGGCGGTGCCCACGAGGTCGGCGGCGGCTTCGAACTGCACGCGAACCAGACGTGGCTGTTCGAAGACAGCTGGGGCTACATGGGTTTCGACGTCAAAGACAGCGGCCTGCATCTGGTGCTCGACAAAGGCATTCCTGGTGCCGTCGAGCGCGCGATCAAACCCGTCATGCTCGGCTTTCTCGAGACCCAGGGCCTCACAGGCAACGACATCGACTTTCATGTGCTGCTTCCGGGCGGCAAGAAGGTCATCGACGAGGTCGCGCGCACCTTTGGGCTCGAGGCGAGCGCGTTTCAGGCCAGCTACGACTGCCTCAAAGAAGTGGGCAACCTCAGCTCGGCCAGCATCTTCGTCGTGCTCAAAAACATCTTCGAGCAGCGCATGCCGCAGCACGGGCAACGCGGGTTGCTCACGGCGTTTGGGCCGGGCTTCTCGGCTGAGATGTCGCTTGGCCGGTGGCTGCGCCCATGAGCGACACGTACTCGGCAGCCGTGCGTGACGACGTCGGCTTCATCGCTTTGTTGGTGTTGCTGGTGTGCATGGGGGCAGCGCGCATCGCCGAATTGCTCGTGGCGCGTCGACTGACCAAACAAGCCGCCGAGCGCGGCGCCACACCACAACGCGAGTTCACCTTCGTCGTGATGGTGGTGCTGCACATCTTGCCGTTTGTGCTGTGCCCCCTCGAGGTGGTGCTGTTTCAGCGGCCGTTCTCGCCAACATTGTTTGCGGTGAGCACCGCAGCCCTTGTGGTGCTTGGCTGCTTGCGGGTGTGGACGCTGCGCACGCTGGGCGCGATGTGGAACGTGCGGATCGTGTCACCGTCGACGATCGTCGTCGCTGGCCCGTACCGCTTCATCCGCCACCCGAACTACGCGATCGTGATTGCGGAACTCGTGTTCCTGCCGCTCGCCCACGGCTGCTGGTACACGCTGCTCATCGTGTCGACGTTGAACGCGCTCGTGTTGTGGTCGCGCATCGGCAGCGAAGAACGCGTGCTGTTTTCGCGACCGGGCTACGCCGAGGCGATGGGCCACAAGAAGCGATTTATTCCCGGCGTCCTTTAGCGGGTGCCGTCGCAGAACAACGTCGACGTCACGCCGTTGCGGCGGGCGCCCTGTGGCGTGTCATGGTTGTTTCACGACGCAGGTGATGCAGGTCAGCAGGTGCCGACGCATCTGCGGCTACGGTCCTGTCTGTGTTTGAAAAATCCCCGTGCCCCCGCTGTGGCGCCACCGCACTCAACCTCCACTGCCCAGCCTGTGGCTGGACCGACGACGCCGAGGTGCTGCTCCAACAGGAGATGTATCTCGGGCATGTTCTCGACGACGTGCTGGCCAGCGCCGACCCACTCGCCGCCGTGCACAGCTGGAAGCAACGCAACGCTGTACAGCGCACGGCGCACTGGCACACCGCGTGGGGTGCGTTGCAAACGTGGAACCTCGACGACGTCGACGAGCATCCGCCCATCGACGAACACGACGCGCGTGAGGACACGCCGGTTGAAGAAGCCGCGGTCGTTGCGCCAATTGCACCAGTGCCTGCGCCGCGGCCGATGCCCGCTCCTGCGCCTCCAGCACCTCCCCGTGCGCCCACGCGGC
The DNA here is from genome assembly GCA_044349155.1 of Myxococcota bacterium. Lineage (GTDB taxonomy): Bacteria > Myxococcota > UBA727 > UBA727 > VGSZ01 > VGSZ01. The sequence continues at coordinate 17,468 of JBIKRQ010000057.1, forward strand.
TGCGCGAGCCGCCGCCGCCGCCACAGCGACCGGCGTTGTCGGCCGCCGAAGCGCGCGCGGTGTTTGAACGACGCCTCGAGGTAGGCGGCTGGTTCGTTGGTGCTTTGTTCGCCGTTGGTGGGTCGTTGTGGGCGACGAACCTGTTTTGGGGCGACATCCCGGCGATGGTGCGCCCGATCGTCGTCGCTGCGGGCCTGGTGCTGTTTGCGGCGGCGTTTGTGGCGATGGGCGGGCTGTTGTCGGCGCGTCATCGCGAGTCGGTCGCGGGCGATGTGTTTTCTGTTGTCGGCCGCTTGATCGGTGTGGCCGCGACGGTGCCATTGGCCTCGTTGCGCGACCAGCCGCTGCTCATCGAGCTCGTCGTCGACGTTGTGGTGTTGGCGGCGTTGGCGGCGACGTGGCGCGCAGCCGATACGCGGCGACGGCCGGCGTGGTCGAGCACGGGCTGGACCATCGCGGTCGCGGGCCTCGCGATCGTCGCTCAGGCGCATGCCACCGAACCCCTCGGCCTTGCGGCTGTTGTTGCCACGTTGCTCGTCGTGCGCGCGGCGTTGTCGTCGGGAACCGCGGCAGCACTCAGCAACAATGCCACCTGGATGGACGACCTCGTCGTCGTGAGCGCGGGTGCGCTGGCGGTGTTGCGCGGCATCGGTGGTGGTCATGCAGGCACGCCGGAACTCATGCTCGTCGTCGTCGCGGGACTGGAACTCGTGGGGCGCTACGCGGGACAACGGCCCGATGGTTTTGCCGCAGCAACAACCGTGCGGCGCATCTTTCTCGTCGGTGCGGTGATCGCCCTCGCGGTGGTGCTGTCGTCGACCCGTGCGCCGTGGATGGACGCCGTCGCCTGGGGCTTTGTCGCGGTGGCGCTGTTTCGGCCACGACACCTGGGACTGCCGCGCATCTTTTACCTGTTCTCGGTGCTGGCCGGAGCCATGGCCGCCGCGACGTCGACACAGGTGCTGGCGCCATGGCTGCTGCCGCCCATCGACGACGCCTCGTGGGCCACCGTGTTCATCGCCTTCGTTGGTGTGTGCACGACGCGCCTGCGACGTACCGCCGAAGGAACTGATGCCGTGGCAACGGTGCTGCTGTGGACCACGTGCAGCATTGTTGCGTTGAGTCAGCTCGGACATCAGCACGGCATGCTCGACGTGGTGGGTGCGGTCCCCCTCGTCGTCGCGGCCGCCCTGTGGGCCACCGACCACCGTGCGCGCACGAGTGCGGCCTTCAACCTCGGCACGGTGCTCGCGGGCCTGCTGCCCGTGGTCGTCGTCATCGACGCGCTGCTCCCCGATCCCCTGCACGCCATGGCCCTGGCCACGGTGTTGTCGACGTTCGCCGTCGGCGTTCATCTCGTCTACCGACAACGCCGGCTGCCCCTGCTGCCACTGTCGTCGGCGGCAACGGCGTGGCTCGTGGGCGCTGCGGTGTGCGCGGCCCTCACCGCAGTCACGTTGGCGTCGTCGATGTCGATGTCGACGTGGTTCTCGGCGACCTCGTCGTCGTCGTGGAAGTTCGCGGTGGTGTGCGCGATCGCGCTCGTCGTGCTCGCTGAGTTGTCGCGGCAGCTGGTGCTCGCCGTGGCCGCCAGCGCTGTTGTCGTCGTGCTCGCGGCAACGGCCGTGCATGTTGGTGCCGAAGTTCCGCTGTGGTGGAGCGGCAACGCGGTGCTCGCTGTCGTCGTCGCCCTCGCGTTTCTGCCGCGCCTGCCGGTGCGTGCTGTGCGCGCGGTGGTGTCGGGTTGGGCGCCACAGGGTCGCGCTCGACATGCACGCGCGTGGGCGGCTGTCGTCGTCGTCAGTGTGGCGGCTGTCGCGCTGGCGCTGGTGCGCGTGTTCTCGCTCGACACGGCCGTACCCATCTGGGCCTCGCTGCTGTCGACGACCCTCATCGCGGTCGCCCTCGCCGTGCGGCACCCGACGAGTCGCCAATCAGCACTGGCACTCGCGGTGTTCATCGCTGCTGGTGCCGAAGCCGGTGCCACTGTGGCGCGCGTCGTCGAAGCACGCACCGCTGGCCTGCTCGCCACCGGGCCGCTGTTGCCTGCCTGTGCTGGTCTGGGCGTGCTGTTGGCGGCGTGGATCGTGGCAGCACTCGTCGTCGTCGCGCGAGCCGTGCCGTTGCCATTGCACACCAGCGTGACCGCGCAGGCGCCATGGCAGACACCGGTGTTTCTGCGCTTGTTTCGTCGCCACGCGCACGTGGTCGTCGTCACCGAGTGGTGGCAGGTCGCGGCGGCCGGCGGCCTGGTGGGTACGATCGTCGCCACGTGTGGAGCACTCACCCTGCCCGCCACCGAGCACGTGCTGCTCGCCCTGGCGCTGATCCTCGTCGTCGGCGGCGGGGTCGCCCTCACGCTCTCGATCTCGCGCGTTGCGCCACTGCTCACGGCGACCGGCGTCAGCGGCGTGCTGCTCGCACCGTTTGCGTTGGCGCAGTGGGCACTGGTCGTTGGCGATGAACGAAGCACCCTCTTGTTTGCCCTGCTCGGCCTGGCCCTCGTGGTCGCGGCGCTGGTCGCAGCACGCGCGCTGTACACACGACGACCACTGCCAACACTGCTCATCGCCTGGCCACCGTCGTGGTCGTTGCGTCGACCAGCACTCGCCGCACTTGCTGCTGTTGCCAGCCTTGTCGCGGTCGCGGGCCTGGTGCTGCACGCACAAGACCTCGTCGACACCGCCCGTCGCTATGGCCCCGGGCTTGTCGTTGTTGGCGTCGCCGTGATCGCCGCCGCGTTCGTGGCACTGCGCACGCGCCGCACCGCTCGCGTTGCCACGGGCGCACTCGCCGTCGTCGCTGCCACGGGCCTTGGCATCGATGCTGTGGCCCACGCGGCGTTGTGGATTCCGCGCTCCCACGGCGTGAGCCAGGCAGTACTCGCGCTGACCCTCGTCGGTGTGTTGTTGCTGACGCAGCGTCGCCGCGGTCGGGCGCTGTTGTGGCGCGTGCGTCTCGGCTGGCCTCGCGTTGTGCGTGCGCACCTGCGCAACGTGCTGAGCACCGCGGTCGTCGTCGTAGGCGCTGCAGCCATGTGGTTTGCGGGCGTTGATGCGCCCCACCTGGCAGCACTCGCGTGGGTCGTTGTTGGCGCTGCCTGGTGTGCGTTGGCCATCGCATCGCCCACGGTTTCAACCGCCACGATCGGCGTGGGCGGCCTGGCGGTTGCCGCCGCCGGTGCTGCGGCCCTCGTCGTCGAAGTGCGCGGCCATGCCGCGTTGGGCTTGCAGAATGCGCCGGTGTTGGTGTGTGCCGCGATGGTTGCACTCAGCATCATGCAGCGGTTCGCAAAGCGCGCGTGGCGCAGTGCCGTGGTGCGCTCGTGGCACCCAATGCTCGACGTCGAACCCCTCGCCAGGGCCGCGACCGAAGCTGCCCAACGTCTGGTGTTGGTGGCCACCATTCCGTTGGTGTTGGCGTCCAGCTTTGATGGCACGCCATCGAGCGCAGGTTTGCTCGCGACGTGGCTGGGCTTCGCTGTCGTCGTCGTGGTGACGAGCACGATGGCCTTTGAAGAAGAGCTCACGTGGCCGGCAGCACTCGCGCAGGGCATGGCGCTGTCGATCTACGTCGACATCCGCCGCCGCACGCCGTGGCTCGACGACGTGGGCGGCATCGACGCCATCGCCTGTCTCGTGGGCGCCGCCGCGCTGTTGGCGGTGTCGGTGCTCGCGCGTCGTCGACAAGGCGGTGCCAGCACAGCACGCGCTGCCGAATTCTACGCGCTCACGTTGCCCGTGGTGGCCGCTGGCTTCGGCGACAGCCATGCCGTGCGCGCGGTCATCTGCCTCGTCGGTGGCGGCTTGTACGCGGTGCTCGCGCGCCACCGTCGACGTCCGTTTCACGAGCTCGCGTGCGGCGTGGCGTTCGTCGCTGCGGCGATGTTGGCGTTGGCGGCGCAGGGCAGCGACGACGTGGTGCTGTATCTGCTGCCGGGCTCGGTGGTCGCGACGTACCTGGGTCGACGACACCGCCGTCTGCTGGGCTCGACGGGCCGGCTGTTGTCGTTGTGGTGTCATGTGCCGGTGGACGTGGCCGCGGCGTGGTCGGCGTTGCAGCAGGAAGACTTTGGCTCGTTCGCGCTCGCGATTGTCGTCGTCACGGTCGGCGTGGGCTACGCGATCAAGGTGCGCGATCGCCGCGCGCTGATTGCCGCGAGTGTGGCTGCGGCGGTGCTCGTGCTCGGGCGGTTGTTGCTGCTCGGCCTCGACAACGCGGCACTTGGCACGTTGTTGCTGGCCGGTCTGGGCATCGCCGTCCTCGCGGCGATGACCATCTTCACGCTCCGTCGCGATGCCGCCACCGCCGCCGTGCACCAGGCCACACGAGGCATGCAAAGCTGGGACGACGACGAGCGCACGCCGGCCGATGTGCCCGAAACACCCGCGAAAAACGCGGCCGAAAACAAACAGGCACCCGGCGTGGAACCAGGTGCCTGAAGTGTGAAACAGCGCCGTAGGTGTTTGATTCTACGGCGTTTTTCTTCACTATGCTTTGTGCAACGCGGTGCCTCCTCGGCGCTTCACCCCGTAGCCAAAGCGATACAGGTCGGGGAGGTCGTACCGAGCATCGGAACGGCGCACGAGCACACCGAGCTGCACCATACGCGCGATGACTTCGCTCGCCTCCTCAGCTTCGAGCGCCACGGCACCATCTCCGTGAAACAACCGGAGTGCGAGGTCCGCTCCATCGATCGGCACCGTTGCGCCTTCGAGGCGTGTCAGCAGATCCACGATGTCAGGTCGCTCCTCTTTGAGTTCCTCCGCTCTGTGCTTTGCTGTGTGCCGCAGGCCCTCGCGGAGGTGCTCCGCCGTCAGCAGCGGCCCGCTGTCGACAGGCTCCTTCAACGCGGCGCCTGCCGCACAAGCGAGCAGGTGCACCGCTGAGCGAGGGGCGATGGCGTTGTTGCCGTCAGCGAGATGACGCGTGATCCAACGCCATGTGTGCCCGCGAGTTGCTCCGGCGCCCATCAACCGCCCTGCGAGCACCGTCGCGAACGCATCGCGCGAGCCTTCGCCCTGCTCCGGCACGACGTCGGACGGGTTCCAGCGACCATCACTCAGATGACCGCGAAACCCCTCTGACTCAATCAACGCACGAGCTGAATCGGAGCTGTTCGCAAACGTGAACAACAACAAGCGCCAGATGTCGTTGTCGGACCACTCCAACGTCATCGTGTGTGGACCAAGCTTCGCAAGATCGGCACTTAGCCCGAAAAGACGATCGCGGATGTCCGTTCGCAAGAAGATCTTTGGCGAGATGGCCTGCAGGCGCGGTGCAGCTTCAGTCCAGAGGGCGACGAGGTCGGCGGCAAACTCCTCCCATCGTTGGAACGCTTCGAGACCGTCGTAGACAACCATCAACTTCGTGTCGTCGCGCTCAAGCTCAGCGTCGAGTTCGTACAGCCGGTGCATCAACTCGTGGCGACGCCGGCTGCGCGCGCGCGGTGGCCGCGAGTCGCGTAGCGATGAGCGTGCGTGCTCGACGCTGTCGACGAGCTTGCTGAGCCAAAAGTCGAAGGGCACATCATCTGGGGCGGGAGCAATGTGCTCACGCCCTGATCTGCTCCAGCCATCGATCCGAATGGCCTTGTCACGCGAAAGCAAAGGCAGAGCCCACGCGGTTTGTTCGCGCCCCCCGATCTACACATTGGCGAGCGTCGTCTTCCCCATGCCGCGCGCTCCGACGACGATCCAGTAGTCCTCGCTGCCGAGCTTCTGGTGTGCGGGCACCCTCAGAAAGCCACTTCGGTTCCTGTCCGCATCGATTGAGAGTTGGTCCAACCCCTCGAGGATGCTGCGACGGCTGTCATCCATTGCGTGCCTCGTCGCGCACCAGTTTGATGCGCTTGCTGAGTTCCGCGTACGTCGCCTGAAACGACGCTTGCTGCTCTTTGAGCGTCGAGAGGTCCTCTCCCAGAACGCCTTCTCCCAGCACCTGGATCACCGTCGGCGCGTGGTGCGACTCTTGGTCGTCTTCGAGCGGCACCTCATCACCAACAAAGCGGCCCTTCTCTTTGAAAAGTTCGTAGCACCGCGCACGAGACCGCTCGGCACTGAGTTCACGAGCGCTCTTGTCGACGTGAGCGAAGTTCTGGACGAGCAGCATCGGACACGTCGATCCACGCAGCAACTCAAGGGTCTCGCGCAATCCGTCGACGCCCTGTCCACTGTCGCGAGCAACAAGCACATGGACGTGGGACTGGCGCAGCGCGATCGCACCGATGTCGTGCAGGCCTGCGCGTGTGTCGAGGAAGACAAGGTGGGGCTTGTACTTTGCGACGACCTTCTTCAGCAGCGACTCCA
>JBIKRQ010000058.1:0-23747 GCA_044349155.1 Myxococcota bacterium
TTTGTCGACGACACCGCCGTGCTTCGTGATCACAACGACCATCTCTTCGAGGTAGGCGTTGAGCTGCTGCACGAGCGCTTCAGGGCTGAGTTTCTCGGCGTAGCTGGTGAAGCCGCGCAGGTCGGTCAACATCACCGCCACGGGCTGACGTGAGCCGCCCAACACAATCTCGTCGAGACGCAGCGCTTCTTCGGCCACTTCGCGACCGACGTAGGCACCGAGGTGCTCGCGGGCGCGCTCGGCTTCGATGGCCTTGGCGGCCGAACGCGTGGCGAGGTCGAGGGTGCGGCTGGCGACGAGCACGCCCAACACGCCCGCACCGCCGAGTTCGATGGCGTAGTAGGCGGTTTCAACGATGCCCCAGTCGACGAGGGCGGCGTTGATCGACAGGTCGGCGATGCACGCGGAAGCCCAGATGCCGATGGCGCCAAGTGCCGTGAACAACGCGAGTCCACGGTTGAGCCGGAGACCGCCAGAGACCGCCACCAACGTCGTCACGCCCGAATAGGGCGCTGACAACAGACCGCGGTAATACGACTCGGGCGCCAGCACCATCGGCCACGTGCTGGCAAACACCAAAGCAAGATCGAAGGCGACAAACGCGCGCTGCCACCACACGAAGTGTTTGCTCCCGACGCCAGCGAGAAACACGGCCGACAGCACCATCCCCATCGTGCCAGCGCAGAAGATGAAGACATCCTTGGGCATGCCGGCCATCAGGTCTGCGCGATAGAGCAACAACTGCCGCGCCACCTCGGCGACCGACAAAATCAGCCGCGCGATCGCCAGGCCCCGCTCGTTGCGGTGCGCCGTGGACTGCAACGCCTTGTTCACGATGCCCATGGCCCGGTTCGCGAAGCGCTCCACGGAGCCCACCCGCCGCGCGATCTCTGCCTGCAACGCCTTGTCCGACATGGGCCTACCGTTTCATGAAGGTGGTACCCAGCGCCACGTTCTGGTCTGCACTCGTACGCCGCAGCGCCGACAACGGCTCACTTGACCCCGTCGCCGACGTCGTGGACACTCCGCGCCGCTTGCCCCTGCCGCTTTGGAGCCGCCCATGACCGACGTCGACGCCCTCGTAGATGCCATCGCTGCCCGCGTTGCTGGTCAGTTGGGTGTGTCACTGTCGTCGTCGTCGTCGTCGTTGGCGAAGCGCAAAGATGCGGGTGCGAATCCCAACGAGCCCTGCGACGCCACCGACGCCACCTGCACCGGCTGCGGCTTCTGCTCGACGCGCAAAGAGGGTGTCGTCGACACGCTGGTCAGCATTGGTGCCTCGCGCGTTGCTTCCACCGCTGGTGGCACGAAGCCCCGCGACGACCTCGCGGGCATGATCGACCACACCATCCTCAAGCCCGACGCCACGCGCGCTGAACTCGAGAAAGTGTGCGCCGAAGCCCGCCAATGGCGCTTCGCCACCGTGTGCGTCAACGCCAGCAACATCCCGCTGGTGGCGCGCCTGCTCGACGGCAGCGGCGTGAAGCCCATCGCGGTGGTGGGCTTTCCGCTGGGCGCGATGACGGCGACGGCGAAGGCCTTCGAAGCCCGCGAGGCCGTGCGCAACGGTGCCCGCGAAATCGACATGGTCATCAACATTGGTGCGTTGAAAAACAAAGACTACGGCACGGTCTCCGACGACATCTGCCGTGTGGTGGCGGCGTCGCGGCCGTACCCGGTCAAGGTCATTCTCGAGACCGCGGGCCTCACCAACGACGAGAAAATCATCGGCTGTGCCTTGAGCAAGGCTGCTGGTGCTGCGTTTGTGAAGACCGCGACGGGCTTTGGTCCAGGTGGTGCCACCGTCGAGGACATCCAGCTCATGCGCCGCATTGTGGGCCCCGAGCTTGGTGTGAAGGCCTCGGGTGGTGTGCGCACCGCCGACGACGCGAAGAAGATGCGTGAAGCGGGGGCCGACCGCATTGGTGCCTCGGCGTCGGTGGCGATCGTCACCGGTGGCACGTCGAACTCGAAGTACTGACCCACAGTACGGACCTCTCCGCACACGCAGACCGACGAAGGACTCCGCGATGAACGACGTCATCTCCGCCCACATCGCCGACGCTGGTGCGCAGCCGCCCACGTTTTTCGAGACCATCACGCACTCGGGACCGCTCGCGTTTTTCGTGCTGCTGTTGCTGGTGGCGTTTTCGATCGGCAGCTGGGCCATCATCGTTGTGAAGGCCATGGCCCTGCGCAATGCGCAGAAGGCGAGTGCCGAGTTCCTCGAGCATTTCTGGCAGAGCAAGCGCCTCGACGAGATCTTCACGCGCACCGAGCAGATGCCGTCGTCGCCGTTGGCGCAGGTGTTTCGTGCGGGCTACCAGGAACTCGTCAAGGTGAAGCAGCGCGAAGCCGCCGCCGACAAGAACAAGAACCAGATCACCGACGGCGTGGAAAACGTCGAGCGCGCCCTGCGCCGTGCCGCGATTGCGGAGATGACCGAGCTCGAGCGCCTCGTGCCGTTGCTCGCATCGGTGGGCAGCACCAGCCCGTTCATCGGTTTGTTCGGCACCGTCGTGGGCATCATGAAGAGCTTCGGCGAGATTGGTGCGAAGGGCTCGGCCAACCTCGCCACGGTGGCGCCTGGTATTTCTGAAGCGTTGATCGCGACGGCTGCCGGCTTGCTTGCGGCCATCCCCGCCGTGATCGCGTTCAACACGTTCAACCACCGCATCAAGGTGCTGGGGGCCGAGATGGAGTCGTTTGGTTCCGACTTCATGAACATCGTGCGCCGCCACTTCTTCTGACTGTTGTCGTCGTCGTTCGCGCCTGGGCGACGTCGTGGTTGCTGACTGTTGGAGTTCACCATGACTGTCCTCGACGATCTCGTTGCGCTGCTCAGCCTCGAGCGCATCGAAGAGAACCTGTTTCGCGGCCAGAGCCAGGACCTCGGTTGGGGCCAGGTGTTTGGCGGGCAGGTGCTGGGGCAGGCGTTGAGTGCGGCGGCGCAGACGGTGCCCGACGAGCGGCCCGTGCATTCGCTGCAGGCGTACTTTCTGCGCCCGGGCGATGCGAGCAAACCCATCGTCTACGACGTCGACCGCAGCCGCGACGGCTCGAGCTTCACCACGCGTCGTGTTGTGGCCGTGCAAAACGGCAAGCCGATCTTTCACATGTCGGCGAGCTTTCAGGTCGACGAGCCCGGCTTCGAGCACGCCGACACCATGCCCGACGTGCCAGGGCCCGATGGTCTGCGCACCGAGCTTGAGTTGTGGAGCGAGCATCAAGACCGCATCCCCCGACGCATGCGTGCCCGTGTGCTCGCCGAGCGGCCCATCGAGCTTCGCCCCGTCGAGCCGATGGATGTGTTCAACCCCGTGCCCAAAGCCCCGCAGCACTCGATGTGGGTGAAGGCCACCGGCCCATTGCCCAACGACGCTGCCGTTCACCGCTACCTGCTGGCCTACTGCTCTGACTTCAGCTTCATCCCCACGGCCCTTCGGCCCCATGGTGCGTCGTGGGTGGACCCGACGTTGCAGGTGGCGAGCATCGACCACGTGATGTGGTTTCACCGGCCGTTTCGCATGGACGACTGGTTGCTGCACGTGATGGAGAGTCCGTCGGCGTCGGGCTCACGCGGTTTTGTGCGCGGTCGCTTCTTCGATCGCCAGGGCCGGTTGGTGGCGAGTACCGCGCAAGAAGGCTTGCTGCGTCGTCGTCCGCCAGCTGAACCCGCCCGTGGTTGAGGGCTTCGTTGTTGCACTCGCCTTGCTGGGTGTAGCGCCCGAGCCATCGTCGTCGTCGTCGTCGTCGTCGTCGTCGTCGTCCGTTGTGGTTGGGTGCGAGCAGGTGCGGTTGGTGCTCGACGCACGCCTCACGCCGGCCGTTGTGCAGCGCGACTGGGGCATGGGGGAAGTCCACACCGAAGACAGCGCGGTGCTCGAGCTCGTGTGCGATGGGCGGGTGCAGCGGCTGTCGCTGGATGCCCCGCTCGCGAAGCTGGATGCCTCGCCACTGCGCGGCGCGCCGGTGCCCTCGTTCCTGGTCACCACCGACCTCACAGCGCCTGCAGGCTCGTACAACGGCCCGCTCACGCGGGTGGTGCAGGTGGTCGATGGGCACCTCTCATTTGCGAACGCGATCGACGACGCCGGCCACACGCAGCCCATCGCCGTCGCGCTCACCGGCAAGGCGGCGTGGCGACGCGCGGTGGTCGACGGGCGCGAGGTGCTGCTGTCGGTGAGCAGTCAGCTGCAGTCCGATGCGTTTGTGACGCGGTTGTCGTGCTTCTTTCTCGACGAAGCACACTGGCATCTGCGCACGCGCAGCGAACCCGGGCTGTGGGAAAGCGACGCCGACTTCCCACAGAAGGGCTTCGCGTGCGCTGCTGCCAAACGTCACTGAGCGGGCGTTGCTCGACGAGAAATCTGCACCAGCGCTGCACCGGCTGACGCGGTCGATGCGTTCGTCGTGACCGCTTCGGTGGGATCGGGCGCATCGAAGGGCTCGACGACGAGGTCGAACAAGCCGTGATCGAAGGGGCGGCCTTCTGCGGCTTGCCCCGGCACGAGGCGTTCGCGTTTGCCTTCGGCTTTCAGCGAGCGCGCGCGAAAGTGGCAGTAGGGGTTGTTGCCCGGCCGGCCAAACAGCGCGTGGGCCGTGAACGTGCAGCCCGCCATGCACACCTCGGCAAACGTGCAGGTGCGGCAGTAGCCCCACAAATCGTCGACGGTGCGCACGCGCGCAAACTGCAGTTGCTGTGTGTTGTCCCACAGGTCTTTGAGGTCGCGCTCGCCGAGGTGGCCGCCGATGTAGTGGGGCTGCAGCGACGGACAGCCCTTCACCGCGCCATCGCTCTCAATGCCCATCACGCGCTTGCCGGCCTGACAGCCCTGCCAGTGGTCGCGTTCGGCACCGGGCTCGCGCACGTCGTGGGGCGAGCGCAACAACGCTTCTTCAGGACCGAAGTAGCCAAGGTTGTTGCCTGGCATCATCACGATGTTGCGCGCGAGGGCCTGCACCTTCAGCTGCGCCAACCGCGGCACCAGCTCGACGAGCTCGTACGGTTGTAGCAGCAGTTGCGGGCGATCTGCCGCGCGCCCCAGCGGAACGGTGAGCTGCACCTGCCATGCACGAATGCCCTTGTCGGCGAGCAGCGCAAACAACGGCTCGAGCACCGGCGCGTTCAAGCGGTTGATGTTGGTGTTCGCAGCGACGAGCAGGCCTGCGGCGCGCAGGTTGTCGATGGCCGCCATCGCGCCTGAGAACGAATGCTTCGACTGCCGCATGAGGTTGTGCTCGGCCTCGAGTCCGTCGACCGACACGCTCACACTGTGCAGGCCCGCAGCCTTCATCTGCTGCGCCAGCTCGAGCGAAACACCCTTGCCCCCCGTCGTCATCGTGGGGCGAATGCCCGCCGCTTTGAGCGCCGCGATGATCTCCAAAAAGCCCTCGTGCAGGTAGGCCTCGCCGCCAATGAGCACGACCTCGAAGGTGCGCATGGCTTTGAGTTGGCCGACGATTTCGATGGCCTGCGCCGTCGACACTTCGTGATCACGCGGACCACCCGCGCGCGAGCCGCAGTGCGCACACGCATGATCGCAACGCAGCGTGAGCTCCCAGACGACGTAGGCCGGGAAGAAGTCGTCGGCCAACACCTGCAGGCGCCGACGCACCGGTGGAGGCTTCGGTGTCGACGTCGTTGGCGAGGAAGTGGAAGGTGCGGGGTTGGTCATGGTGGACGCTCGCTTCGCACACAGCGTGCCACCAACACGCCGCGCGTGGCAGTGCGAGCCAGCGGGCGTGCAGGCCCGGCAACCATGACCGCCGTGTCAGTGCGCGCGCGCTGAACATCGCAGCACACGCGCGAACCACCGCAGACGAATGCAGAGCGGGCTCGTGGCATACGAAGTGCTTTGCCGCTGCACGCGCCGTTGCGCGCAAGGAGAACTGCATGAAGTTGTTGAGCTGTGTTCGCTGTGCCGGTTTTGTGAACCCGCTGTCGTCGACGTGTCCTCATTGCTCGGCACGCGTCGAAGGCGTGTTGCCGCTGCTGGGGCGTGCAGCGCTTGCGGTGGTGGGTGGGTCGGCGTTGTCGATGACGATGATGGCCTGCTACGGCCTGCCCCCGTGCGACACCACCGGTGACGCCGATGGCGATGGCTCGGGTACTGCTCTCGTTGAAGGTCAGGCGAGCTGCCTTGAGCCTGTGCTCGACTGCAACGACAACGACGCCGCGATCTCGCCAGGAGCGATCGACGACACCGTCGACGGCGTCGACCAGGACTGCGACACCATCGACGGTCCGTACTGCGCCGAAGACAGCGCCTGCCCGGCCGAGGCCCCTGTCTGCAACGTCGCCACCAACGCGTGCGGCCCAGCCGCTGCTGAAGGAGAAGGCGAAGGCGAAGGAGAAGGTGAAGGTGAAGGTGAAGGTGAAGGCGAAGGCGAAGGTGAAGGTGAAGGCGAAGGCGAAGGCTGACGCTGCGACCTTGAGACCGCAGGTGTGACGACGACGACACGCCTGCGCGCCTCGCGCCTCGGTCCGCTGCGACGCCACTGCTGGCATGCTGCACGCAGTGGTGCGCAGGCCCGGATGGGCATGAGGGAGCTGTGATGCGTTTGTTGAGCTGTTCGAGATGTGATGGATTCGTGAACCCGCTGTCGTCGACGTGCCCGCACTGTTCGGCACACATCGAGCGACCGTTGCCAGCACTGGGCGCGATGCTGGTCGCGGGCGCGGCACTCACGGGGTGCACGTTGCCGATCGCTGCCTACGGTTTGCCACCCTGCGAGTACACCGAAGACGCCGACGGCGACGGCGTGCAAGCCAGCGAAGGGTTCTGCGCCGACGCCGACTGCGACGACACCGACACCACCGTGTACCCGGGAGCGGTCGACGACACCGTTGATGGCGTCGACCAGAATTGCGATGGCATCGACGGGCCCGCGTGCACCGCCGACACCGACTGCCCCGCCGGCACACCCGTGTGCAACGTCAGCACAAGCACGTGCGAAGGCGATGGTGAGGGGGGCGAAGGCGAGGGCGAAGGCGAAGGCGAGGGCGAGGGCGAAGGAGAAGGCTGACGTCGTCGAGGCCAACAAAAAAGCGAGCCAGAACGGCTCGCTTTTTCGTTGCAGCGGCACGTCGAGCGTGCCGCGTGCTCACTTGACCGCGATGCCGGTGGCGATCGCCGGGGGCAGCGAGATGATGCCGCCAGCGAGGGCGAACAGCAGGCCGCCCTTGGGGGTCTCGCCGACGGTGAGGAGCTGCACCTTGTTGCCGCCGAGGGCCTTGGCTTCGGCCACCAGCATCTTGTTGATGACGGTGTCGAGGCTGGCTTCGGTGATCGTGACGAGGTGGAAGATCGCCGTGAGACCGATGGCGGCGCACTGCACAACCGCGACGGCTTCGGTGTTGTTGTCGGTCGAGATCGTGGCGGCATCGACCTTGGTCGACTCAACCGAGGTGCAGGCCGAGGAGAGAGCGAGAGCAGCGACAGCGGCGGCGAGGAACTTCTTCATCGGACATCTCCGTGATGGGGGCCGTAGCCCGTGTTGAACCGCGCGCATCCTGTCACGGCGGTGGGCAGGGTTGTCAACTCCGACGTCGTCAACGTCGTGATCACAGCACAGTGCGTCACACTGGTGGCGCACGCGCGTTCAGTCTCGCTCGTCACTGTCGTCGTCGGCGGCGGCATCGGGGTCGCGCCGCACACTCGTGATCGTGCTCATGGGCAGCACAAACCAGCGGAACTCGCCGCGCAGGTACACGTCGTCCTCGTCAACGCCCTCCAGGCGGCCGCGCACGGTGAAGCCGTTGCTGCGCACCACCACGCGTTTGCGGCGCAGGGTGCGCCAGGGATCTCGTCATCGCGGCGCGGCAACGTCACCGCGAACGCGGCCGGCACCAGCACGTCGAAGCTGATGTCGTCGTCGTCGTCGTCACCCGTGCCGGGCACGTTCAGCTGCGGGCGCTACGCAGCACCGTATCGAGGCGCTCGAGCTTGTTCTGGTCGAGCCCGACGAACTCGATGCCCATACCGGGCACCGGGTCTTCGAGGCGACCAAAGGGCGTGACCCAGCGAACACGGCCGTTGACGACGAGGCGCTTGCCGTCGGCTTGCGGGAACGACAGCACAACGGGATCGCCGACCTCGAGGAGGTGCGCGGTCTCGACGAAGACACCGCCGGCGGACATGTCGCGCGTTTTGGGTGCGCCATCCGCAGCCATCACGGTGCTGGTAAACACGCCGCGCACGTCGACGGTGTGCACCGCCGGGATGCGATCGCCTTTGCGGTTGTCGGCCGAGAGCTGGCTCGACAACTCGATCGACATCGTCGCCGGAGCCACCGGCACCGCATCGCTCACCTCGCGAACAACGACGTCGTCACTCGGCGGTGGGTTGTGCCCGTCGCGGCCGATGCCGGCGATGTCGTCGCGTGTGATGTCGCCAAGCAGCCCCTTGGCCGGTGAGGCCGAGCCCGCCTGACCACGAGGGGTGGAGATCTTCGAGAGAAACGAAGCGACCGACGGCGTGCCGCCCTTCTTCGCCGACTTCGCTTCGGCGGTCGATTCTTTCTTGTCATCTTTTTTCGACACGAGCGGGCTCCACAACAGGTGATGACGACATCGTCGAGGTGGCATCGGCAGGCAGGGAACTGTCGCGCAGCGGGCGCGCGGCGAAGGTGGCCAACAGCTCGTCGGTGAGCGCGCGGTAGTCGACCGACGCCGTCGAGGTGGGCGCCCACACGTTCAAAGGGGTTTGGCTGCCGATGCTTTTTTCGACGTCGGCACTCTCGCGAATCACCGTCGAGAAGCAGTAGTCGCCGAACAATTCGTCGGCCGCCTTGTGCACTTCGCGGCTCACGGTTTGACCCGTGCGGTAGCGCGTGATGAGGCAGCGGATGTCGTAGTCGAGGCCGGTTTCTTCGAAGATGTCCTTCAGCGTTTCGGCCAGCATGCGCACGCCGTGGATGCTGAAGAAGCCGACACCGACGGGGATGATCACACTGTCGCAGGCCAAAAACGCGTTGAGCGTGAGCTTCGACAGGGCCGGCGGGCAATCCAAAATGACGTCGTCGTAGTCGTCGCGCACCGACTTGAGCTTGCCCGCCAACGCCAGGTTCGGCAGCGCATAGCGTTTCTCGAGTTCGCGCTCGGCCAACGACAACTGCAGGTTTGCGGGCACGAAGCGCAGTGTTGACAACGACGGCCACGGCAGACTGATGGCGAGGTCGTTCACGCGCGCGTTGCGGTCGACGAGCAGGTCGTACGACGTCTTCGTCAACGTCTCGGTATCGACCCCCAAACCAACGCCGCAGTGGCCTTGCGGGTCGAGGTCAATGAGCAACACCCGCCGACCCTTCTCGGCCAGGCAGGCAGCAAGATTCAGGCTGGTGACGGTCTTGCCGACGCCGCCTTTCTGGTTGGCCACAGCAATCACTCGAGCGCGCATGGCGCGGACCGTAGCAGGCTGTGGTCAAAACGGGTGAGCGTGGCGTGTGTCCTCGTGTGGCGGCGCCTTCTCTGTGCCGGCGTGCATGCTATGGCCGCCGACATGAAGACCGGTGCAGCCCCTTCGGAAGACGACCTCCTCGTCGTGCGCAGCGGCGCCGTGTTGCCGCCGGGCACCAAAATCACGCCGATGTTGCGGCAGTGGTTGGCGGCCAAGGCCAAAGCCCCCGACGCGATCCTGCTGTTTCGCATGGGCGACTTCTACGAGCTGTTTGGCGACGACGCACGCCTCGCTGGCGACGTGCTCGATCTCTCGGTCACCACCCGCGATCGCGACAAAGGCGACGGCGCGATGCCCATGGCGGGCTTCCCGCATCCAGCAGCACCCGGCTACATCGCGCGCTTGATCGCAGCGGGCCTGAAGGTCGCGGTGTGCGACCAGATGGAAGACCCGGCCCTCGCCAAGGGCATCGTCAAACGCGACGTCACGCGCCTGGTCACGCCGGGCATGGTGCTCGACGACGAAAGCCTCGACGCACGCAGCAACAACTTCCTCGTGGCCGTGGTCGCGGGCGCCATTGACGACGACCGCCATCGCTTCGGCCTGTGCGCGTTGGATGTGAGCACGGGCGAAGTGCTGTGCACCACGGCGTCGTCAGAGGCCGCGGTCATCGACGAGGTGTACCGCCTCGCCCCGCGCGAGATCGTGGTCGACGAAGCCCTCGCGGCTGGCCTCGTGTCGCATCTTGTGGGTGAAACGCGACCGGGCACGCCACCTCGACGGCTCGAGCGTCGCGCAGCGCCTGTGAAGCGCAAGCTCGTCGACACGCTGGGCGCGCCCGATGCGTGGTTGCTCGAAGCAGCGCACCGTCCGGCGTTGATCGCGGCGGAGTTGGCGCTCGGCTACGCCGAAGAGACCGGGCAGGGGGTTTTACCCAAGCACCTGCGTTCGCCGGTGGCCTTCTCCCTCGATGAGCGCTTGTTGCTCGACGCCACCACGCGTGCCCACCTCGAGCTGACGGGGCCAAGCAACGATGTGCGCCGCGTCGGCTCGTTGTTGTGGCACGTCGACCGCACGCGCACGGCAGCCGGTGGTCGTCGCCTGCTGCGCTTGTTGCTCGAGCCGAGTGCGTCGATGAGCGAGATCGCTGCGCGCCACGATCGGCTGGCGGTGCTCGTCGACGACGCCACCACGCGCTCGATGTTGGCCGAGCAGCTCACGTCGTTGGCCGATGTTGAGCGTCTGGTGGCCCGTGCAGCGAATGGTCGCGCAGGCCCGCGCGAGCTGTGGCGCCTGGGCAACACGCTGCTGCGGTTGCCGACGGTGGCCTCGACGTTGTTTGGCTTTGAGCCCTGGGCGGGTTTGATTGTGCCGTTGGGCGATGCGATCGAGCGCTGCTCCGAAGTGAGCGAGCTGCTCGACCGCGCGCTCGTGTCGGACGCGCCTCACGTGCTCGGCGACGAACGCGTGTTCCGCGAGGGCTACGACGCCGACCTCGACGAGCTGTGGGCCATGACCACCAACGGGCAGGGCGCGATCGCGGCCCTTGAAGCGAAGGAGCGCGAGGCCACCGGCATCGCCAGCCTGAAGGTCCGCTTCAACAACGTCTTCGGCTACTACATCGAGGTCACGAAGGCCCATCAAGCGAAAGTACCCGCGCACTACACGCGCAAGCAGACCATCGCCAACGGCGAACGCTTCGTCACCGACGAACTCGCCACGCTTCAGGAGCAGGTCGAGGGAGCCGATGCGCGCCGTCGTCGTCGCGAGGGCGAGTTGTTCTCGGCCCTGTTGTCGAAGGTCCAGCAGCAAGCACAAGCGTTGAGCGCGTTGGCGGCCTTTGTCGCCGACGTCGACGCGGTGTTGTCGTTCGCCGACGTTGCTGTCGAAGACCGCTGTGTGCGGCCCCAGATGCTGCCCAAAGAAGAGCGCCGCCTCATGCTCGACGAGGCACGGCACCCGGTGGTCGAGCGCTTGTGCCGGCAACGTGGCGAGAGCTTTGTGCCGTCGAGCGTGCAGCTCGATGGCGATCGCCAGATCCTCGTCGTCACCGGCCCGAACATGGCGGGTAAATCCACGCTCATGCGGCAGGTGGCGCTGTGCCAGTTGCTCGCGCAAGCCGGTGCGTTTGTGCCCGCGAAGTCGGCCACGTTGTCGTTGTGCGATCGCATCTTCACGCGCGTGGGTGCCGCCGACGACACCGCCACCGGCCGCTCCACCTTCATGGTCGAGATGACCGAGACCAGCCACATCCTGCGCGGCGCCACGCCGTGCAGCCTCGTGCTGCTCGACGAGATCGGTCGCGGCACGTCGACGTTTGACGGGCTCGCCATCGCCTGGGCCGTCGCTGAGCACATCCACGACGAGGTCGGCGCGCGCACGCTGTTCGCCACCCACTACCACGAACTCACCGCACTCTCGGCGTCGTTGCCGCGTTTGAAGAACGTGCACGTCGTCGTCAAAGAGTGGGGCGACGACATCGTCTTTGTGCGCAGCCTCGAAGAAGGCCCTGCCGGCCGCAGCTTCGGTATTCAGGTCGCACGCCTGGCGGGCTTGCCCGTCACCGTCGTCGCTCGCGCGCGCGAGGTGTTGGCGCACCTCGAGGGCGACGAGATCCCGGCCCACGCTGCCCCCAACAAGGGGCTGCCAAAGAGCGTGCGTCGGCCGACCGCGTCGTCGTCGTCGATCTCGTCGGTCCCGCAGATGTCGTTGTTTGGCGGGCCTGCAGCAGAGGCCGACGCACCGGCCGTCAACGACGATCGCTGGCACAAGTTGGCCGAGCGCGTGAAAGCCGTCGACATCAACCGCCTCACGCCCATGCAGGCCATGAACGTGTTGGCCGAGCTGGTGGATCAAGCGCGCAAGGCGTGACCGTCGGTGACGTCGGGCCTCGCAGTGGCGCACGTCGTCGTCAGACAGAAGGCGTGAAGCGCTGCCGATACTCGCTTGGCGCGAGGCCAAGCAGGCGCTGAAAGGTCTTTCGGAAGGCGCTCGGGTCCTCGTACCCGACCTGCGCGCCGATCGCTTCGACCGAGTCGTTTGACCGCTCAAGCAACTCGCGCGCTTTTCCCACGCGCAGGTGCTGCAGGTATTCGGTCGGTCGCATGCCGGTGGCGCTTTGAAAGCGACGCAAGAACGTTCGCTCTCCGAGATGGGCAACAGCGGCCATGCGAGGCACATCGACCTTTTCGCCGCTCTTCGCTGCCAGCCATCGCTGGGCTTTGAGGATCGCATCGTCGCCATGCGTGAAGACCGGCGCGAAGACCCGATAGAAGCGCTGCTCTCGCCCGCCCGGATCGATGAGCAAGTGGCGCGCGGTCGCGAGCATGGTGGTGGGTCCAAGGAATCGATGGACGAAGAGGAGTCCGAGGTCGACCCACGCCATCAGACCGCCGGCCGTGATCACATCGTCGTCGTCGATGATCAGGCGGTCGGCGTCGACCTGCACTCGCGGAAACCGTGCTGCGAACTCCGCTTCGAGCGCCCAGTGGGTCGTCGCGGGCCGACCGTCGAGCAGGCCAGTTTCGGCGAGGAGGAAGGCGCCGACACAAATCGAGCAGAGGATTGTGCCTCGCGCGTGCTGCGTGCGCAGCCA
The DNA here is from genome assembly GCA_044349155.1 of Myxococcota bacterium. GTDB lineage: Bacteria > Myxococcota > UBA727 > UBA727 > VGSZ01 > VGSZ01. The sequence continues at coordinate 12,997 of JBIKRQ010000058.1, forward strand.
GCCCGCGAGGTGGGCATCGCGGACGGGCGCTGCCGTGTTCAGGCTCGGAGGAAGCACAACGACCGTCAGCGGTGTCGTCAATCGCGGGGCTCTGCTCTCCATCGCCAGGACGCGCACTTCCAGTCTCGCCTCGGCACCTGCCTGCATGGGGTGCAACTGCACCGCGGTCTGCAGCAGGTCGCGCAGCCCGAGCACGGCGGCCGTCTGGGCGCCCGGGTAGTGAAGGATGCCGATGCGTGGAATCACCGTGTCAGTTCTAACCCGAAGAACGTCATTACCGCCACTTCGCAGGCAGAGCCTGGCTGGTAGAAATCCGCCCATGACAAAGGCACTCCTCTTGATCGACCTCCAAAATGACTACTTCCCCGGCGGAGCGTTTCCGCTCTGGCACGCCGACGAGACGCTTCCCCACGTTGAAGCGGCGATCGAGCAAGCGACGGCGAAAGGGGTGAAAATCGTCCACGTGCAGCACATCGCCGACCCGAAGCTCGGGCTCTCGCCGTTCTTCAACGCGGGCACGCCTGGCGCCGAGATTCACGCGCGCGTCCGCGCTGCCGCTCCCGACGCACCCGTCGTCGTGAAGTCGTTCGCCGACTCGTTTCATGACACGACGCTGGAGGCGACCTTGCGCGACCTCGGCGTCACGGAACTCCTCGTTGCGGGCATGATGACCCAGAACTGCGTCACCCACACCGCGATCTCCAAGGCCGCCGAGAAGTACGGCGTGACGATCCTGGTCGACTGCTGCACGACCGTCAGCGAGATGCTCCATCTCATCGCGCTTCACGCGGCCTCAACGCGTGTGAAGCTCGCGCCGGCGAGCCAGGCGATCTGAGCACAGGCGTCGCGGCATGGTGTTCGCCTTGCCGACGTCGCACACGCGCCACGCCAGGTCCGTCCTGGACGTCGTGGGCGTGGCCTCCGTACGAGCCGGGCGTGCGGACCGACCATGGCGTGCAACACGATCACCATTTGAGCCTCGGAGAGAAACCCGCTTTGGGGTTTGTCGATGAGGCGAGTCTCCTGAGGGGCGGGCGGGGAAACTTCCCCGCCGATCAATTGCACCTGTGCCCGATCCACACCGTCGACGTGCCGGTGTGGGTCGGGCGCGTGCGCGTTCGTGCGCGTCCGGGTTCGCGTTGTCGACGGGCACCGCGAACGGCAGTTGTTGCTGGCTCTCGCCTTGGTGGGGGCACGCGACGTCGTCGGTGATGTCGCCCTTGTCGTCGTCGATGCCCCGCCAGGATGGCTGCACGCCGCCAGCGACTTCATCATCGCGAGCCGCGCGCTGCTCGACGGGGTCGACCTGCCTTCAGCACGAGGTGGCGCACATTCGTCGTCGTGACAGCGCGTGGTTGGGGCGTTGCTGGCGAGCGCTGTGTCCGTCGGCTTCGGGGCGTGGAGCGCGCGTGTACCGGCGCGTGACGAGCGTACGAACCGCTCCCGCCAAATCCGCGCTGCGTTGGCTACACGGTCGCTGGTGGAGGTTTCGATGCGCGTCTCGGCTGGTGATTCGTTGTGGAGCATTGCGAAGCAGGCTCTCGGTGCCGGGGCGAGCAACGCTCAGATCGCGACGGCCTCGGCGGAGATCGCGCGCGCCAACGGTCTTGCGGTCGACGCCAGGTTGCAGGTGGGCCAGCAGCTCACGCTGCCGGATCGCTTTGACCATGCCGCCTCCACGTCGCCGACCACGCAGCCGCAGCGTGCTGTTCCCGTCGGTGAGCGCGTCGGCCAGGCGGGTGTTCGGGCGAAGCCCCTCGCCGAGCTGAAGGCCGTGTTGGTTCCCACAACGTTCAAGCCGGTTGGACCGCTGTCGTTGCCGCCGATCGCCGGTGTCGCCGTCGACGCCAAGCTCGTCGAGTTCGTGGGCGTGAACTCGATCATGGTGCACAGCTCGGCGATGCAGTCGGTGGTTGCCACCTTCGGTCGCCTCGATCGCCAACAGTTCGACGCGGTGCACGCCGCCTTCGGTGGTCGTTCCGCCGTCGTGCACGACGCCAACCGCAGCTACAGCGCCGCCGACTTTCTGCCGCCCGCCGCACAAGCGCTGCTGCACCAGGATCTCGAGATCCCCAAGCCCGTCGTGTTGAAGAACACCAAGACCGTCATCGAGGGCATCGGCTACGACCGCGAAGATCTCGCGATCGACCTCACGATGAACTGCCACGCCACGGCGTGGGAGATGATGCGCGCCTACGCGGGCCACAGCAGCGACGTGTCGGTGTTTTACGGCGAGATGGTGCGCATGGACGCGCTCACCGACACCCAGGGGCCCAACGCCCCGTTCACGATGCTGAAGCAGTTGCCGGGCAGCGAGATGGCAGCCCTCGACACCAGCACGCTCAAGCCTGGCGACCTCATCCAGTTTCACCTCGACAACGGGTTCGGCAGCGCCAGCACCAACCTGTTGCATTCGGCGGTGTACGTCGGCGGCGGCTTGTTCTTCGAGAAGCCCAACACCGAGGGCGTCGAGACGCCGATCAAAGAGTACGATCGCCAGGACGAAACGCCATTTCGTCTGTGCACGCCGGAGCTGTTGCACCAGGCCCTCGATGCCGCCTCCGACGGGAAGTACCGCGTCGAGCTCAAGCGCCCCAACGCACCGCTCGCGCCTGCGGCCAGCACCGATGCCTTCGGGTCGAGCTCGCAGAAAGACGTCGAAGCCTGGGCCGCCAAAAAAGGCCGCACGCTGGGCGCCACCCTCGTCGTCAGCTTCGAGCAGGGCATGGGCGGCAACATCCGCAACGAGTACATCAGCGGGCTGGCCACCGTGCCCTTGCAGCAGCGCGCCGACGGCACGACGGCGTTGGGGTGAGGGTCGTCGTCGTTGTCGCTGCGCTGGCAGTGGGCATGGGGTGTGCGCATCGGGTCACCGAGGCCAGCACTCCAGGGGCAGAGACCTGTACACCCGCCGACACGATCTCGTGTGCGGTGCAGTGCGACGAAGGCATCACGAGTGCGTGTCAGCGTCTGACCAGGTGGGCGCCCGCGTTGCTCGACGAGCAGGGCCACGTTCCTCGCGAGGCGCTGCAGACGGCGTGCACCAACGGCCATGCCAAGGCTTGTGCACGCGAGGCGCTGCATCTGCTCAACGCGGGCCACGCGGCAGCCGCCTACGACCTCCTCGAACCCGTGTGCAACGACCGCGAGTGGTACGCCTGCGACGTTGCCGCCGAGGTCGCCGACGCGGTGCCGTTGCCGTCTCGCGATCACTTCAAGCCACGCAAAGTGGCCGAGCTGCTGTCGTCGCCGATGCCGTCGTCGGCGGGCAAAACCATCGCCTACCCGCGCGTCGCCTTCGAGGCGGGGGCCGTCGGCAGCGCCCTCTTGTTGGTCGGCGTGCGTCGAGACGGGCAGGTCGTCGGCGTGCGCGTCGTTGAGAGTGCGGGGGCAGTGCTTGATCGCGCCGCGCGCTTCGGCGTCCGCCGGTTGGTGTGGGCACCAGCGATCGACAAGAGCGGCGCCCCCGTCGACGGCCTCGCCCGCTACCGCGTTCGCTTTGTGCAGTGAGCCGGGTGAACCGATCGCCGCGTGATCGCGAGGCGTTCTGCCCTGATGTGCTGGATTGTCGCACCTCCTCCCACCCGGCCGGACGGCGAGGCGGGTTGGACCCCCGATCGCGGGCACTGCGCTGCGGCGCGACAAAATCCCGCGCGATCTCGCGAGCGCCTCGCCTTGACACCCCCACATGCCTCCCTTACCGAGCCGCCGTTCACCGGGTTTTTCCCCGATCTCGACGAGGAGCCGCTCCCATGGAGCTCAACGCAACGATCCTGATTCAGGCGGTCATCCTGCTGGCGCTCTTCGCCTGGCTGTCGCCCATGCTGTTCTCGCCGTTGATGAAGGTGTTCGACGAGCGCGATCGCCGCATCCATGGCGCTGCCAACGAAGCAAAGTCCTACCTCGGCGCTGCCGACGAAAAGACCGCTCTCGTCGAGCAGAAGACCAAGGAAGCCACCGTCGCTGCCCGCCAGATCCTCACGCAGCTGCGTGAGCAGGCCCAGGCCGCCGAGCAGACCACCCTCGCCGCTGCCCGCGAGAAGGCCACCAGCCGTCTCGACGAAGCCCGTGGCGAACTGTTCGAGGCTTCTGAGTCCGCCCGCAAGGCGCTCAAGGCCGACGCCAACGTGATCGCCGACGAAATCGTCAAGAAGGTCCTCGGGAGGGCCGCGTGAACACCTTGAACACCAAGCACCTGCACACCGCCCTGTTGTCGATGTTCGTCGCCACGGCCGCGTTCGCGGCTGAGCACGGCGAAGCTGCTGCCGCCCACGGCGAAGCAGCTGCTGCTGGCGGCCACCACGGCGCGCCCCATGTGTCGAACTGGTGGGGCATCGGCGAGCAGTACGCCAACACCCCGGCTCTCGGCTGGCTCACGATCACGTTTTTGATCTTCGTGGGCATCCTCGTCACGTTTGGTCGCCCCGCGATCAAGAAGCACCTCGAGACGCGTGCCGACACCGTCGAGAAGGCCATCGCCGAAGCCCGCCGTGCTCGCGAAGACGCTGAGAAGCGCGCGAAAGACGCCGAGGCCAAGCTCGCGGCACTCTCGAGCGAAGTCGAAAAGATGAAGGCCGAGTTCACCGCGCAGGGCCAGCTCGAGTCCGAGCGCATCAACGTCGCTGCGGCCGACATGGCGAAGAAGATCGCTCGCGACGCCGAAGACACCATCGGTGCCGAAACCGAGCGCGCCAAAGAAGCGCTGCGCGTCGAGGCCGCCAAGCTTGCCCTGCAGCTCGCCGAAGAGCGCATCAAGCAGCTGCTCACCGATGCCGACGACGGCAAGCTCAAGACCTCGCTCATCCAGGGCCTTTCGGCCTGAGACCCGTGCGTCCCCCGTTGATGGCAGCTGCGGCCTCGGCCACAGACGCCGCAGAGTGCTGAGGAAGACATGCAAGAAGGAACCATCGGCCGTCGGTACGCGCGCGCGCTCTCGCTCTCCCTCGAGGGTGTGGGCGAAGACCGCCTGACGAAGATCGAAGAGCAGCTCAGCGCCGTCGGTGCTGCCCTCGACCGTCGCACCGGCAACGCCTCGCTGCGTGAAGCGATGTTCAACCCGAGCTTCTCGGCCGAACAGCGCGACAAGGTCATCGAGGGTATCGCCACGAGCCACCAGTTCGACGCCGCCACGACGTCGTTTCTGCGCCTGCTCGTCGACAAAGACCGCATGACCCACGTGCAGTCGATTGCTCTGTCGTTTCGCAGCGAGGTCGATGCCCGCATCGGTCGCGTGCGCGCCACCATCTGCACCGCCAAGGCGTTGTCGGCTGCCGACCTCGCGGCGATCGTCGCTGGTCTCGAGAAGAAGACCGGCAAGAAGGTCGTGCCCGATGTCGAGGTCGACCCCTCGCTCATTGCCGGTGTGCAGGCCCGCGTCGGCGGCTTGATCTACGACGCCACCGTCAAGACCCAGCTCGAGCGTCTGCGCACCGAATTCAACATCCAGTAAGAGCTTTCGACCACGTCGTCGTCGTCGTCAGCTTCGTCTTTCGTCTTTGAACGCCGGTTTCATCCCAGGCTTTTTGGAAGGTCACCATGCAACTCCGCGCTGAAGAAATCTCTCGCGTCATCAAGGGCCAGATCCAGAACTTCGATCAGAAGACCGAAGTGAAGGAGACCGGCTCGGTCCTCAGCGTCGGCGACGGCGTGGCCCGTGTGTACGGCCTCGAGAACGTCCAGGCGGGTGAGCTCGTCGAGTTCCAAAACGGCCTCAAGGGCCTGGTGCTCAACCTCAACGAAGACTCCGTCGGTATCGCGCTCATGGGCGACGACAGCGGCATTCGTGAAGGCGACAGCGTCAAGCGCACCAAGCGCATCGCCGACGTCACCGTGGGCGACGCCGTCCTCGGCCGCGTGCTCAATGGTCTTGGCGAGCCGATCGACGGCAAGGGCGACATCAAGTCCACCGAGCGCCGCTTCATCGAGACGAAGGCCCCGGGCATCATCGCTCGTAAGCCCGTGCACGAGCCCATGCAGACCGGCCTGATGGCGATCGACGCCATGATCCCCGTCGGTCGTGGTCAGCGTGAGTTGATCATCGGCGACCGCCAGACCGGCAAGACCGCCGTGGCGCTCGACACGATCATCAACCAGAAGGGCCTGGGGGTGAAGTGCATCTACGTCGCCATCGGCCAGAAGCAGTCCACCGTCGCGCAGGTGCTCGCCAAGCTCGAAGCCACCGGCGCCATGGAATACACCGTGATCGTCACGGCGTCGGCCTCTGACCCGGCCCCGCTGCAGTACCTCGCGGCCTACACCGGCTGCACCCTCGGCGAGTACTGGCGCGACAACGGTGAGCACGCGCTCATCGTGTACGACGACCTCTCGAAGCAGGCTGTGGCCTACCGCCAGCTCTCGCTGCTGCTCCGCCGTCCTCCGGGCCGTGAGGCGTACCCCGGCGACGTGTTCTACCTGCACAGCCGCTTGCTTGAGCGCGCCTGCAAGATCACGACGGACGAGGAAGAGCTCAAGGCCTACCCGAACATCAAGAAGGGTGGCGGTTCGCTCACAGCACTTCCCATCATCGAGACCCAGGCGGGCGACGTTTCGGCGTACATCCCGACCAACGTCATCTCGATCACCGACGGCCAGATCTTCCTCGAGAGCGATCTGTTCTTCCAGGGTCAGCGTCCGGCCCTCAACGTCGGTATCTCGGTGAGCCGCGTCGGTGGTGCCGCTCAGGTGCCCGCGATGAAGCAGCTCGCCGGTACCATGCGTTTGAACCTCGCGCAGTACCGCGAACTCGCGGCCTTCGCGCAGTTCGGTTCCGACCTCGACAAGGCCACCCAGGAGCAGCTCGCCAACGGTGAGCGCCTCATGGAACTGCTCAAGCAGCCGCAGTACGCGCCGTGGCCCGTCGAGCAGCAGAACGCGCTCATCTACGCCGCCACCCGCGCGCGCTCGAAGGACGCCTCGGCCACCTGGCTGCGCAAGTACAAGAAGTTCGAAGTCACCCGCTACGCGCGTGAGCTCATCGACTTCCTCAAGGCGAAGCACAACGCGCTGCTCGTCGAGATCCGCGACGACTCGAAGAAGTTCGTCAACGACCTCAAGGCGCGCGACAAGGGCAACTGGGACGCCACCACGATGTGCGGCCGTCTCGATGCCGCCCTGACCGAGTTCGACAAGAGCTTCGGCGGCGCCACCGAGTGAACGAGAACGACGTCGAGTGAACGTTTGTTTCTCGACGAGCTTTCACGAAAAAGCCCACCACAAGGTGGGCTTTTTCATGTCCGCTGCGCGCTCACAGTGGCGACGGTGGCTCGATGCCAAGGTCGGCGAGCTTGCGCGCAAAGCCTGCGCCGTCGCACAGCGTGTGCACGTGGCCGTCGGGTTTGACGTAGCAGATCAGGCCGCCGCCGCTCGCGAAGGCGACGACGTCGATTGGGTCGCGCGCGCGCATCGACACACAGCGCGTGGGAAGCAGCGGGCCGACGAGATCGTCGATCGTCGTCGTCGTGGGGCCGCGGAACACAAACCGGCCGGGACAGCCACGAATCGGCGTCCAGCGGGCATCGCCGACGAGGTCGGTGAAGCTCGCGCGGCTCATGGTGTGAAGCGCTCGAGGTGACAGTCCGCATCGATGGCCGACACCGTGCCGCGCGCGGTCAACGTGAAGGCGAGCGTTGCGCCGCTGATGGCGCCGTCTTTGACGAAGACATCGCCAGCATCAAGCTCGCGCAACGTGCGAGTGGCGACGTCGACGCTCATGCCCTGCACCCGCGGCAACGCCAGACGCTTCAGTGCATCGCAACGGTGCGCCACATCAAACGCGACGGTATCGGCGTACATCTGAGACACCGCCGTATCGATGGTGAGGTACGCCCACAGCACGTTGGACACGATGCACACAGCGAGCAGCACACACGTTGCGACCTTCCAACCACGCACAGTCTTCATCGGGATCGCTTCTATCGTCGGGGAACGAACGTTCTCGCGGGCATGCTCAGGTTGGCCAGGGCACGAAGCCGAGGCCCTTCAGCGCGATGGTGATGATGGTGTCGTCATCCAGCACGGCAAGCCCCGTCAGCACCTTGCTCTTCGTCCAGGCGACGCGCTCACAGCTGCCGACGTCGAAGCTCGCGAGGAACTCGATGCGCTCCCACTCGGGAAAGGCCTCGCGCACGTCGGCGGGCGTGGTGTGCGAGTGGCCCTCGCCGTAGCCGATCAACCGACGACCATCCGGCGACAAGCGCGCAAACTTCATCACCTGCGGCAGCTCCTGCACCAACGTGCCGTCGGCTTGCAGCACCACCCACCGATGACCGCTGCGGAACACGAGGCGATCGGTGGCAGACCCCGACAGCGCGCGCGGCTCCACGATCCCCGCAGGCAGGGGCACCCGGGTGGCGCCTGTCGTGCTCGCCAACCACAAGCGTCCCTCGAAGTGGTCACCGACCCGGTCTGTGGTCGCGACGCACAGCTGCGCGCCGACCCATGCCACCTCGAGGGTGCCGTTGGTGTCGATGTCGTAGCAGCCCACGGGTGCGGTCGTGATCGCGACACCAGCCGTGGGCAGCGGCCACCACCACAGCGTCAGCGACGTCGCGCCCTCGCGGGCCTGGCCCCACGCCACGATCCCCGCCGCCGATGCTGCACAGCCCTTCACGGTGTAGGCGCCCGCGGGCAGCGCCAGCACGGCCACGACGGTGTTGTCGTTGTCGTAGATGTCGATCCGTGGTGTGGGGACGTCGTTGTCCCAGGCCGTGATGGCCACGGCCACCAACCCGCCGCCCAAAGCCACCACGCCGGCGTGGTGCGCGTTGATGGGCAGCGGCGTGAGCTGCTTCTCGCCACGTCGCAGACGCCCGACTTGCGTCTTGCTGTAGAGCACCTCGCTGCCGTCGAGCGCGACGTGCACGTTGCCAAGGATCTCCAGCCCGCCCAGCGTCGTCGACGCGGGAAACTTTGCGGGCTTTGCGGCTTTCGCAGACTTCTCGGCCTTCGCAGGCTTCTCGGCTTTTGCAGGCTTCGCGGTCGTTGCAGGCGTCTCGGTGGGCTGTCTGGTCTTTGCGGGCATCGGTGACCTCACGATGGCGATGTAGGCGAGGTTTGTAGCGCGGCTGCCAGCGGCACACCACCATGAGTTCCAGTTCGCCGCCGGCCCGTGAAGTGAACGAACGTTCCTCGACGAGAACGACGCCGAAGCGCTCAGTTGCGGGCGGAGCCTTGAGCGCGTCAGCACCCTCGTTGTACCCGGGGACACGCGGAACGAAAAAGACGCCAGCGACGAACACGGCCCCGTTGTTGTTGCGCCGAGCGCTCGCGAAGTCGGTCCTCGCACATGCTGTTCGCCGCGCCTGACGCGCCCGCTGTCGTGGCCGTCGTGGATGGTGTTGTCGCCGGCGGTGGTGCTCAAAGAGAAGAAGCCGTGAAAGCACTCGACGGCGTCGGCGGTGTTGAAGGACCTCGCGCGCCAACCACACGATCGCCTGCGCCTGCTGTTGCGGGTCAACGTCGTTGAGCGGTGCGACTATCTCGACGCGCTCCTCGCTGCTGCGCACCAACCGCCGGACCCGACACGCCTGCCGCTGACGTAGCCCCGCCACGAGAACGATCGTTCCTGCGCTGTCTGGTGTGCACAGCGTCTCGCTCACGCACGCGGGTGCAGCTCAGGTGCTCGAGGTGGCGCCGAGGACGACGGAGAACCGTCGAGGCTGATCACGCGTGCGGGTGTGTCGTCCTGCTACGCTGCGCGCTCTCCTGGAGGTCCGATGTCTTTGCTCGCCACTGTTGCGCTCGCGTTCCTGATCCAACAGGCCCCGGCCACACCGGCCACACCGGCCACACCGCCAACCCGCGACGAGAAGATCCAGACGGTCGGGCAGCTCGCGCGCATCTGGGCGAGCTACGTCGACCCGAAGAGCCCCTACAAGCAGATGGTCAGCCTGGGCGTCGTCGGGCTCGTGCAAGACCTCGCAGGCACACACCCGACCGAGCCGCCGGCAACGCAAAAGCAGAAGATCGACACCGTGCTGCAAGAGCTCAAGAAGAAGGGCATCGACGTCAGCGGACCGGTCGCGGGCGTGCTCGCCGAGTTCGAGCGGTTTCAGTGCGCTTCAAAGCAGTCCGAGGCGCGTGGCAACCTGAAGGCGCTGTACGTCGGGCAAGAGAGCTACCGCGCCGAGTTCGACACGTACGACAAGGACACGAAGAAGATCGGCTTCCAGGCCGTCGGCACCAGGCTGCGCTACCGCTATGAGGTCGTCAGCGCGAGCAACAGCGCGTTCGTCGCGCGCGCGATCGGCATCGACGAGATGGCCGGGGACGAGTGGACCATCACGGAGAACAACGACTTGAAGAACACCAGGCCTCTGTGTTCGGCCGAGTAACCTTCAACCTTGCGCACCCGTTGTGCGGTGGCGACTCGGGAGTGTCTGGAGCGTCGCGCATCGAGGTGAACGATCGTTCCTCGACGAGAGATGTCCCTGCGGTCTGGCGCGAACCTTCAAGAAGCGATGTTGCACGGAGCGAACGATGGCGACGAAGAAAAAGCCAGCCAACGATGTCGCCGCGTTCATCACCAGCCTCGAGCACCCGTTGCGCGATGGCGTGGTGAGACTGCGAGCGGCGCTGCTCGCCGTCGGTGACGCCACCACCGAGCACATCAAGTGGAACGCCCCCATGCTGAGCGACAACTACATCGCCCCGTCAGCGACAACTACATCGCCCCATCCGTGAAGCGCGACGCGGCCGGCAGGCCACCCTTCCAGCAATGGAAAGGCGGGCTGCATGCGCCGTGTGAGCAACGC
>JBIKRQ010000351.1:0-6546 GCA_044349155.1 Myxococcota bacterium
ACGACAGCACCGCAGTTGTCGCCGGTGACGCCTGACGCAAAGGCAACGCGACGCTGCGACACAGGTGCGTTGGTAAACAGTGTCGCGAGGGGCCCAAGCTTTGTTGACACGCCCGTCTCGCGCTCGAGGACAATATTCTCTGGCTCGAAGCCTCGGCTGCTCGCAACTTCAAGGCGATAGTCGACGCGTGACGCAATCGTAAACTGGATCGCTTGCGACGGTTCAGAAACGTTGCCCCCCGCGTCAACCGCAGCAACGGAGACAGCATACGATGCACCCCGGTCCAGGGCATCGGGCCACTGCAGCGTTGTCGCCGTCGTCTCTACCGTCTGGGTTGTCGTCTCGCCAAGATCGACGATGGTCACACGGTACCGCTCAGCCTCGGTGACGCTGGTCCAGGCGATCGCCGGGTTTGCGGCCAGCACCTGCGCGTTGACCTCGGGATACACGACCCCTGGCGTGCCAGGCGGCAAACGGTCGGGAAAGCCAACAACGAAATCGTTGGTCGCCTGGTTGCTGCGCTGCACACCGTCACGCGCAACGACGGTCCAGAAGATGTCCCCGCGGCTCAACAGGGTCGACAATGCGGTGTCGGCAATCGGGCCTTCGATCCGCACCGAGTCGAGCAAAAGGTTTCGGTCACCCGGGGTGCAGCAGAATTCGTTCACGAAGCTGAACGATATCGATTGGTTTCCTGCGGTCAGTGTCACAGGAACAACAATATCCTGAAACTCAGGAATACCATCATTTGCATTATTATTGTTACCGCGGAAGACGGCGTCAATGCTGTGTTCGGATTCGGACCGACCCGCGATTCTCACGCGTGCGTTTTCGGGACCAGCCTGCTCCGCCGACGCGCGCAGCGTCACGCGGTACTCGCCCGTTGCAGGGGCGCGCACCCGAATCGTCTTCGCCTGGTTTTGGTTGCACAACACCTGATAGGTGAGTCCAGTGCGGGCGCTAAAGCGGGTTCCGCAGCCGCCGCCTTCGAGGGCTTCCACTTGCTGCGTGACGTCGATCGTCGGATTTTGCAGTCCGGTGATTCCGAGGCTGTTCTCGGTCAATCCGCTCTGCTGAAACACGACTGAATCCGCACTGAATGACCGGCTTGTTGCCGCGAGGAAGTCGTAGGTGACGCGCTCGGAGATCGTAAATCTACGAACAACTGGTTCACTCGGGTTGCCTGCGGCGTCGGTCACCACCAGCGAGGCAGTATACTGCTTACCTCTCTCGAGGTCCGTCTGCATATCAAAGCTGGTCGATACCGTTTCAAAATCGATAACATCGGCAGTGCCGTCGTTGATTTTCAGCCTGTATTCAACCGCTCCTGGTGATGGACTCCACGTAAACGCCGGGCGCAACGAAACGAGCGCCGCACCATCCTCGGGATAGATCATCGTCGGCGCGGGCGGCGGCGTCTCGTCAGGGAAGCCAACAAGATGCAGCGCCGGCGAGGTGGTCAAGCGGCTCGCCCCATCCTGTGCGGTCACGCGCCAAAAGACAGGACCGACGGAGAGCAGGTCAAGAAACGATGGTGAACTCGTCGGTCCCGAGACGGTTACCGTTCGCACAAACAGGTTTCGGTCGCCCGTCGTACAGCAGAGATCGTTGATGAAGCGCAGTGACAGTGAATGCGGACCAGAGGTCAGGGTCGCATTGACCGCAAATGTACCAGCAGAGGCGACCTCGATAATCGAGATGGGCTGCCCGTCAACCAGCACCTGCATGCGTGCATGGTCTTCTCCGCCGACGACGGTGGCGCGGGCGAAGTTTTCGAACGCCTCGACGGAGATTGCATAGGTTGCCGCTTCCGGCACCTGAAACCCATAATTTCTCTGGTTATTCTGCCCGCAAAGAATAACGTAGTTGTCGCCCGTTACGCCACAGCTCGAGCCCGAAGAAGCAGCACCATTTGACTGCATCGAGATCGTGATCGGAGGCGTTCGCGGCAGCGACAGTGGCCCAAACGACGTCCCAGACACCGTCTGCGACAAGATCCTGCTCGCCGCGCTGGCGTCTGGTGCGGTGAAAGCCTCAACCTCGTAGCGCACCCGCTCGCCGACGGCGATGCGAACCGGGGTCGATGGTCGCGACGCATTCCCGTTGGCGTCGATGGCAACCACCTCGATCGTGACGGCGTCGCCACGAGAGAACGTCGCTGGAGCCGCGCTCAACGAGGGCACAGTGGTACGCACGGTCACCGTGCGCTGCTCGGCCGCCGAGGCGAAGCGCACCTCGTACTCGGCAGCGTCAGGCACGGCGCGCCAGATGACGCCAGGGCTCTGCGACAAGACCGTGTCGCCCTCAGCCGGATACGTCACCACCGGCGCCTGCGGCGGCGTGCTGTCGGGCATCGCGAGCAGGTTCACCTGGGCCGAAGTGGTCTGTCTTTGGATCCCGTCTTTCGCAACCACACGCCAAAAGACGTCGCCTGCCGACAGCGCATCCAGCAGCACTTCGGCCTCTGCTGGACCTTGCACCTCGACGAAGTCAACGAGCAGGTTGCGGTCACCCGGCGTGCAGCAGAAATCATTGGCGAATCGAAGCGTTACGCTGTGAGATCCACCGCTCAATGGCACCGAAAAGACAATATCTTGGGTCGCCACGTTCCGAGCAGCCGTCACATCGACGATGCCCGGGCGGCCGGGCGCGCCGACGCCCCGAAACAAGCTCCCGTCGACCAGCACTTCGACGCGGACCGGGTCTGGGCCGGCCTGGTCGCCGGTCACGCGGGCCCGGTAGGTGTAGGTGCCGGGGCCAGGCGTGTTAAACGGCAGCGTTACGGCGCTGCTCCCGCTGCACAACACCTCGAAGGAGTCGCCAGAGGCCAACGTCACGCGGCCGCACGAAGGTCCAAGCTGTGCTTCGAAGGGTTCTCGGCGGATGTTGATCGACTCAGCCGTGGGCGCGGTCAGCGGCAGCGTCGTGGCGAGCTGCGGTTCTGACTCAAACAACAGGCTCCCAGCCTCAAACAACGAGTCCTGCGCCACCTGCACCACATATTGAAGCCGTGGAGAGACCGAGAACGTGTTGCGCTCAACAATCGCCGTTCGGGCATCACCGCGAAGGCTCACACGCTGCACGCGCTCCGCTTCGAAGGTCGTGTTCGGCGGCAGTGCACCCGGATACGTCGGTGCACAGCTCTGTTCACTGCTCGACACCGTGCAAGCGACGCGGTCACCGGGCAGGTGCGACAACACCGCCGACGGGATCACCTGCTTTGCGATGCCAGGACCAGCCCAGGTGACGCTCAGGCTATCGCCGCCGAAGCGCTCGAACATCTGCACCTCGATCGCATGCCGCCCAGCCGCCAGGGTGCTGGCACCGCTGCGTTCGAGGGCCCCATGGAGCCCGTCGTTGTCGACGACGATGGTGCCGTCGATCAGCAGTCTCGAGCCGTCGTCGGAGATGGTCGAAAATGTCCACGACCCAGTCGTCGGAATCTCAATAAATCCGCGGAATCGGTACGCGTAGAGATCTGTGTTTTGGTGAGCAGCGATCGAAAATGTCGACGTAACGAACGTTTCTGAAGATCGGAGATTGTTGAAGTTCGGCAACCGATCAAGTTGGATGTTGGTCATCACCTCAGCAACGACACCAGCGCTGAACCCAGGTGCCACACCCGGAATGTTGCAGCCGGGTGCATTTACAGGACACTGCACCGCAGCCTCGAAGGTCGCCGTCCCACCGACGCTCTGGGCGGTGACACATTGCGACGAGCGGCCGCAGCCAGCGTCGTCGGCGCACAACTGCAGGGACGACGACAGCTGACACACACCAGCGCCACCGCCGTCGGTCAGCGCACAGAACGCGTTCGCGGCACAGTCCTGGTTGCTGGTGCACGCCGGCTGTCCGATCGCCGCCTGGCAGGCGGTGCTCGCAGCGGGCACGAAGCTGAAGGCACTGTCTGGGACGATCTGCTCATCGCCAAGCGTGGCAGACGGGTCAGGAATGGTCGGTCCCGCCCAACGCAACTCCAACACGCCGGCGAGGCCGTTGCGGAAGTACTGCAGCTCGAACGGGTGGACGCCCGCGGTCAACGCGATCGAGCCTTCCACAAGCGCGGCACTCGCCCGGGTGCCGTCCACCGAGAGGACGGTCGTACTACCAACGATCAGGCGAGCGCCGTCGTCAGCCTGCACGACAAAGCGCCACGTCCCGGTAGCGGGGACCGTAATCAAGCCGCGCAGGCGCAGGGCATATTTGTCGTCGCCGGCCCGTGCCCCGATTGTCACGCGCGGCGAGGTAAACGACTCGCTCGGTGACTCCGCTGCGAACACCGGCAAGGCACCATAATCGCCGCGAAACAACTCGGTCGCGAGACCAGGCTCTGCCACCGGCGTCTGAACCGGGGCGTCGCTGTCGCACGCACACACGCCGAGCTCGCCGGGAGCCCACGCCAGCGCAGGTTCGTCAGACAGGATTTCGGTTCCTGCTGACGGAAAGCGCATGGCACCCGGCCGACCGGCGGCAACGGGGAGCGCGGCGAAAACGGAGGCGAGCAGCCACCAGCGGGCGAGGCTGCGGGTGGTTGGTGTCCGGGTGAACATTGACATCCCCTGACGCATGGGCGTGCAAGCAGGACTTCACACCAGGTGGTGTGAAGTCAGGTCAGACCACCGGCCTTATTCGTCCTGAGCAGCCTGCCACTCGAACGTCGGGTTGGTGCCTGGGGCGGCGTCGCAGTTGGGGTCGATCTTCACCCCTGCGGCGTTCACCGGGCAGCCCGGCCGGATCAGGCTGAAGGCCTGGGGTGCGCGAAGGTCGACACCGATCTCGCGGATGGCGGCAAAGCTGGCCTCTGGTGTACCGGCCGCTCCCTGACGCGGCACCACGCGCCAGTAGAAGATGCCCTTCGACGGCCCGGTGTCGCTCAGGTTGGTGGTCGCCGTTCGGCGAATCGGCTCGCCGAACCCGGTGGCGAGCAGGTTGTCCTCGAAGTACTCAAGCGTCGCGAACGACGGCGAGGTCGAGACTTCCAACCGGTAGCGGAACTGCCCATTGGCGGTGTCGCGGATGACCGGAGCAAACTCAAACGTCGGCTGCGCCACCGCCACCCAGCTGTGGTTGGAGGGGCCGATGAGGCGCGCAGCATCAACGTCCGGAGCGGACTTGAAGAACAACATGGTGTTCACGTTGCGCTTGCGCTGGATGTACGCGAGCTCGTAGTCGTCAATCATCTGCGCGCTGGCCGGGAAAGGCTGGCCAACGGCATTCGCCTGGAAATGGCTCTCCACTTCCACGGGCACAGCGGCTTGCGCGGGCCCCATCGGACCGGCGGCGGTGGCTTCAGCAAACATCGACGTACAGCCGTTGGCCTTGCCGTCGTGCGCGACCGTGCCCGTGCCAGGGGTCGTGACACACTGAGTGAAGAACAAGCGGACCTTGTTCGATTTTGTGTAGTAGGCCTTGACGTGCGATTCGCCCTTGCCACAATCGGTGTGGCTCGAGAACGGGGTCTCTACCTCAAAGCGCGGTGGCGTCACGCGGCTATCGAGCCATGCGTGGCGCAGCTTCGGAATGTTCTCACACCAATCCGCAGGCGCGACAGGGTCTGCAACAATAGGACGGATGGTGTAAAAGACGTGCAAAACGCCGTCGCGGTCGCGTTGGGCTGCGCGGGTATCAATCAGATACTGTGGCACGGAGGTATCGGCGAGCGCCGCTGTCGAGGGCCGACGTGGGTCAAACTCAAGAGGAGGGTTCTCCGAGTTCGAACTGTTGTGAATGTACTGCCGCGTGTCGGGATTGAAGATCTTCACCTGAGCCACTGCTGGAGCAGACTGGCTGGAGATGGCGAACGCGGTGTTGCCATGATGTGCATGGAAGTTCTCAGGAATCGACAGCAAAACAATATTGCCTTCGCGGTCGACATCAACAGACAGTTCGTCGAGGCCATGGATCGGGTCCGCGTTCTGCGCGAACGCGCCCGTGCACCCCGGCCGAACATGCGTCCCGTTGGGATTGCGCGTCACGACGAAGCTGTTGAAGGCCCAGTCGTGGTGCTTCATCATACCAATGTGGAGGCGGTCGGCGCGGTCGACAACCACTGTATTCACGTAGAAGTTGCGGAAGCGATCGTCGCGGGCACAGTCGACATTGCCAAAGGTCTCAAGCACCGGGCTGCCGTTGGCGTCGCGGCCTGTTTCCACGAGTCCTGGGGTTTCTTCAGACACGCCGGCGCGATGACCGTAGGCCACGGCAATCGGCTTGGTCCACGGCGCCAACGACGTCGCATCGCCCTGGCAGCGGTTGGCACAGCTCGAGCGCAAAACCCGCAACTGGTTCGCGCCAACGGTCGTGGCCATGCTGTAGCGAGCGCAAGCAAAGCGCGAGGTATTGGTATTGCCTGCGGGGAGGGTATTGTTGATGTTCGAAGTGAACACCAGGTGAAGGGTGTCGGTGCTGTCGATGACGAGGGCTGGGTGGCGGTCGTCGACACGGCAAGCATCACCGGCGTCAATGGTCGCAACAATCTGGAAGGAGTTGCCGTCGCCGCGCGCATACCGAAGGCGAGAGCCCTGCTTATACACAACGTGCAGCGTT
>JBIKRQ010000352.1:0-6545 GCA_044349155.1 Myxococcota bacterium
TGCTGCGGCCCACAAGCCGCGGCACAGGAGCTGTTGGCATGGTCGTCATCCTGTTGTGGGGTTCATGGAGTTGGCGTTCCGCCAACTCCATGAATATCAATATGAATTCGACCGCAAGCGGTCGAATTCAAGCGCAACGAGAGGAAGGCGATGATGTCGTCGCGCGCTTGCAACGTGGGCTCGCCGGCGGCGTCGATGAGGTGGGCGGTGACCACACTGTGGGCGCAGCCGATCACCTGGGCAAAAAACGGCGGCGGCTCCGGGTGCGCCGACGACGACGGCAGCACCGTGGGCACAAAGCGGTCGCCGAGGGCGGTGGCGTAGGCCGCGAAGCGTTGGGCGGTGCAGTAGCGGTCGCCGTCGAAGCGGTAGGCGCGCACGGTGAGGTCTTCGCGCTCCAACCGCTCCTTCACTGCTGCTGCTTCGTCGGGCCCAAGCGCGATGGCACTGGTGTCGTCGAGGGGGAGCGACGGCTGGCACAGCACAGGTGCTATCACCGCTGGCTCGAGCATCATCCCGAGGGCGAAGTTGCCGGTGAAGCACATGCCCACAGCGCCGACGCCGCGTCCGCCGCACTCGTCGTGGGCCAGGCGCGCCAGCGCGCGCAGCCATTGGGTCGCAGGGCTGTTGGCGTTTCGCGCGAACGCCTGAAACTCTGCACTCACGCAGGCCCGCTTGAGCACCGCGAGGCCAGCGTCGGCACGAGGCCACGCGCCGTCAACGCCAAACAGCGACGGCAGATACACCGTGAAGCCGGCATCTCTGACCCAGCGGGCAAAGCGCGCGACATGGGGACTGATGCCCGGCATCTCGGCGAGCACGACGACAGCGGGGCCGCTGCCGGAGACGTACACTGTATGGGAGGTGCCAGCACTGGCACACGTGCGCGGCACGAAGTCGGCGAGCGCATCAGGCGGAACATCAACGTCGGGTGTGTTGTGGGCATCGTTCATGACGCGAACGATGCGCGGCGCCGCCCTGTTGGGCCAGTGGCTGAAATGACGCATTTCGGTCTACTCTTGCCACCAATGTTCACGCACGTTGTGCTCGATGGCGTCACCGAAGGGGCCCTGGGTGTTGGCCTCGACGTCGTCGACGCCGCGCGACGGCTCACCGAGGCCAGGCTGGTGGTTGGCGAGGGCGACCCCCGCGCGCTGAAACAACGGGTGGCCTCCATCGACGGCGTGCCGGTGCGGTCGGGCACCGGTCGTGAGATCGCCGTCGACAGCACCCTCAGCCTTCGTGGGGCGCGGGCCGGCGACGTGTGGGTGGTGCCAGGGCTGTCGGCGGTGAGCGAACCGGCCATCGACGCGCTGCTGGGCCGCGACGACACCGCGCGTGTGGCCGCGCTGTTGGCGCGGGCCGTCGACAAGGGCGTGCTGGTGGCCGCGTCGTGCTCGGCAACGTTTGTGCTCGCTGCTGCCGGCCTGCTCAATGGCCGGCGTGCCACCACGACGTGGTGGTTGGCCCCGCTGCTGTCACGGCGCTTTGTCGACGTCGACGTCGTCGCGGACCAGATGGTGGTGCAGAGCACCGGCGTGTGGACGGCGGGCTCAGCCTTCGCCCACGCCGATCTGATGCTGGGGCTGATGTCGCACGTTGCGGGACCCTCGCTGGCGCACCTCGTCGCGCGCTACCTCGTGCTCGACGAACGCGTCACGCAAACCCGCTACATGGTGATGGAGCATCTGCGTACGGCCGACGAAGCAGTGCGGGCTGTCGAGCGTTTCGTCGTCGACAACCTGCACCGGCAGGTGACGCTGGCGGAGCTGGCGCAAGTTGCGAAGATGTCGCCGCGCACGCTGTCTCGCCGCATCGAGCACGCGCTGGCGATGACGCCGTTGGAGTTTGTGCAGCGTCAGCGGGTCGCGCGGGCAGCACACCTGCTCGACACCACCAACGCCTCTGTCGACGACGTGGCCAACCGCGTGGGCTACGCCGATGCTGCCGCGTTTCGCCGCGTGTTTCGCCGCTTCACCGGCACTGCACCCCGCGACGGACGCGGGGCGCGCTGAGGTCAGACCGTAAAGCTCTCGCCGCAGCTGCAGCTTTTGACTTCGTTCGGGTTCTTCAACACGAAGCCCGAGCGCATCAGGCTTTCCTGCCACTCGAGCACCGAGCCGCCGAGGTACAACAGGCTCTTTGGGTCGACGACGATCTTCTGGCCGTAGCCTTCGAACACGCGGTCGCGTGTGTCGGGGCCGGGCGTGAAGGTGAACGTGTAGCTCAGGCCCGAGCAGCCGCCGCCCTGGATGGCGACGCGCAGCAGTTGGCCGACTTTTTCTTCGCGCTCGGCGAGCTGCGTGATCTTCTGGGCCGCCCGCTCGGTGAGGGCGAGGCGGTCTTTGGGGACGACGATGGCGGGCTCGGTCGACGCCGGCGCCTTCTTCGATCCAATCCCGGTCAACTGCGTGGCCATGATGGCTCCTTCAGTACATGCACGAACGGGTGGGCTCAGGCCGACAACGACGACAACGGCTTGTTGTGCTTCGTCGCCCAGGCTTCAACCGACGCAAGAGCTCGCGCGCGCACGGTCTCGTCGGTGTCGTCTTCCTGGCGGTTGCCACCGGCGAGCTTGAGGTCGTGCTCGAAGACTTCCTCGACGCTGAGCAAGCCCTTCTTGTGCTTGTAGTCGTAGATGGCCGCTTTGACGGCTTCTTCGGCGAGGACGGAGCAGTGGATCTTCACCGGAGGCAGCGCGAGCTCTTCGGCGATCTGCGAGTTCTTCAGCGTCGACGCTTCGGCAATGCTCTTGCCCTTGACCCACTCGGTGACGAGCGACGACGACGCAATCGCCGAGCCGCAGCCGAAGGTCTTGAACTTCGCGTCTTCGATGATGCCGTCGTCGCTCACCTTGAGCTGCAGCTTCATGACGTCGCCGCAGGCCGGCGCGCCCACGAGGCCCGTGCCCACGTTGTCGTCGGACTTGTCGAGGGAGCCGACGTTCCGGGGGTTTTCGTAGTGCTCGATGAGCTTGTCGCTGTAGGCCATGGTGTCCTCGGGGGAATCAGAGAAAAAGCAGAAGGAGAAGCGAAGCAGCCGGTGACGACGAGCGTCAGTGCGACGCCCACTGCACGGTCTTGAGGTCGATGCCTTCCTGCACCATCTCCCACAGGGGAGAGAGTTCACGCAGGCGGTTCGCAGACTTCACGACGAGGTCGGCGACCTGATCGATTTCGGCTTCGGTGTTGAAGCGGCCAAGGCCAAAGCGCAGCGAGCTGTGCGCGAGGTCGTCGCCCACGCCCAACGCGCGCAACACGTACGACGGCTCGAGCGACGCCGACGTGCACGCCGACCCCGACGACACCGCCACATGCTTGTTGATCGCCATCAGCATGCTTTCGCCCTCAACGTAGGCGAACGAGATGTTGAGGTTGCCGGGCAGGCGGTGCTCCATGCTGCCGTTGACGACGACCTGCGGCACGCCATCGCTGAGCTTTTTGTGCAGACGTTCACGCAGCGCGAGCAGGCGCTTGCTCTCGTCGGGCAGCTCGAGGCGCGCGATTTCGGCGGCCTTGCCGAAGCCGACAATGCCCGGAACGTTCAACGTGCCCGAACGCAGACCACGCTCATGACCACCGCCGTCGATCTGCGGCATGAGGCGCACGCGCGGCTTGCGGCGCACGTACAACGCACCCACACCCTTGGGGCCGTACATCTTGTGCGCGGTGATCGAGAGCAGGTCGATCTTCATCGCCTCGACGTCGATCTCGACCTTGCCTGCGGCCTGCACGGCGTCGGTGTGAAAGAGCACACCCTTCTCGCGGCACAGCGCACCGATTTCGGCGATCGGGTTCACCGTGCCGATTTCGTTGTTCGCAAACATGATGCTGACGAGCACGGTGTCGGGGCGAAGTGCTGCTTCAACAGCAGCGCGCGTGATCAGACCATCCTTCGCCGGGTCGAGGTAGGTGACCGTGAAGCCTTCCATCTCGAGGGCACGGCACGAATCGATCACCGCCTTGTGCTCGATCTTGCTGGTGATGATGTGGGTACCGCGGTCTTTGTAGAAGCGGGCCGCACCCTTGATGGCGAGGTTGTTCGACTCGGTGGCCCCCGACGTGAACACGATCTCTTTCGCCGAACCGCCGATGAGCTTGCCAATCTGCTCACGCGCGACGTCGACAGCGGCCTCTGCTTCCCAGCCGAAGCTGTGGTTGCGGCTGGCGGCGTTGCCGAAGATCTTCGTGAAGTACGGCAGCATCGTCTCGAGCACGCGCGGGTCCATCGGCGTGGTGGCGTGGTTGTCGAGATAGATGGGGCCGGTGGCGGTCTGCGTGGCGCTCATGGCGGTGTCCGTGGTGAAAGCAGAAAGCGGTGGAGAAGAAGTGGTCGACGGCTACGTCGTGGTCGGCTGCGTGCGGGCCGCCGTGCGCCGCGTTTGCTCGACGAGGGGCGGCGCGTGGTCGTCGTGCTCGGTGCAGCTCGAGCAACACACCGCACCAGGCTCGCCCACAGGGGCCGTGGTGCTGCAGGTGCCGCACGCTTCGAGGTAGCTCAGCGAACTCACCAGCTCGCGCTGCAGCTGCGACAGGCGGGCAATCTGGGCGGCCACGTCATCGAGCTTCTCGATGAACAACGAACGCACCTGGTTCATCGCCTCTTTGGGTACATGCTCAGCGTTCAAAGCCTGCACAAGATGCTGGATTTGCTGCAGTGTAAATCCGAGATCCTGCAGCTTGCCAATCCAATGAACCCGGTCAATCGCCTCGGGACCATATAGCCGAAAGCCACCAGAGGTGCGCTCACCACAGGTCAACAAACCGAGATCTTCGTACAACCGTAGTGCACGCTGGGTCTTGTCGGTGGCTTTGGCAAGGTCGCCGATGCGCAACGTGCGCGGCCCGGCGCCCGCAACGGACGGCATGGGGTGGTTGGGAACGAGGGTGAGCAGCGTCATGGGATCGGGTGGTTCAACCTTCACCTTGACGTAAGGGTCAGGGTTGCGCCTGTCAACCAGCCATGCTTGCCAGATCAGGGGCGTGCGGGATGGCGCGCCACGCCTCGCGGGTGTTCAGCGCCTTACGGGCAGACCGCGGCCTCGGGGCACTCGTCTTCATCTGCGCCGCAAAAGCTCGCACCCGGCAGGCAGGCGTCGCCACTGGCGAACACGCAGTCGACGTCTGAGCACGTCCCGGCGTCGCAGTTCACGACAATGCCGCCAGCATCGACGTTGTTCAGGCACGACGTTGAAGACGCGGTGACGCAACGCCCGAGCCCTCCCTGCGGCTCCACTTCGCAGCCCTCGTCGTCGAGGCTGCACTCCACGACGATCTCGCTGTTGCCACCGTCGAGTGCGACCTCACAGGTGCCGCCGGGGTCGGCCATGCACAGCGTGCCGAGGTCGACGTCGAGGTTGCAGCTCGATCCGTTTGGGCACGGCCGAGCGACCATGCGGGCGCCCTCGTCGACATCGAACTCGCACTCAGCCGGCACGCCGTCGCAGGTGCGTTCGTCGGCGCACGGGTCGCCAGGGGCAAACCGCTCAAAGACAGTGAAGCCGATGCGGACAACGACCCCGCCCTCGGGCATGTTCGACGCGTTGGAAAACAGCGTGACCGTGGCGTCGCAGCGACCAACGGGCGACGAGTCGGTGCGCGTGGTGATGATGCCTTCGTCGTTGCGTTCGACGCTGTTGTCGAGGCCGACCGCGAACAGGCCGCTCACGGCGTTGCAGCCCGCGACCTGCGGCGGGTCGAAGGTCACAGCGTCGGTGGTGCTCAGCGCGACGCGGATGTCGGGGTCGGTGTAGCGGTGCAGTTCGCCCAACTCGATCGAGCAGCCCGCCGAGCAGTCGACAGCATCGCCGCCTTCAGGGGTGAGCGTGAGCGTGAGCGCGCCGCCGTCGCCGCCGCCGCCGCCGTCGCTGTCTCCAGCGCTCCCGTTGCAGCCTCCGAAAACGAAGCACGACGCGAACAGGGCTCCCAAAACTCGACGCATAGGCTGACCTCGGCGCGTCCATAGCACACAGCCAGACGGGCACCAGAAGCACGCAGAAGGCAGCAGTCCCGTGGGTGCACGCGTGGTAGCAGGGGCGATGCTCTCGCTCCTGGTCTTTGCTCTCGCGATTGCCGCCCCGCCGAAGCCCGCCCCGCCTCCGCCCGAACGGGAGCGCTTGATGGTCGTGCCCGTCGAGGTGTCGCTGGATCTGGCCAGCTCAATCGGTGCTGAGCAGCGCCTGCGCATTGAAGCCGACGTGGCTTCGATCGTGCGGCGCTATCAACGCCTCAACGTTGTGACGTCGTCTGAGGTCAAGCGGCTCATCGACCTCGAGGCCGATCGTCAAGCGGTGGGCTGCGACGACAGCTGTGCGGCCGAGATTGCTTCGGCCCTTGGTGCGCGCTGGATCCTCGCCACACGGCTCGAGCGAAACGCCACTGGCACCCAACTCACCGTCACGCTGACCGACGCCAACGGTGCTGGTGTGGTGGCCAGGGGTCGCGCACAGGGGCAGCGGCCAGGTGACTTGCAGCAGCAGTTGCCGTTCGCCGTCGACGACGCAGTGACCTCGCTGCGCACCACTGGCGACCCGACACCAGGCGAGA
>JBIKRQ010000353.1:0-6530 GCA_044349155.1 Myxococcota bacterium
CTCGGCGTCAAGCAGGCGTTGTTCGCCGATCTCGACGCGCGGCTGGGCCCGACCACGATCCTTGGCACCAACACCTCGAGCTTCTACGTCGACGACGTGGCCAAGGTGTGCGCGCACCCCGAGCGGGTTGTTGGCCTGCACTACTTCTACCACCCCGCCAAGAACCGCCTCGTCGAGGTCATCAAGGGCACCAAGACGTCGCCGGCAGCATTCGCCACGGCGTGGACCATCCAGGAGCTGTGCGGCAAGACCCCCGTCGACAGCGCCGACCGCCCCGGCTTCATCGTCAACCGCTTCTTCGTGCCGTGGCTGAACGAGTCGCTGCGCATCGTCGAGGAAGGCGTTGCCAACATCGCCACCGTCGAGGCCGCCACCAAGGAGAGCTTTGGTGTGGGCATGGGTCCATTCGAGCTCATGAACGTCACCGGCGTGCCGATCACGCTGCACGCGGCCACCACGCTCGGCAAAGAGCTCGGTGCGTTTTACGCGCCATGCGATTTCATCCGCCCCGTCGTCGACGCGAAGAAGAACTGGGACCTCGCAGGCGATGTCGACGCTTCGAAGTTTGCTGCAGTCAACGATCGCCTCTGGGGCGTGGTGTGGCAGGTGGCGGTGCAGCTGGTGTGCGTCGAGAACGTGTGCAGCCTTGAGGACTGCGACCTTGGTGCGCGCGTTGGTCTGCGCTGGCCGAAGGGCCCTTTCGAGGTGATGAACGAGCGTGGCACGCGCGCAACGCTCGACGCCGTCAAGGCCATCGAGGCCCGCTACCCCGATGCGAAGACGCCCGCGATCCTCGTTCAGCATGGTGAGCAGAACACGCCGTTTGCCATCTGCCTCGTTGGTCACCGCGTTGATGCCGACGGCGTTGGCGTCATCACGTTCAAGCGCCCCGACGCGATGAACGCCCTCGACGAGGCCGTGGTCGGCCAGCTCGCGACCGCGTTCGACACGCTGCACGCCGATGCGCGGGTGAAGGGCATTGTCCTTGAGGGACAAGGCAAAGCCTTCGTTGCTGGCGCCGATGTGAAGTTCTTCGTCGAAGCGCTCAAGCGCAACGATCTGCCGCGCATCGTGCAGTTCACGACGACGGGGCAGCAACTGTTCCGCCGTATTGAGCAAAGCACCAAGCCTGTTGTGTGCAAGTTGCACGGGCTTTCGCTCGGCGGTGGCAGCGAGCTTGCTCTCGCGTGCGACTGGATCGTCGCCAGCCCGCGCGGCTCGATGGGCTTCCCCGAGACGGGCATCGGCATCTACCCCGGCCTCGGCGGCACGCAGCGCACCACGCGCCGCATCGGTGTGCCGTTGTCGAGGTGGTTGGTGCTCACCGGCGACACCGTCGACGCGAAGGCCGCTCACGCCCTCGGTTTGATCGACGATGTGGTCGCCGTGGACGAGCTCGATGCCGCCTGCCGCGCACGCGCACTCTCGGGCAAGACGCGCGCTGACTCGATGCCACCAACGACGACGCCGGCGGGGTTTGAAGCACTCGCGCGCTTCTTCACGTGGACGTCGCTGCACGATCTGCTCAAGGGCCAGAGCAACGCCGGCAGCCTCGACAAGAGCGCCAAGAAGGTGGGCTTTAAAGCACCACTCGCCTGCCAGGTTGCCGACGACCTGGTGAAGCTCGCCGCGACCACCACCATCGATGAAGGGCTTGCTGCAGAACTCAGCAACCTCGGCCGGATCTTCTCGACGAAGGATGCGTTCGAGGGTTTGTCGTCGTTGGGTGTTCGTCGCCCCACGTTCCGCGGACAATGAGCGCGCGCCTCTGAGGTGCATATTCGGGCGCTCCGCCGAATAGTATTGATTATTCAAACACTTGGCGAAGAGCCAAGTGTTTGAATTGCGCCGCACACGAGTTGTGCGGTTTGCGATGTCGTGACGACGTCGACGTCGACGTCAGCGCGACGTGTGTCGACGCGCGGGCCACAGCCGCTCGCGTACCGCCCGGACAATGCCCGTGGCGATGTTGTCGACATCAAGCGGGATCCAGACGAGCAGCGCCTCGCCGTCGAGCCATCGGGGCGAAAGCCGTTCGAAAAACGCAACGTCCGGGTCGGCGCTGAGTGCGTCGTTGGCGCGCAGACGTTGAGCGCCGATCGGCCGGCCAGACCGGACCACCCACCCGCCCTCGGTCACCTGTTCCAAACCGCGCTGCTGGCGCACGAGCTCCACGAGGGCCGGGATCGACGCTGGCGTCTCGCAGTTCCTCGACGGGTAGAAGCGACGCACCGTTCGGGCGAAGAGGAGGTACGAGGCGGGGGTCGCGGTGGCCGACACGTAGGCGAGCGGTGTCCATGGGTGGCGCAGCTTGAACGCGAGGGCCTCGGTCAGACCGAAGAGCGCCACTTCCGAGCCGGCCCGATAGCCAAGGCGGATGAGCACGGGTGCCGAGAACACCGCGTGGTGTCGGCCGCCCAGTTCGATCCGGCCGATGCTCGCCGCAGAGAACCCCACGAGATCGCCGTCGGCGCCGTAGCAGAGCGCAAGACGCGTTTTGTCATCGTGGAAGTAGGCCCGTGCGAAGGCCTCGCGATCGAGGTCGCCGAAGAACTCGAGGAAGATCGAGTAGAGCCGATCGACGAGAACGGCGCGTTCGTCGGCGGGAACGTCGCGGAGCGTGACCCGCTGGAGCTTCGCGATGCGTTGGCGCGCGGCCTTCTTCTTCGTTGGCGGCGTCGTGGTCGTTGTCGTCGTCGTCGACACCACGTCGCTGTGAAGCGCAACAATGTGGTCGGCGGGGAAGCTTCCCCGCTCACCCTCGTCGACAAAACCGCAAAGCTGGGCTTCTCTTCGCTGCTCAATTGGGTGCGGTGCGGCCTGCGGGTTTCTCAAGGGGCCTCTCGATGCGGGGCAGCCCGCGCAGCGCCGTCGATTGCCAACATCGCCACGTCCTCGAGGCCCGCGGTGGGCGCCTCGGCGTGTTCTCGTCGAACCGCGCGATAGTAGTTCTCGTCGTGCTCGGGCAGGTGCCGCGTGCGGGCATCGCCGAGGTGGTGAGCCTGCAGATCGCGATACGAAATCCACGCGTCGAGGCGGTAGTCGAGCGCGGCGAGGAACTCGGGCATCGCTTGCGGTGCACAATGCCAGTCGGTCGCTTCGCCGTTGCGCCGCAAGAAGGCGTTCATCAGGCGCAACGACACCCCCCGGCGTCGTCGGAGCAAGACGTCGCACCGAAGGTCACCTCGAGCGCGCCCTGCAGCAGCGTGCGAATCGTTGTGAACAGAGCCTTCACCGCCGCCGGCGGCAGGTACATGAGAACGCCCTCGATGATGACCAGCGTGCACGCCGTCGCGTCGAAGCCGGGCGCGTGGCTGAGCACAACCTCGAGGTCCGTCGTCGACAGGTCGGCCGGCAGGTAGGTGCAGTTCCCGGGAGGAGCGCCGGCGTCGTGCAGCAGCGCGAGTTTCGCCGCCTGTGTCTCGGGGAGATCGATCTCGAAGAAGCCAACGGTGGGAAACCGCCGCGCCAACCGCCACGCAAGGGTGTCGAAGCCGCCGCCGAGCACGATCACCTGCGTCGTTCCGTTCGCGACGGCGCGCTCGGTTTGCTGCTGGAGCAGACGCTTTCGAAAGAGGTAGTGGCGAACCATGCCGGGCACGAACAGCTGGTCCATCAGACGGATCGCAAGCCTCGTCGGCAGGCGCCGCAGAGCCTTGCGCAGCGGCGAGTCGGCGGCGCCCTCTGCGAGCAGGCGGTTCAGCTGCAGCCACTGCGCGTCGAAGTGGGGCGCGTGCTCGGGGATGCGCTCGAGCTTCTCAAGGCTCGCAATCACAACGAACGCCGTCAGGCTTGCGCGCCCTGGTCGGCCGGCTGGCCCCCTCGTCAACCGTGGCTTCGGGCGCGGTCTAGTTCAGGTCACCCGATCGCGACAAGTGCCGAGCCGCGCAGATCTTCTCGTCGTCGCTGCGTGCGTCGCCCCACGGTCCGCAATCCATGAACACACGGCCCTGAGTTCGTGCACACACACGCCGCACACGATTCCGTTCGTGTGCGGTGTGGGATGATCGTTGCACTTGTGTCGTCGACAAAGTGCGATGCACAACACCGCCATGTTGCTTGCACTCGCCCTCACTTTCGCCGCGCAAACGGCACCTCCAGCGACCGTCGACCCCGCTGCCGAGGCGGCGCCCACCGTCGACGTCGCAGCACCCACCGTCGACGTCGCAACACCCACCGTCGACGTCGCAGCGCCGGTCGACG
Organism: Myxococcota bacterium; assembly: GCA_044349155.1. Lineage (GTDB taxonomy): Bacteria > Myxococcota > UBA727 > UBA727 > VGSZ01 > VGSZ01. The sequence goes on from JBIKRQ010000353.1 coordinate 4,204, forward strand.
CGGCCGTCGCCGCAACACCCGTCGACGCACCGCCAACACCGATGGCCACGCCCGCGCCGTTGCCAGGCTCGACACCAGCAGCTGATGCCGCCTACGCGCGCTGCCTTGCGAGTGCACGTGTCGACGACGCCAAGCTCGTGGAGCGCTGCTTCCTCGATGTCGCCGCCGCCCACCCCGACAGCCTTGCCGCCGTGCGCGCCAACGCGAACGCATCACTGCTGCAGATCGAACACGACGTCGCCAACTCAGCCGCGCAAAACGGTTGGCTGCCGCCAGGGCGCCTTGAACTCGTCGGCGTGGGCGGCCTGTTCGGCGTGTGGAACGCGATCGCCGGCGGCATCATCGTCGGCACCAACGTCCAAAGCAGCAATCCGGGTGTCCTGCTGCTCGGCACCGCGGGCGCGTCGCTGGCACTCGGTATCGGCTTCGGCATCGGCGGCGCCAAACTCGGCGAAGCGCTGCACCTCGACGAGGGCGCCTCGAAGCTCGTCGCCTCGGGCCTCGTGTGGGGCACCAACGCCGGCATCGGCCTGCTCCCTGTCGTGTTCTCCACAAGGGGCAACGGCACCAGTGCGGTGCTCACGGTGTTGGGGGCTGGTTGGGTTGGTGGCCTCACGGCACTCGCACTCACCAACGTCCTCGACGTCGACGCGCCGAGCGTGTCGATGATCAACTCTGGTGGCATCTGGGGCTCCGTCGTCGGCGGCATGGTGATGCTCAACCTCGCCAACAACCAGGTGACGCAGAGCGGGGCCTACTCGGCGGCCTACATCGGCAGCAGCGTTGTCGGCCTCGTGGGCGGCGGCCTGTTGTCGACGGTGATGAAGCCGACGTACGCCGAAACGTTGATCTTCGACCTCGGCGCGGTCGTCGGCGGCAGCGTGCTCGGCCTGGGCACCGTGGGCACCCTCGCACTCATCGCACCGAGCGACACCTCGCTCGCCACGCCGATCATCACCGGTGCGATCAGCGTGGGCGTCTTGGGCGGCTAAGCAGCAGGCATCGCCACGGTGTCGGTGTTGCGCGCTGTCGAGGCGCCGCTGTTTGCGCTGCCGAAGCAGGCGACACCGCTGCCCACCAACGTCGTCGACAGCGCCGGTCAGCCAGTGCCGATCGTGAACGTGTTGGCGCTCGCGCTGTAGCAGGCTGCTGAAAAACGGCTTTGCGTTTTTCAGAGCCTGCTAGGTCTTGATCCGGCCTCGTCGGAGACGAGGCCAATATTGATCGAGCAGGTTGCTGAAAAAGGCCCGAAGCGGCCTTTTTCAGCAACCTGCTCGATCACACGCGCAGACGGAGCCGCTCTTCGCGCACGATCGCCGTCTCGAGCTGCCCCTGCTCCGCCTTCTTCAAGAGGTGCAGGATGTAGGGGCCGAGCAGGTCGATCGACGTCGACGAGAAGCGGTCACCACCGAAGCGCTCCACGAGCTTCGTCTGCGCCTCGAGGATCTCTTTGTCTTGCGCGAGGATCCGCCAGGCGATCGGCGCGGCCAGGGCGGCGAGCGGACCGATCGGCAGTCGGGTCTTCACCGACAACACGGTGTGCATGTCGGTGACCGTCTCGCTCACAGGCGTGCACACCGTGGTGACGACGACGTGGTTCTCGGTGCCGATGCGGTACTCGACCTGGGCCGTCGACGGCATCAAGAACCGGTCCCAGTGCTGCACCACGCCACCCGACGGCGACAACACCCGGCCCACCAGTCCCTCGGGCCGCGGCTCGCCGATGAACTCGGCAACGACCGCATCGGCACTGCGCGTGACGACGACGTCGATCTCGTGCTTCTTCTCGTCGGTGCGAAACAAACCACCGTGGAGAAACGCGGTGTGCGGCACATCGAGAATGTTCTCGAGTGTTGAATGCAGCGTGCCGTTCACGCGCATCGACCGGCGAATGTGGACCGCGGTGTCGTCGTCGAGCTGACTGAGGCGTGGTGGCTCGGGGAAGCGGGTGCTCGCCGGGTCGGTCGTCGACAGCCACACCCAGACAAAGCCGTCGCGCTCGACGACGCGGTAGGCCTCGGTGCATCGACCGGGTCCGTTGACGTCGCCACCGTCGACAATCGGCAGCCCAGGCACGGCAATCGCGCGGCCGCACTCGTCGAAGCGCCAGCCGTGGTAGCGGCATTCGAGTTCGCCACCGAGCTTGCCCACCGGCCGGACCCGCCCAAGCGAGAGGGGCACATTGCGGTGCGGGCAGCGATCCAGGGCCGCGGCCGGATGTCCGCTGGCAATTCGCCACAGCACGACCGGCACCCCCAGCACCTGGCGGGCGAGCGGTTGCCTGGTACCAAGGTCGGTCGAGGCGCAGGCGACGTACCAGGCGTCGA
>JBIKRQ010000354.1:0-6496 GCA_044349155.1 Myxococcota bacterium
AAGGGCGAGCAGAAAAGCGACGAGCAGAGAAACGACAAGGGCGAGCAGAAGAGCGACGAGCAGAAAAACGACAAGGGCGAGCAGAAAAACGACGAGCAGAAAGACAAGGGCGACAAGCCCGACGAGCAAGACAAAGGCGAACAGAAGCCCGACGGTGCACCCGGCGAAGAAAAGCCAGCGCCGAAGAAGCCGACGTCGCGCGAAGAAGCTCGCCGCCTCCTCGAAGGGGTGCGCAGCCGCGAGAAGCCGCTGTCGCCGATCGAGATGCGCGGCACAGAGCGCCGCCCGGCAGAAAACGGCAAGGACTGGTGAGTGCGGTGATGCGTGCGTTGATGATCCTGGCCATCGCTCTCGGCGTGGCGCTGCCTGCCTGGGCCGAAGCAGCGGTGTCGTTGCGGATGAACGTGAGCAGCACGACGGTGCCCCAGGGAGAGCCGTTTCAGCTCGACGTGGTGCTGACGGTCAATGGCTCCGACGCCGTCGACGAACTCGACCTGCCTGACCTCACCGACTTCACGATCCTGCGCGAGAACGAGGCGCAGCAGGCATCGTTCGGCAACCGCAACGGCCGCCGCGCCATCGTCGTCGAGCACCGCCGCACGTTCCTGCTCGTTGCCGAAGACGCGGGCAAACATTCCATCGGCATGGCCACCGCCACGCTCGGCAACAACGTGGCGCGAGCCCCGGCGATCACCGTGACCATCACGCCCAAAAAGGGCGGCGACGACGACAACAGCGCGCCGAATGCCGGCACACCGGCAGGGGCCGCCAGCAACGACGCCAGCACGCAAGGAGAACCCGGTGCGCGCTTCGGCGATGCGCTCCCGCAGATTTTCCTCGAGCTGCGGCCCGATCGCACCGAGGCCGTTGTCGGCGAGCAGATCACCGTCGTGGGCGAAATCTGGAGCCAGGTGCCGCTGGGCTCGTGGCCGCGCATTCCCGGGCAGAAGCCGCCGGGCTTTGTGTGCCTGGCCCTCGACGACGGCCTGCGTCCGCAAGCGGTGCAACGGCAGCTGCGCGGGCAGGTCTTCAACGTCTACCCCGTCACGCGCGATGCGTTGTTTGCGCTCGCACCGGGCAGCAAAACGCTGCCGCCGATCGAGATCGACGTCGTGCCGGCGGGCTCGTTCTTCTCGCGTCGCGAAGTGCGCGTGCGTTCGGCACCGCTGTCGTTGACGATCAAGCCCCTGCCCGACCCCATCCCCCCGGCGTTTGTGGCTGGCGCCGTCGGCCACGTCGAACTGTCGACGACGATTCGCCCCGCGGGCAAGGTCACCGCTGGTGTGCCGTTCACGGTCATCGTTGAGCTGTCGGGCACCGGCAACATCGACGAGCTGCCCCTGCCCGCGTGGAGCCTTGGACCCACCGTGCGCACGTTCCCGCCGACGGTGCGTCGCGATCGCAAAGACCGCGATGGCCTCGTCGCTGGCCGTGTCGTGCAGGAGACGTTGGTGCAGGCGAGCGCGCCTGGAACCCTCACCCTGCCCGCCATCTCGTACGTCGCCTACGACCCGCTCGAAGGCCGCTACGTCACGCGCGAAGCCCCCGCTGTTGACGTCGTGGTGGCGCCAGCTGCCGGCACTGCACCGTCGAGCACGCGCCCCACGCAGCGCGCCGCCATCGTGAAGGGCGCTCGACCGTTGGCGCTGGGCATCGACGTGCGCGAGAGCGCGGGTGCGGTCTGGGCTCCTGCGTTTGGTGGTGTGCTTGCGCTGTTGGGTGGCGTCGTTGGCGTTGTGGGGCGACGACGTCGTCAGCACTCCACCAGCAAGGTTGGTCTGCAGCAGCGGCGGCACGACGAACGTCGAGCGCAAAGCGCCACGATCCGCGCACAAGGCGACGTGGCTGGCGCACAACGGCTGCTGCTCGACGCGGTGGCCGATCGCTGTGGCGACGACGTGCGCGCCATCGACACCGCGGCATTGCCGGCTGTGCTCGTGTCGCGGGGATTGAGTGCGGCGGTGGCCAGTGCGGTTGCCGGCGCGATCGTCGACGTCGAAGCCGCCCGCTACGCACCCTCGGGCGACAAGCAGGCCATCGGTCGTGCGCTCGATCTTGCTGCCACCATCGACGCTGGAGCGACACCATGATCCTGCCGCTGTTGCTCATCGTCGTCGGCGTTGCTGGCGCCACCGACCCGCGCACCAAGGACGCCGAAGGCTTCGCGGCCCACGGCGAGCCCGACACCGCGCGTGCCACCTACCAGGCGATCCTCGACGAACTGTCGACGAGCGGTGCGTCTGCATCTGCCGCGCTGCACTACAACATCGGCACGCTGGCACTGGGTGCGGGCGACGTGAGCGGTGCGGTGGTGCACCTGCTGGCAGCACAACGCCGCGATCCCCTCGACGACGACATCCGCCACAACCTTGCCGAGGCCCTGAGCCGTCGCGCCGATCAGGTCGAAGGCGGCACCAGCATGCCCATCGGTGCGCGCCTGCCGCCCACGCCGGTGCGTTTCGCGTTCGCGGCGTGTCTGCTGCTCCTGGGCGCTGTGATGGCCGCTGCGGGCCTGCTGCAACGTCGGCTGCCCCGCAGCGTGGTTGTTGCGTCGATCGCCGCCACCGTGGCTTCTGGTGCGTTGTGGCTGGCACGCCTGCAGGCCGAACGCGCCGTGGTGGTGGTGGTCGCGCGCGATACCGAAGCCCGCCCCCAGCCCGATGCGACGGCCGCCGGGTTCACCGTGCATGCGGGGCTCACGGGCACGGTCGTCGACGAGAAGAGCGGGTTCTCGCGCGTGCGCCTCGAAAACGGCGTTGACGTGTGGATTGAACGCGACGCCACGGTGCAGGTGCCGTAGCGGAGTTCAGGTTCGGACGCTGTCGTCGAGGTCGACACCGATTGGGGCGTGATCGCTGCCCATCACGTCGCTCCAGATGAACGCGTCGCGCACGCAGGCCGACGCAGCTGCCGACGCCAGCACCATGTCGATGCGCCAACCGATGTTCTTTTCGCGCACACCAAAGCGTGACGACCACCACGAGTAGCGACCGGCCTCGTCGTGAAACTGGCGGAAGGTGTCGATCCACCCCGACGTGATCCAGCGATCGAGTTCGGCGCGCTCTTCGGGCCGAAACCCCGACGTCTTCGCGTTCTCCTTCGGCCGCGCCAGATCGATCTCTTTGTGGGCCGTGTTCAGATCGCCCATCACCAGGATGCGACCACCGGCGAGGCGTTCGTCGTCGAGGAGTGCAAACACCTTTTGGTAGAACGCGAGCTTGTAGGGGATGCGGCTGTTGTCGCGCTCTTTGCCGTTGCCGTTGGGGAAGTAGCCGTTGACGATCAACAGCTTGCCGAAGCGCGCGAATTGCAGGCGGCCCTCGACGTCGAACTCGTCGACACCAACCGTGGTGAGCAGGCTGTCGGGGGCGGTGCGCGACAGCAGGGCAACGCCCGAGTAGCCCTTGCGCTCGGCCGGCGTGACGGTGACGTGCCAGCCACCAGCAGAAAACTGCGCAAGCTCAGCCTTGAGCTGCTCCGGCGTCGCCCGCACCTCTTGCAGGCCGACGACGTCAGCGCCGCTGTTGTTGAGCCAGGTGGCGAAGTCTTTCTGCATCACGGCCCGCAAGCCGTTCACATTCCACGAGATGACGCGCATCGCGGCGCTATGGCAAATCGGAGTAGCCGATCAAGGCCCGGTCGTAGGTATCGCCGCGCGCGACGTCGACAATCTTCACGTCGAGCAACGTTGAGCCATCCACCAACTGCTGCCGCTGCGCGAGCACGACGCGCTCGATGTTGCCTTCTTTGACGTCGAGGATGACGCCGGCGCGATCGGGCGTGAAGTTGAAGCGGCCGCGATCTTCCCAATCGAAGAAGCAGGCCATGCCTGGCACCGGTGTCGGCGTGCTGCCGCGCGGAACGTAGAAGCCAGCGCGCTTGAGGTAGTGGATCAGGTTGCCCGACGAGCGCAGGAAGTAGGCCTGCCCCGGCGTGTTCGCGCCGCCACCGATCTTGCGGTAGCCAGCCTCGTCTTTGACGAAGTCGCGCTCGAGCCCGTCTTGCAGCCAGGGGCTGCCCACCACCATCACCACGTCGATCGCGCACAGCGGTGATCGCACCGCATCGAACTCGCCTGGGACCGACGCGCCAACAAGGGCACGCGCAGCCTCAAGAATGTGGGCGCGCCGAGCGACGCGGGCCGGACTCGCCACCATGTCGCTGGGTAGAACCATTTTTTTTGCCTCCGCGCAGGGGTGTACCGAGGGTTCTGCTTGCGAAGCAAGTCGATGACGGTCATGATGCGCGCACACCGTCGGGGTGTAGCTCAGCTTGGTAGAGCGCCAGTTTTGGGTACTGGAAGTCGCACGTTCGAATCGTGTCGCCCCGACCAGCCTGCTTCGTTGCACAACAGCGAAGCAGGCCCTCCACCAAGACGAAGTGCCCATAGCTCAGCTGGATAGAGCACCTGCCTTCTAAGCAGGGGGTCCCAGGTTCGAGCCCTGGTGGGTGCGCTTCTTTTTCCCCGCAGCCCCACGCCCTTCGAGGCTTTGCGCCCTCCTTCGAGGGTTGTCCCCGCCTCGTAGTAGGCGGTGTTGTCGACGACGTGGGCTCGGCGATCAGGCCGCCAGTGCCAGGCGCAGCGTGCTCAAGGCGGCACTGCGCTCGCGCGAGATCGTCGACGGGTGCACACGCAGATCAGCCGCCACGTCGGCCGCGCTCTCACCAGCGAAGGTGCGGCGGACGACGGCGCGTTGCCGGCGGGGGAGGCGCACCACCGCGGCGTCCACCGCTGCCAGGGCCCGTTCGCGGTGACGGCGGGCGGCGATGTCGTCGATGCCGCGTTCTTCGTCGATGATCGTGTCGGGATCGAACTCGCTGCAGTCGACGCGCTTCTCGTGCGTGATCCGGCGGCGCAGCTGGTCGACGACGTCACCGTGCAGGCGGCGGAACAGAAACGCCGACAGCGTGGTGGCGGCGGGATCCCAACGCTGCAGATGGCGCGTGAGGCAGCGGAGCATGAATTCCTGCAGCAGGTCGTCGCGATCGCCGGCGCTGAAGGTGCCCATGCGGCGCGTGACCATCTGGATACGCTGACGCGACCACGCCACGAGCGCCTTGCTGAACGCGGCCTGCACATTCGCCGTCGCCCGCGGGTGGCGAGCGAGCATGGCGAGGGTGTCGAGATCAAGCGTGTTGGGGTCGAGACGGGGATTGCTGCACATGGTGTTCTCTCCTGACACCTTTAGCGATCCCCGCGTCAGACTCTGACGTCTCAACAAAGTTATGCGCAAAGATTCAAGCAGATAGCAGCGAAACCGCTCAACAGATTGCCGTTGAAGCGGATTGGCAGCAGCATGAGCGGATGTCCGCTGTGTCGCGCATCTCGTTGCTGGTCTTGACCTGTGCTGCGGCCTGCGGCCCCGAACCCGTCTACGACGATGACCTCGGGCTCACCGCCGAACCGATCGCTGCGGGCGCTGCTGCTGGCACCTTCGCGCTCAAGACGGTGAACACGACCCTCGTGCGCGTGCCGGTGTTGGGCGACTACGCGGGCGGCGGCGTGAACTACCGCCTTGTCACGCGCACGTACGACGAGGACAGCAACAGCTACGCGCAGAGCTCGCGGTTGTGTGGCGGCTACAACTTCGAGGTCGCTGGCGTGACGACGTCGCTGCCGCAGGACACGTACCAGGCGGTGGCGCCTTCGACGGCAGAGCGCGTCACCATCGCCGACGACGGCACGTACACGCAGACCGATCACGTGCAGCTGTGGGGCCTGCGCGACCTGCCCGAGCCGCTCACCACCGCCCTGCCCGCGACGAAGGACGAGGCGGCACAGGCCCCCCACGCCGATCGCATCTACGACATGGACGGCGACGAAAACCCCGGCGTGACGGCGGTGATCACCGGTGCGGTCGGCGGCGAAGTGTTCATCATCCAGCGAAAAACCGTGCAGACCGCAGGCCTGGTGCAGGGCCCCGATCACGCCATCGGCCTCGCCACCAACACCAACGAAGTGCTGCAGCTGGGCAACACCAACCCGCTGCTCGATCGCCAAAGCGAGGGGAGTGCCGAGCCGCACCCCGACCCGAAGCGCTCGTGGTTCGAAGAAGCCCGCATCGCCGACAACGCCGACTGCGACGTCGTGCTCGGCGCCGAAGAGGCTGGCCTGCTCAGCGTGGTGCCGCCGTTCGCCGAAGACGAAGGCTGACGCGCTAGCCGTTGTCGTCGGTACGGTGCCGACGACGCAGGTCCGACAGGCGCACGCCAGGGTTGGTGTGATCGTCGGTGTCGTCGCTGCCGCCAACGTTCTCGATCGACAACGAACGCGGCAACGGACGCGCCGGGCCCGGCGGTGCTGTGACCGCTTCGTCGGCGCGCGGCAGCCCTTGCGGTGGCGTGCGCAGACGACACGCGTAGCCGGGCTCGTCGTCGACGGTGTCCATCCGCACGATCGACGAGCGCGCATCGTTTGAGACGTGCACCGCCGGCATGGTGCGCGGCATTGCAGGTGCGTTCGACGACGACAGCGAGATCGCCGCCGCGGTTGTGG
>JBIKRQ010000059.1:0-23548 GCA_044349155.1 Myxococcota bacterium
AGAGGCACGAAATCGAGCGCCGAAACGGCAATGACGTCGTCGAACACAAGTTTGACGACGTCATCGTCGCGCCCAAAGCGCCATTTTTCAGCAACCTGCTAGGCCCTCTGCCACACATGCTGCCGCTCTTGCGCCGTCACCGCCGGCGCTGGCGACAGCTTTGCCTGCGCACCACCAGGAGACCGCATGACCACCGCACACCGCACACCCTGGCTCGCCCCCACACTGTTGATGCTGTTGGGCTCGCTCGCCCTGCTTTCGGCGATCTCGCCGTGGGAAAAGCGCAGCGCACGAATGGCGTTGGTCACCTTCGTCACCACGCACCACACCCCAAACACGCGGCGCCGACCACCACGGAGACCCAGGCCAGCTGCGCTTGCATCGACACTCCGTCCTGCCGGGTCGATGTTGGAGCAGAAACGCGGTGTCAAGAACTCGCCCGGGTCTGGTCGAGTCTCCGTTGGCGGTCGCCCGATCACTGCCGGGCGAGTCGCAGGATGGCCTTCAGGGCATCAGTGGCGTTGCCTGGAAACGACGCTTCCACCATCCACACTGGCACTTCGAGGGGAGGCTCCAGGTGCGCCTTGGTGAACGCGCGTGTCTTGTTGTTTCCAAGGTCGGTGAACGCGTAGACAACATCGTATCTCCCAAAACGCTTCACGCTTGCCCGTGGGAATGCCTCGGGTGCGGCCTTGAGTGTGAAGGTCTTGGTCTTCTTTTCAGGGTCTTCTGTGAGAACCATCTTGACGGCGGCGTCGCTGTCGTCGAGCGGCCACGGTGCATCAAAGTAGTAGTAGATGAGCCATTCGGTTGCCGAGATCTGGCGAACAAGCCGCACATTTTTCTCGGCCAGAAAGATGGCGTGCTTGGGGATGTCGCCAACGATTGCGACGCACTTTTCAGCCTCGACCGTTTCCAGAATCGTGGCGGTGAACTCGACCGACACGTTCCTGCCCGCGCCGTCGACCCGCTCGGAGACACGGTGTGTGACCGTGGTCTTGCCACCGTCGAGGGTGGCCGTTTTCCAGGGCGCTTCCGCCAACGCAGACGACGAAGACAGCAGCACCAACAGCACTGCAGCGAACCGACTCTTCTTTTTCATCTTTTTCATGGCTCCTCTGACGCGGCGCAGGCTTCAGCCTCGACCGGTCGGCGCCTGCGACCATGTCAAGATTTCTTGACATTGCGTGTAACTCCCGCTTGACGCGAAGTCAACTTTGCTTAACATGGAGTCGGTTAAACATGACTCAGACCCGGTGGAGGTGAGCGATGACCGCAACGATGCGTGCCAGCGTGATGACGGCGTTTGGTGGGCCCGAGGTGCTGCAGCTGCGGGAGGTGCCGCGACCAGAGCCACGACCAGGCGAAATCCGCGTTCGCGTCCGGGCGACCACCGTGAACTTTGGCGATCTCGTCGCGCGGCGCTTCTCCCAGCTCACGGCGGCGGAGTTTCACATGCCTGGGCTGTTGTGGCTGTTCGCCCGGGCCTACTTCGGCTGGCGCACGCCGCGGCACACGATTCCTGGCAGCGAGTTCGCCGGCGAGGTCGATGCGGTTGGCCGCGGTGTCGACACCTTCGCCGTTGGCGACGCCGTCTTCGGCACGCGCGGCGAACGTCTGGGCGCCTACGCCGAGTACGTCTGCGTTTCCGCGCGCGGCATCGTCGCTCACAAGCCTGCCAGCCTCACGTTCGAAGAGGCTGCCGTCGTTCCGTACGGCGTCACCACCGCGCTGGCGTTGCTGCGCCCAGTGGCGATTCAACCGGGCCAACGCGTGTTGGTGCTGGGTGCTTCTGGCTCAATTGGCGCCGCCGTCGTTCAGCTCGCCCTACACCACGGCGCCGAGGTCACCGGTGTGTGTGGCGCTGGCCGAGCCGCCTACGTCGCACAGCTCGGCGCGCACAAGGTGCTCGACTACGCCACCGACGACTTCACGCGCGGCACGGACGTGTACGACCTTGTCGTCGACGTGCTCGGACGCGGGTCGTTCGCGCGCAGTCGTGCAGTGCTCGCGCGCACCGGCACGTACCTGTGCGCCAGCTTCAAGAGCCCGCAGCTGCTCGAGATGGCGCGCACCGCGTTCTCCGCCAGCCCACGCCTGCGCTGCGGTTTTGCGGTTGCCGCCGCAAGCGACCTTGTACTCGCTCGCGACCTCGTCGAAGCGGGCCACCTCAAGCCGGTGGTGGGCGAGCGTTTTGCGCTCGAGGCAGCTGCAGACGCCCACCGTTGCGTTGAAAGCGGTGAGCACCGCGGACCTGTTGTGATCACCTGCTGACGCCTGCCATCCTGTCGAAATACTCCGCTTCCTGGAGCACCTGGGGTATTCCGGTCGCCATTGCCGGCAGCGCACTCACCGTTGCTGGAATCTCGTTCCTGGTCGTCGGCATGACCAACCCTGGTCGCGGCGGTCAGCGGGAGCGGGCGTCGACGGCGGCCCTGTCGCCGACCACGCCAGCGTAGAAGGCACCCACGCTTGTGCCATTGACGACGGCGTTGCCGAGGTCTGAGTCGTACACAAAGACGTGCTGGTCGTTGTCGATTTCGAAGACGTCGACGTTGTCGATGCTTTCATTCGCGTCGAAAAAGGCCTCGACGGCGGCGGCCCAGTCTTCGCGGGGGAGCGCTGTCCCCGTGGGTGAGAAGAACTGGCGCAGGGTGGTGTCGCCAAGGCTCTGGGTCAGGCCGAAGCGCACGTCGGGGAGGGCGGCAATGGCGTGGCGCCACTGGTCGTTGGCCGTTGTGCAGCCGTCGCACAGGATGGGGTTCCAGGCGTGGGTCTGGGCTTGCGCGCCAGCTTCTGCGCCCGGGAAGGGGGCCAGGGGAATCGCTGAGTCCAGGATGGCCGACATCGACGTCGTCGCCGGCAGCAGCTTGCGCAATCCCTCGGCATGGTAGGCCACGCCGTAGCCGCCCGCCGAGGTGCCGGCGAGGACCACCTCGGTGACCTCGGGGAAGGTGGCCAGAATGCGAGGAAGCATGATCGCGAGGTTGTTGGCGCCCACGTGGGCCACACCCCACGGCGTCTCGCTGACCGTGCCGGCATGCACATCGCCGGTGCAGTAGGGGACGTAGGCGTAGGAGTCGGCGGTGAAGGGGTTGTCGGCGTCGGTGCGCGAGAAAATGCCGATGGCGACGGCTTCGATCTGGCGAATCACGCTTTGGGGCAGGCCCGTGTCTGTGAAGGCCGCGAAGCCGTTGCTGCAGGTGTACTCGTCCCAGCAGGCACCGCCGCCCTCGAGGTAGATGACGAGGCGGTTGGAGGGGCCGCGGTTGGTGCCGACGCCGACGGGGTCGCCGTTGCCGCAGATGGCGCCGTCGACGACGGTGTAGGTCCAGGCTTCGTCCTGCACGGGCAGGGGGTCGGCAGCTTCGCCTTCGCCTTCGCCCTCGCCCTCGCCCTCGCCCTCGGCGGGTGGCGGACAGGCCGACAGGCCAGCGACGAACAGCACGAGGCCCAGGCACTTCAGCAATGGCATGGCATCGCTGTGCCGCGCCGCAGGCCAAAAGGAAACGGGAGGGGCGCCCTCAGCAGAGCTCCAGCTTGTTCTCGACCCCAGTCAGGGCTTCTTTTTCGGCCGAAACGCCACGACCGCGTCGGGGTTGGTCTCGAGCCGTGGGCCGCCGACGAGGTCGATGCAGTAGGGGATCGCCGGCATCACCGCGAGCAGGCACTCGCGGATCGCCTTGATGGCGCCGGGCAGGTTCACGATCAAGGCACCATCGCCGGCGTCGCGGTAGCGGACCACGGCCTCCTGCCTCGACAAGATCGCTGTGGGCACCTTTGTCAACGACACCGCACGCATCTGCTCGCCAAAGCCCGGCATGTGCTTGTGGCCCACCGACAGGGTGGCCTCGACGGTGACGTCGCGCCGTGCGGGGCCGGTACCGCCCGTGGTGACCACCAGGCAGCAGCCTTCGTCGTCGACAAGCTCGGTGAGGTGGGCGGCGATCTGCGCTTGTTCGTCGGGCACGAGCCGGCACACCGCTTCGAATGGTGTGGCCAGCAGTTCGCGCAACACGCCCACCACTTCGGGCGTGCCTTCGTCGACGTACACGCCAGCGCTCGCGCGGTCTGACGTGGTGACAACGCCGATGCGCACCGGAGCGGTCATCAGGCTTCCTGCTCCTCAAACGGCGGCGGATCCACGGGGCCAATGATCTGGCGCAAGCGACCCATCACCTCGGCAGGACCACGCACCGACAAGCGCGCACCCCAGCCGTCCCATTTCTCTTCGAGCAGCTTCACCGACTCGTGCAGCTGGCCCATCACCAGGCCCACCTTGGCGTGGGGCACGGCGAGGACCGCTTCTTCGAGCGTGGTGGCGAAGTGGTCTTCGAGGGTCTGCTTGAAGCGCGCGACGTCGTCGGGGCTGATGGCCGACAGCTGGACCGCGTGCGGGTACTCGCGCTTCAAGCGCGCGCGCTCCACGGCGTCGACGCGATCGATCTTGTTCAAGATCAACAACGACGGAATGTCGTCGGCGTCGATCTCTTTGAGCACGGTCTTTGTGACGTCGAGCTGGGCGGGAAACACCGGGTCCGAGGCGTCGACGACGAACAGCAGCAGGCTGGCTTCGTGCGCTTCGTCGAGGGTGCTCTTGAAGCTGGCCACCAGCGAGTGCGGCAGCTGCTTGATGAAGCCGACGGTGTCAGACACGAGGATCTTTGGCTGCGTATCGGGCACGACACGCACCGTGGTGCCGAGTGTCGCGAACAGCTTGTCGGCGACGAGGACTTCGCTGCCCGACAACGCGCGCATCAAGCTCGACTTGCCGGCGTTGGTGTAGCCGACGAGGGCCACGCGCATGGCCTCTTTGCGGCGCTGACGACGGGTGGCCGCACCCAGCTCGAGCTCGGCGAGCTTTTCTTTCAGCTCAGCGATGCGATCGCGAATGCGGCGCTTGTCGATCTCGAGCTCTTCGTCGCCCTTGCCGCCACCGCCCTGACCACGTTGACGGTCGGAGCTGTAGTCCTTCTCGCGCATGCGCGGCGCTTCATATTGCAGGCGCGCAATCTCGACCTGCATCTGCGCTTCTTTGGTGCGCGCATGACGCCAGAAGATCTCGATGATGACACCCGCGCGATCGAGGGTTTCCACACCCGCGGCGTTCTCGAGGTTGCGCACCTGCGACGGCGACAACTCGTTGTCGACCACCACGACACTCGCGTGCGGGAAGGCGGCGGCAGCATCGACGTCGTCATCGCCGTCGTCCACGTCGTCTTCGTCGTCTTCTTCTTGATCAACCGCCGCGAAGCCGGGCTTGTGCAGCTCTTTGCGCTGGTCTTTCTTCTGCACACCAGACGGGATGACGCCGGGGCCGCCGGTGTACAGCGCAAGCTCTTTGAGCTTGCCCGCACCAAGGCCAGCAGCAGGCGACAACTTCGAACGACGCTGCGAGACCTGACCGACGACGTCGAACCCGAGGGTATCGACGAGGCGGCCCAGCTCAGCGAGCGAGGCTTCGTGTTCGGCATCGCTGGTGCCCTGCAGTTGGACAGCGACGAGGACGGCTTTGGGGCGAACGGCTTCAAGTGAAATGGTCACGTCGTCGCCATAGCAGGTGCTTGTCGGTTCCCAACCACGTTTCTGCGCCAGTGGCGAAAAGCAGTGCGAAAACAAATGCGTACGGCCGAGTGTGTCCGGTGCTTGCAAAGGTACATTGGCCGCCTCGAGGCTGGTCAAGGCGAGTACGAGTGAGTACAACAGAGTATGACCACCATGACCGTCACCAGCGCGCGTCTGCCCTCCGAGATGAAAAAGCGCATCGATAAGCTGGCGGCCGCCACCGACCGCTCGCGCAACTTCATCATCCTCGACGCGCTCGAGGCGTACCTCGACCTGAACGAATGGCAGGTTACGGCCATCAAGGCATCGCTCGCGGACACACGCCCGAACCTCTCGCACGATGACGTCGTCGCTCGCATGGCAGCCAGAGCGAAGGCGAAAGCAAAGTGAAGATCGAGTGGCGAGTCGAGGCCAGCAACGACCTCGATCGGGTGTTTTCGTACGTCGAAGAAAACCGCCCGGGTGATGAACACGCCGAGATCGAAAGCCTCTTTGAGGCCGTCGCACTCGTCGCGACCCAGCCAAACGCGGGGCGACCTGGTCGAGTCACCGGAACGCGCGAGTGGGTCGCCGTGTATCCGTGGGTGATCGTTTACAAGGTCGAGCAACGAACAAGGCTCGTTGTCGTCCGCGTGCTGCACGGCAAGCAGAAGTGGCCGTAGCGGCTGCGCTGTTCGACGACACATCACCCGCGACGACAACGGACCGCTGCCGGTGTGCTATCGCAGGCTCGTGGCAGCCCTCGACAAACTCACCCCCGGGTGGCCGGGAAAGCTCAACGTCCTGTACGACATGATCGTCGTCGTGATGGCGGTGTTTCTCGCCACCTTGCGCGTCGTCGTCGACGATCCCCGCTACCTCACCATCGTCGTCGTCGGTGCGGTCACGTGGGCCTTTGGTGCCGGGGCCTTGCGCCTCTACTCGCCCGCCACGCCGCGCACCACGCAAGACCAGGCGGTGCTCACGATCCTGCTCGTGCTCATCACGTCGTTGATGCTGTTTGTGTGGGAGCGCGTCGGTATCCCCGAGGCCCACGCCTTCAGCGTCACGTCGTTCGCCATCATCTGCCTCGTGTGGATGGTCGCTGGGCGCGTGGTCATCTTCGCCCCGCTCAAAGACATCGGCGATCCCGTCGACGACGTGCTCATCATCGGCACCGGCCCCGCCGCCGTGGCCGCGTGGCATGTGCTCACGGGCAACAGCGAACAGCCCGGTCTTCGTCGTCGCAACGTGGTGGGCTTTTTGGCCTTCGAAGGCGAAGTCGCGCACCGCGGTTTGAAGGCGCCCATCGTTGGCACCTCGGCGCAAATCCTCGACGTGCTGGCCAAGCAGGCGGTGGCCGAGGTGTACATCGCTGGTCGCACGTTGGTGCACGGCCACGAGATGCAGCAGGTGGTGCGCGCCTGTGAAGAAGTGGGCCAACCGTTTGCCGTGCCCGTGCATGCGTTGGCGTTTGAGCGCGCGCGTTTGCTCGGCACCATCGCCGCCGCCCACGACGGCTTTTTGCACTACCTGTCCACCGACACGCGGCCGCTGCAGTACGCGCTCAAGCGCATGATCGACATCGTCGCCTCGGCCATCGGTTTGCTGGTGCTGTCGCCGATGCTGCTCGTCGTCGCGGCGGTGATCAAAAGCGATGGCGGCCCGATCTTTTTCAAGCAGGAGCGCGTGGGCCTGCACGGTGCGCACTTCGGCATGTTCAAGTTCCGCTCGATGGTGATGAACGCCGACGCCATGAAGGACAAACTCATGGCGCAAAACGAGATGCAGGGCGGCGTGGTCTTCAAGATGAAGAACGACCCGCGCATCACGCCGATCGGCCGCATCATCCGCAAGTTCTCGATCGACGAGCTGCCGCAGCTCATCAACATCCTGCGTGGCGACATGACCATCGTTGGTCCACGCCCCGCCGTGCCGCGCGAAGTGGCGCTCTACAAGGTCTGGCAACGTCGACGCTTGAGCGTGCGCCCGGGGCTCACCTGCTACTGGCAGGTCAGCGGCCGCAACGAGATCGGCTTCGATGAGTGGATGCAGCTCGACTTGAAGTACGTCGACAACTGGAACCTCAAGATCGACTTTGAGCTGATTTTGAAAACCTTCCCTGTCGTGCTCACAGGCCGCGGCGCAAGCTGAAACGAAGAGTCCAACAACGCGATGCGTCGCTGACATCGCCGCGCTCCGACGTGAGGACAACGACAAAGAAGCTCCTGAGGCACCATCTCCCAGCAGTCCGACGACGAACGCGCCAGGACGTGCAGGAAACGCAGGCCAACGGCGCGAAGCGATCATGACCGTGATCCTGCTTTGACAGCGGACCTGGAGCGCAGCACACCTCCCGCGTTGTCTCGGACGCTCGGACGTCTGCTGCCGTGGAGCTTGTGATGTCGCGCCTTGCCTGGGTTGTTTCGCTCGCCGTGTGTGTGTTGTCGGCGTGTCCGCGAACGTTGGAGTCGAAGGACGCTGGTCCCGACCCGCTCACGCCACAGGTCTGCACTGCTGACTCGGAGTGCGAAGGGTACGAGCCGACGGCAACGGTCCAGCGCGTGCGCTGTGAAGGCACCTGCGTCTACCTGTGCAGCGGCGTGCAAGACGAGTGCAACAGCTTCCCCAACGGTGCTGCTCGCTACTGCGACGCCAACAACGAGTGCAGCTTCGGCTGCCGTCCTGGCAGCGTGTGCCCCACCGCGGGCGATCTGTGCGTTGCTGGCACCTGCCAGGCGGGCGCCAGCCAGTGCGCCACGAAGTGCGACTGCGACCCCGGCGAAGTGTGCCTCGCCGGCGCCTGCCAGCAGCCCGCGTCGACGACGTGCAGCAGCGGCGACCAGTGCCCGCGTGGCCCCACCAGCCCTGTCGATTCGTGCAACTCGATCCAGTGCAACGGGATCACCGACTCCTGCTTCGACGCCAACCCGCAGGCCTGCACCGCCAGTGCTGACTGCGTCGGCCGCTTCGGCTGCACCGGCAACGTCACCTGCTCGTGCAACAACAGCGCGTGCGTGCCGAGCACGGCGTGCACGGCCCAAAACGAGTCGACCACCTGCGGCAGCGGCAACTACTGCGACAGCGTCAACGTCTGCCAGGCGCTGCCGTCGTGCACGACCGCGAGCGACTGCACCTCGCTGGGCCTCACCTGCAACGTCGGCACCGGCCGCTGCGAACGCGCCAACCCCTGCACGTCGTCGGCCGACTGCACCATCGCCCCCAACACCCACTGCCCCACGGGCGGTGGCTTCTGCACCATCCCCACCTGCCTCAACGGCGGGCCAACGTGCGCGGCTGGCCTCGAGTGCAATGCCCAGGGCCGCTGCGTGACCCCGGGCCTCGGCGCCTGCGTGGGCGACGGACAATGCGCGAGCACCGCCTACTGCGACCTTGCCGCCAGCGAGTGCCGCACGGGCTGCCGCAACAACGCCAGCTGCCCCTCGGGCCAGGAGTGCGATGGCAACCGCAACTGCGTGACGCCGGGCGGCGGCGGCGGCGGCGGGAACTTCGGCGAGCCATGCGTTGATGGTTCTGAGTGCAACGCACCCATGATCTGCGGCATCTTCACCAGCACCTGCGCGGAACAATGCGCTGCTGCAACCGATTGCGTTGCGTGCAATGCGAGCTTCGGCGCCTGCACCTGCAACGCCGTTGGCTTCTGCGCTCCCTGACTTCGCCATGCTGAAAGAACCGCGTCGCCGTCACCACACCTGTGTGGTCGGCGACGCGGTCGTTTTCGCTGCTCCGTGGCAGACATGTGCGCCGCTCACCGACAGGTAGGCAGCACGCCAGATCGGCGATTTTCGTGATCCCGTAAGGGGTTGCTCGCTAGACTTCATGCATGTCCGAGGTGCGGTCAGGGCGCATCGTCGCCATTGGAGGAGGCAAGGGCGGTGTCGGCAAGACACTGGTCTCCACCCATTTGGCCATCGCCCTCGCCCGCCAACAGCAACGCGTGCTGCTCGTCGACGCTGACCTGGGCGGCGCCAACGCTCACACCGTGCTGGGGATCGCCCCGCCGATCACCACCCTGAGCGATGTGGTGAGCCGCGGCGCCAACATCAGCGACGTCACCGTGGCAACGCCGTATCCGAACCTGCGCTTTGTCTCGGGTGCGCTCGACGACATGGGGGCAGCGAACCCCAACCACGCGCAGAAGCTGCGGTTGCTGCGCCAGCTCAGCCACACCGACACCGACGTCGTCGTGCTCGACCTCGGCGCTGGCACGTCGTTCAACACCCTCGACTTCTTCTTGGTCGCGCACCTGGGCGTGTTGGTGGTGCTGCCCGAGCCCACGAGTGTCGAGAACGCGTATCGCTTCTTGAAGGCCGCGTTCTTTCGGCGCCTGGCGGTGGTGGAAAAAGCCTACGGCATCAAAGACCTCGTCGACGACGCGCGCGCCACGCGTGGGGTGAAGGGCATCCACACGCCGGCGGATTTGTTGAAGGCCGTGGCGGACCGCAACCCCGACGTGGGCCACGTGCTCTACGAGCAGATGTCGCGGTTTGTGCCGCGCATTGTGCTCAACCAATGCCGCAGCCCTGACGACGCGATGGTGGCGTCGGACATGGTCACGGCGTGTCGGCGCTTTTTGGGCATTCGCCTCGAAGTGCTGGGCACGTTGCCCGACGACGAAGCCGTGCGGCGCGCGGTGCGGGTGCGGCAGTCGTTGTTGCAGGCAGCACCCGACGCGCCGATCACGCAGGCGTTGGTGCAGTTGGCCGAGCGTGTGTTGGCGGCCCCCATCGAGCTCGGGGTGCCGGCATGACGTCGTCAACGCCCCCGCCCGATGATGCTGCGGATGGTGCGTTGCCCGATCGTCCGCGCAGTGCTGCCACCTGGTACGCCGTGCTCGAGGTGCCCCGCAGCGTCGACCACGCGGGGCTGCTGCTGGCCTGGGAGCGCGCGATCGACTTCGTCGAGGGCCGTCGTCCAGGTGCCTACGCCATGCTCGATCCTGCGGCGGCTGCGGCTGCTCGCGTCGACATCGATGCCGCGTTTGCGATCTTGAGCGACGACGACCGTCGCCGCGCCTACGACCGCTCCCTCGACGGTGATGTTGTGCGCCGCACCACCGCGCCGCGCACATCGACGCCGCCCACGCTGCGCTTCCTGGCGCCCGTCGACGACACCGCCAGCGAGCGCGCGATCGTGCGCAAAGGCGGCATCGTGTTCGCCGAACCAAAGACCGACGTGCACGACGCGGCGGCCCTTGTTGCTGCCGCCCGCGAACACGCTGCCGATGTGGTGAAGGCCCCCGTGCACTTCGACGCACCGACACTGGTGCCGACGTCGACGGTGCTGCCCGCCGAGACGATGGACAGCCCGTGGGAGCCGATTGCACCCGAGGCTGTGTCGTCGAGCAACGAGCGGCGCATTGGCCTGCCCAGTGCACCCACGCCCACCCCCACGCCGTTGGCCGGGCTGTTTTCCCTCGACGGCGAGGTCAACGGCTCCACCATCAAGCGCCTGCGTGAAGCGCGCAAACTCAGTCTCGATGCGCTGGCGGAACTGACGAAGATTCGTCGGCCGTACCTTGTGGCGATCGAAGAACACGACGCCGAGAATCTGCCATCGCGTGTGTATCTGCGCGGGTTTCTCACGCAGATTGCGCGGGTGTTGCGCGTCGACAAGGTGAAGCTGTCTGAGGGCTACCTCGCCTTCATCGCACGCTTCGGTCGTTGACCCCTGACCTCCTGACCTCCTGACGTCGTGCTTCGTCGTCGTGCTGGCGCTCACGCACAGGCGGTCGTCGTCGATGGCGCGGGTTTGCTAGCGTGCGGCCATGCGTGTGCTGCTGCGTTTCATCGCTGTGTGTGTGCCCTTGCTTGCGGCTGGGTGCTTCAACCTTGACCGTGCGTCGTCGTTGGCGCCGGGCTCGGTGCGCGGTGTGGCGCACGTCGACGACGAGGTGGTTTCAGGGGCCGCGGTCACCGTGTCGGGCAGCGCTGTTGTTGGCATCAGCGGTGCTGATGGCACGTTTGCCCACAGCGGTTTGCCCGCCGGCAACTTCGCGCTGCGCGTGTTCGACGACGACGACAACAACGGCATCGCTGAACGTGGCGCGGTGGCGAAGTTTACGCTGCAGCGTTTCGGTGAGCGCGTTGGTGCTGTGGACCTTGGTCGGGTGGAGCTGACGGGCACGGTGACGGTGCGCGGCCATGTCGTCGACGACAGCGGCGTGTACGACGGCGTGACGGTGGCCTTTTCTCGCCCGAACGTCGACGCCACTGCCGAGCGCGACGTGATTGTTGCCGCCGATGGCTCGTTTGCGATCGACGGCGTGGTTCCTGGTGAGATCGAGTTGCTCGCGTTCGACGCCACGCGCACGAGCGCGCCGGTGGCGAGAACCATCGGGCTCACCGACAACGACGATGTGGAACTCAGGTTGTCGTCGGTGACGTCGGCCGCGGTGACCGCCTCCATCACCAGCGACGTTGTGGGTGCTCGCTACGTGATCGTGCCGCGTGGTGCGGGCTTCAATCTCGAGGCTGCCGTGACCGTCGACAGCGTGGGCGTGTTCAACGACGTGAACCCCGGCATCTACGACGTGTTCGTCAAAGACGAGGCCGGTGTGCCCGTTGCGTTTTTGGAGCGACAGCTCGCGATGCCCGCTCGGCAAACCGTGTTCGGCCCGGCGATTGTGGGCCAGTGCGGCAGCGCGTGCGACGTCGGCGAAGGCGAAGGAGAGGGCGAAGGCGAAGGCGAAGGCGAGGGTGAGGGCGAAGGCGAAAACACGGCCCCTGTGTTGCTCACGCGTTCGTTGCAAGGGCCTGCCACTGGACAGTCGTTCCTCGTGCTCAGTCTGCTCGACGACGACGGCGACCCCATTGAGCTCACGTCGATCAGCAGCACCGCGCCGGGCACCCTCACGCTGCAGCAGGGGCAGCAGGGTGCGTTCTTGTGGGAACCCGAGAACCGCGGCGGTTTCTTCACGCTCACCGTGCAGTTCACCGATGGTGACAGGGTCATCAACGACACAATCGAGTTCATCGTCGCCGATCGCCTGCACGGCGGCGGCGATCCCACCCTCGCGTCGTCGTGGACGCCAAACGGCCTGCCGCTCGCCACCGATGTGGTGGTGTTTCCCGAGACGAGCTTCGACGTGTCGTTCTCCGAGCCGCAAATCTGGGGTGGGGTGCATACCGCCAGCAACGTGGTGCTTCGACTCAACGACGGCGCGGTGATTGGCGGCGACGTCGTCGTCGGCCACCTGCGCGGCGGGCTTGTCAGCGGGTGTCAGCAAAACACCGCCGCCCAGGGGGCAGGTGCTCCGGCTTCGTGCCTCGTGACGACCCTCGACAGCGAGGCGCCCCTCACCGTTGACGGCGGCGCGGTGGTCACCATCAATTCGCTGAGTTCTGTGCAGATCAACGGCGACGCCGAGATCGTGCAGCTCAACGCGGCAGAACTCACCTTCAGCAGCGGGATCAGCTCGTTCGTCGGCGTGGGCGCCACCAACATCATCACCGGTCCCGTGGTCATCGAGGCTGGTGCTCGCGTGGAGTCCAACATCGTTGGCCTGCATGTACTGACGTCGTTGACGATCAACGGCGAGCTCGCGCTCACCTCACCCGCAGGGGTGGCGATCGGTCGCTCCAATGGTTCTCCAGTCGAGGTCAACATCGATGGCAACGCGGTGGACGCGGCCACGTTCGGCGACATGCTCGTCCTCGCTGACTGGAGTCTCCAGGCATCCGGCGACCTCGAAGTCGAAGCCATGACAGTGCAGAGCGGGGCGTTCGTCACCGCTTTTGGGCTGACCGCGTCGACGATTGCGTGTGAGGGGACCCTCGCCATCGCAACGGCGCATGTGACGGGGGCCTCGATCAGCGGTGTCTATGAGGGCGACATCGTGGTGCAGGGCGCGGTCGACGCCACTGCCTTCACCGCGAATGTCGTCACCGTGCGTTCTGGGGCGACGCTTCACGTCGTGGGTGACGTTGTTGCTGAAGAGGTGGCCGTCAACGATGGTGGTGTCGTTCGCTTTGGCGACCCGTCGGGCGTGCTTCGCGCGACTCGCAGCCTCACACTCGAGGGGACCTTCGACCTGGCGGGGGCCGGGCGCCTCGAAGTAGGGGACGCCTTCGAGCATACGGGCGGCTTCATGTCTTTGTCGTCGACCGCGGTGGTTCAGCCTGGAGCGGCGCGCGAGCACGTGACGGCGATTGTCGGGAGCGGGCTGCTGCTGACGCCTTGCAGCGGCCGGTATGTGTTTGAGGACCTCACGTTCGTCGAGGACCAGGGCAGTGGCCAGGATGTGAACCTCGATCTCGTCAGTGCCGACTGCATCCTCGTCGTCGACGACGTGACTGGTGGTCCCCACGCCGCGCTTCCGGGGGCAGGGACCCTCGACATTCAAGGCTCGTGCACCGGCGCCAGCTTCTGCCCATGAGGTGCGCCGATGCGGGTGGGTGTGCTGCCTGACAGCTCGTCGACGACGTCGTGGACTGCTCCGCTGTGGCCGCCCGTGTTGGCGGCGCGCGGGGCCGGCGGCAGCAGTTCAGGCCACGCGCACCATGCGTTGCATCTGGTGGTGGTGCGTCCGCTGGGGCAGCAGCTCCGGTGTCGTGTCGAGGTCGATGGCCACAGCGTTGAGCACCGCGCGCGCGGCATCATCGTGGGTGCTGACGTGGTTCACGCCATCGACGCCGTTGGCTGCGACGTGCTGCTCGTGTTCTTCGATCCTGAAAGCGATGTGGGCAGCGTGCTCGCGCGCGGCCTGGTGGGACCGGTGCGTGTCGTCGACGACGCCGTGTGCGCAGCACTCGCCGACGAAGACCCCTTCGCGATCATGAGCGACGCGCACACCTTCGGCGCGCGCTTGCAGGCGTTGCTTGGGATGCCAGCGGGTGACGTGCGCGTGGTGCATCCCGGCGTGCGGCGCGCGTTGGCGCACCTGAAGTCCCTCGACGTCGACGACGATGCTTCCCTCGCAGCACTCGCCGCGGTGGCTGGTGTGTCGACAGGCCGCTTCATGCACGTGTTCACCGCGTCGGTGGGCGTCCCGCTGCGCTCGTATGTGTTGTGGCTGAAGTTGCAGCGGGCGGCGGCGCTGTTGGCGCGGGGAGCGGCGGTCACCGAGGCGGCGCACGCGGCGGGGTTTGCCGACGGGGCGCACCTCACGCGGTCGTTCTGGCGGATGTTTGGCATGCGTCCGTCCGACATTGTCGCCGCGATGACCACACCGGCCTCGACGTGAAGATCGCAGCCAGTTGATCCAAGTCAGCGCGGCGCGACCTGCGCAGAGTGTGTTCATGAGCAACCAAGCACACGCCTCCACCACCTCCATCGACCTCGCCGATCGCCGCGGTGGCCTGCTGGCCTGGCAGCGCCGCGGCTATCCGCACTTTCACGCGACGCGCGCGAACCTCGTGCTGAACATCGTGACGGTGCCGCTGTTTTGGTTGGGTTCGCTGGTGGTGGTGCTCGGCGGCCTGGTCGATGCGCGCGCTGTGGTGGCCGGTGTGGCCGCGTGCGTGGTCGCGGTGGTGGCGCAGGGCCGGGGGCACGCTGGCGAGCCGCAGGCGCCCATTCCGTTTCGTCACGCGGGCGACGCGGTGGCCCGGATCGTGTGCGAGCAGTGGATCACGTGGCCGCGCTTTCTGCTGAGCGGTGGCCTGCGCGATGCCTGGAGGTCTGCCCGCTGAATTGAGCCTCGAAGAGAAAACCGGCTTGCGGTTTTGTCTTCGAGGCGAGTCTCCTGAGGGGCGGGCGGGGACACTTCCCCGCCAATGAAATGCACGGACTCCGCTTCCGGATGCGGAGATCTGCGAAAACGCGAGGCGCAACAAGATTGTGTGCAACTTAATTGTGTGCTGCACATCTGACCTGGCAGAACCCCAACGGAGCACGCCATGACCCTCAAGACCCCCGAAAAAGTCCTCTACACCGCCACCGCCCGCGCCATCGGCGGCCGCGACGGCAGCGTGAAAACCGACGACGGCACCCTCGACCTCGCGGTGCGCATGCCTCCGGCCCTGGGCGGCAAGGGTGGCGGCACCAACCCCGAGCAGCTGTTCGCTGCGGGCTACGCCGCGTGCTTCGGCAGTGCTTTGGGCCATGTGGCGCGCGCCCAGAAGATCACGACGGGCGTTGTTGAGATTGAAGCGAAGGTGGGCATTGGTCCGCACGGTGGCGGCTTCGCGTTGGCCGTCGAGCTGGTGGCGCACCTGCCCGAGCTGCCGCGTGAGCAGGCCGAGGCCCTCGTCGCTGCGGCCCACGAGGTGTGCCCGTACTCGAACGCCACGCGCGGCAACGTGCCGGTCACGATCACGCTGGCCTGACCAATCGCCACCCGGCGTGACACGGTCGCGTCGGCGTTGGACACGAGGTGTGGTGTGAGCGAGTCGAAGAAGCCGTCGTCAACGTCAACGTCGTCGTCGCCGCTGCACCTCGATGCCCAACTGTGTTTTGCGATCACGTCGGCGTCGCGGGCGATGGCGGCGGCCTACGCGCCCATGCTCGAACCGCTCGGCCTCACGCATCCGCAGTACCTCGTGATGTTGGTGTTGTGGGAGCAAGACGGCATCCGTGTGACCGAGCTGGGGCGCCGTTTGCACCTCGACAGCGGCACCCTCACGCCGCTGCTCAAGCGCCTGGCCGCGCGCGGCATTGTTGAGCGTCGCCGCGCCACCGACGACGAACGCGCCGTCGAAATCCACCTCACGGCTGAGGGCAAAGCGATGCGCACGGCCGCCGAGCACATTCCGTCGACGATGGCCTGCAGCACGGCGATCGATGCCGACGACCTCGGCGATCTGCGCGAGCGACTGCACGCGTTGGCGGCGCGCTTGCGGGCCTGAGCCTGCCTCGAGCTTGCACATCGGCGCGGTGATGGGCGAACACGGCGCATGAGCAATGCGCACACACACTCGGCACTGTTGGCGTGGCAGGCGTTTTTGGCCATGCCCAAAGACAACGACGACGACATCGTCACGTTCGCGCTCACGTTGCACATGCTGCAGCACCACGCGCCGCGGTTCTTTGCGGAGCACGTGGGCGACGCGGTGTTGGCCAACGCGTTGGCCCGGCTCGACGACATCAGCACCGACTTCGGCAGCACCAACGACGACTGGAACGCGGTGCAAGCGCGCCTGGATGCGTTGTACCTGCGCTGCATTCGCGGCGTGCCGCTTCCGGCATTTGACGTCGTGGGCTTGCGCGCAGCGATTGTGCATCTGGCCACGCAAAGCCCAGTGGGCGGTTGGCTGTTGGCCGAGTTGGCGCGGCCATTGGGCGTGGCTGTCGACGTGGGTGACGCCGTCGACGACGAGGTGCTCGAGGGGTACCGCGCCACCCACAAAGTGTTGTTGTCGGGACGGTACTTTCAGCAAGCGGCAGCAGCGTCGTGGGCGACGGTGGCGCAGATCGTCGAGGCCGGCGACATGGCCTTTCACCGCGGCCGCTGGGACCTGCTCGCTGAGTGTGTCTTCTGCATGCAGACGTTGAACGTGCCGTACGAATCGGCCTGGGTGTTGGCGTTGCGTGGGGCGCAGCAGGCCGATGGTGTCGTCGTCGAAGACGCGGTGCCGGAGCAGCGCTTTCACTGCACTGCTGCTGCGTTGGTGGCGTTGGCGGGGGCCGCGGAGCGCGCGTGATTCGCTGTTCGTTCGTCGCTTCGTCGCTTCGTCGTTCGTCGTTCGTCGTTCGTCGTTCGTCGCTTCACGTCGCTTCACGTCGTCGCGTCACCCGATGGTCGTCGATCCGTGCGTCCTCGCTTTGGACTACGCCTTCGGCGCGACCTGGGGGCCGCTGTGCGCGGCGGCCCCCAGGACCCCCGCGCGCTTTTGCTTGATATTTCGGGTGGTTGCGCCGCGTTCTACGGAGCGACGCCCGCCCCTCTTCTTTGCGCTGGTGTGGGCGCTTCCCCTGCGGTCGCGCTCCTGCGAGGCGTCGGACACGGCGCCCGCCAGTGTGCGCGTCCTCGTTGCCGCGCGGGTTTCGCTCACGAGAACGCTGTCCGGTGTGCTGTGTGGCACTTGCGCAATGTGTTGGTGATGGGCCATCGGCAGCCATGGCTGACGTCGTCGACAAGAAGACCGAGTTGTTCTTTCAAGAGGGCAACTCCGACAAGCTCTACATCGCCGAATTGTTCGTCCACGACGACGGCACCTGCAGCGTGCGCGTGCAGTGGGGACGGCGTGGCAGCAGCTTGAGCGTGGGCAACAAGGCCGTGCGCGTGTCGCGGGCCGAGGCCGACAAAACCTTCGACAAGCTCGTGCGCGAAAAGACCAACAAGGGCTACCAGCAGATCACCGCCGAGGTGGCACCGGCTGCTGTGGCACCGCCCGAAGGCGAAGGCTCGGGCAGTAAGGCGGGCAACAAGAAGCGTCCGCAGGTGGGGCCCAAGGCGCAGTTGCTCACCCCGATCGACGACGACGAACTCGAGCACTTCTTGAACGACGACGTCTGGGTCGCGCAGCAGAAGCTCGATGGCATTCGCATTTTGGCGACGGTGTTGGCCGACCGCGTGCTGCCCACCAACCGCGATGGGCAAGAGAGCGACAATGTTGGCGCCGCCGTGCTCGCGGGGCTTGATGCGCTCGAGGTGGGCACCGTTGTCGACGGCGAAGTGATCGGCGACCGCTACTGGGTGTTCGACGTGCTCAAGATCGGCGAGCGCGATGTGATGAAGCTTGGCGTGGTCGAGCGCTGGCAGATCCTCGACGACGAATTGTCGCCGGGCTTCTCGGGCAACGTTGAGGTGCTGCCGTTGCGCGAAGGCAAGCATCACAAGCGCGCGCTGTATGAGCAGATGGTGGCGCAGTCGGCTGAAGGCCTGGTGTTCAAGCAGCGGCATGCGCCGTACACCGCAGGGCGTCCGTCGTCGGGCGGGCCGCAGCGCAAGCACAAGCTCGTGAAGGCCTGCGATGTGATCGTCACCGAAAACGCGGGCAACGCCTACACCATGGTCGTGCTCGACACCGTGGGTGGCAAAGTGAAGCGCCACGTCGTGGGCAAGGTGTTCGCCGGCACCACCAACGCCACACGCGCACAGCTGGATGCGTTGTTGGCCGATGGCGAAGAGCCCGTGTGCGAAGTGAAATACCTGTACGCCACCGACGACGACCAGCTTTACCAACCCGTGTTCGTGCGCGTGCGCGACGACAAGGCCGCCAGCGGCTGCACGCGGGCGCAGTTGAAAAAGACGAACAAGGCGGTGGCGACATGAAGTTCACGACGTCCGTGTTGCTGGTGTTGCTCGTGTCGTCGTGGTCGACGTCTTGAGCGGGCTGACTGGCTGCAGCAGCGACGACGATTGCGCGACCGACGAAGTCTGCGTGGCTGGCGCGTGCGAAGCAGAGCCGCGGCGCCGACCGGCTCGTGACGATGACGACGACGACACGGGGGAGGGCGAAGGCGAGGGCGAGGGCGAGGCAGGTGAAGGCGAAGGTGAAGGCGAAGGGCCCGACAGCCTCGGCTCGCTTGTCGACGTCGCTGTTGAGTCTGTTGTCGTGCCCGCGACGTGTGCGGGCGCCACTGCCGAAGCGGTTGTGCTGGTGACCTCGACGGCAACGGCGCCCACGACGATCGCGGTGGTGCCGCCTGCGGGTGTCACCGTCGACATCACCAGCTTCACCATCGACGCCAACGAGACCATCGAGCTGCGCGTTGAGCTGCCGGTACCGCTGGTGCTTGGCACCTCGAGCGAGCGGGTGCAGTTGTTTGCCGACGGCTTGTCATCGCTCGACGTGGACGTCGATGTGACGGTCACCGCCGACGCGGTCGTCGACGTCGAAGTGGCGCCCGCGCAAAACGATGTGCTGCTGGTCGTCGAGAACTCCGGCAGCATGAGCTCGACTGCCGACAGCGAGGTCCAAAGCGACGTCGCCACCTTTGTTCGAGGCTTGTTTGAAGTGCCGGCCACGCGCGTAAGCGTGATCAACACCGACGGCGACTTCGACGTTGGTCAAGCCCGTCCTGGTTGCAGTGGGGCGACGCTGTTGTCGACGTCGAGCGATGTGCAGTGTGCCATCGACGAGCTCTGGACCACCTTCGCCGGCAGCGGCGATGAGCAAGCGCTGGTCGCCATCACCACCTGGGCCGCCACCACGAGTGCGCTTCGCCCTGCTGCACAGCTCACGATCGTGTCGCTGGGCGACAGCAACGACAACTCGACCCGCTCGACGAGTACAGTGGCGACCCAACTGCAAGCCCTCGCGCCCGACCAGACGCAGGCCGTCGCGATGTTCAGCCTCTTTGACGACGACGAGGCGTGCAACACGGCCACCAACGCCACCAACCACCGCATCGCCGCCGTCACCACCGCGGTGGGCGGCGCGTTTGGCAGCATCTGCTCGGCCACCGATCGCGCGACGGTGTTTGATGCTGCGCTCGCGGCCACAGCAGCGACCACCACGGTTGCCCCCGGGCTGCCCGCGACGGGCGATGTGGTGGTGTGTGTTGTCGACGACGGCGGCACCTGCGTGATCGTGCCCGGTGCTGCCCGGCGCGTTGGCAGTGGTGTGGTGCTCGACGTCGAGGATGGCGCTGCGGTCCAGGTGATGACCGCCGAGACCTGCGCGCTGTAGCGCCTGCTCAGCCGATGGGGCCTGTCACGAGCGACACCGGGGCCACGCCGGTCCACGTCGGAAAGTCTTTGTCGGCGTCGTCGTCCATGGGTGGGCCCTGGCGTTGTTTGCAGCTCGCTTCCTGCAGGCCGATGGCCACGACGCGCACGGTTTGCAGCTCCAACGTCGTCGACGGACGCGCTTCGGTGCTTCGGCCCGGGCGCATCTTTTCGATCAGGGCGTTGAGCACGCGGGCCTTCTCGTCGAAGTCGACCACGTCGCGGCCCCGACCAAAGGCCACCACACTGCGGTAGTTCATCGAGTGGTGTGACGCGGCTTTGGAAAACACCAGCCCGTCGACGATGGTGGCGCTGAAGCACACCGGCGCGTCCACCGCGAGCTTCAACGCGCGGTTGCCCACAGCACCGTGCACAAACACCTCGTCGCCCAGGCGCACAAACGTGGTCGGCAGCAGCAGCGGCGCGCCGTCGAGCAACACGGCGATCTGACAAACAAGGCACTCGGCCAGCACGTCGTCGAACACGTCGAGCTCGGTGCTGCGCCCGGCGCGGCGACGGAGGGTGGTGCGGTCAGAGGGCGACAGGACAAGAGGTGGGCTGTTCATGGACCAACCGTCGCAAGCATCTGGCGCTTGATGTAGAGCCAGAATCGATATTTCTACCCCTCCAGTTGTGGGCCAGCCATGCACACCACCACCGGGCTGCCATTCGTTCTCGACGTCGACGCCAGCCGCACGCAGCCGTTGGTGCTGCAGATCGTGGAAGCGATCGTCGACGCTGTTCGCAAGGGGCGCTTGCCGCGCGGCACCACCCTCCCGGGCGCGCGCACGTTGGCAGCAAGCCTTGGTGTTGACCGCGGCACGGTGGATGTCGCCATCGACGAACTCGAAGCGCAGGGCGTGCTGCTGGTGCGTCCACGTCGTCGTCCGCGGGTGGTGGGGTTGCCCGCGCGCCTTGCCCAGTCGGCAATGCCAACGGCTGCAGCGGTGGGTTTCGACATCGGCCGCGTGCCCAGCGTCGAGGACGACAGCGACACCGACCCGCCCGACGCCATCGCGTTGTGGGGTGGCACGCCAGACGTGTCGTTGCTGCCGCGTGAGGCGCTGGTGCGGGCCTGGCGCGACGCCGTGCTTGGTCGTCATGGCGAGACGTTGCTGGGCTACGGCGATGCGCGCGGTGTGGTGGCGTTGCGCGAACAACTGGCGCTGCTGTTGCGCGAGAGCCGGGGGATTGCGGCCAGTGCTGACGACGTGCTCGTCACGCGCGGGGCGCAGATGGCGCTCGATCTGGTGGCGCGCACGTTTGTGGCCGCCGGTGACGTCGTCGTGGTTGAAGACCCCTGCTACCCGCCCGCGCGCGCGGCGTTTGCGGCACGGGGCGCGCGCATCGTGCCGTTGGCGGTCGATGGCGACGGCATCGACGTCGAGGGACTGGCGCGGCTGCTGCTGACAACGCCGGTGAGGGCGATCGTGCTCACGCCGCACCACCAGTATCCAACGACGGTGACGTTGTCGGCGGCGCGTCGGCAGCGGCTGTTGGCGTTGTGTGCGCGACGTCGGGTGCTGGTGGTCGAAGACGACTACGACCACGAGTTTCACTACGGCTCGCGTCCGCGGGCACCCTTGTTGGCCGACGACGTGGCGGGGGTGGTGGTGAGCATTGGCAGCTTGTCGAAGTTGTTGGCGCCGGGCCTGCGCCTTGGCTGGATCACCGGACCGCGCGACGCGATCGACGCCCTGGTGCGCACGCGCCGGTTCGTCGATCGGCAGGGGGACCACGTGCTCGAGCAGGCGGTGGCAACGTTGCTGGCCGACGGCGACGTGGCCCGTCACGCGCGACGCATGCGACGCGTATACCGCAGACGCCGCGATCTGCTCGTCGAGCAGGTGCGTACGAAGCTCGACGGTGCTGCGAGCTGCGATGTGCCCGACGGCGGCATGGCGTTGTGGCTACGCATCGCCGACGACGTCGACCTCGACCGCTGGGTCGCGCGCGCACGCACGCTGGGTGTGGTGCTGCAGCCGACGCGCAGCCTGTACGGCGACGGGCACTTGCGGCAGCAGCTGCGCGTTGGTTTTGCGGGCAACAGCGAGGAGCGGCTCGTCGACGCTATTGACCGATTGGCCCAGGCACTTCCGCGCTGACGAGGGGCGTGACGCCAACAAGCTCGGCCGCCACGCGTTGCTGCACCTTGAACGACGACGTTTCGCCGCCGCCGCAGCTCACCTGCACTTCACCAGGCAGCGCACCCATCGAATCGGAGGGTCGGAACATGCAGCCGGGCGGGTCGATGAACCACGTCGCCACGAACACCCAGCGCGAGCGAAAGGGCTGCCCATTGGCGAGCTGCGTTGGTGCAGGCGGTGCGGTCTGCAGCGCCGTGTCGAGGGCGATGCGCACCTTTTCCTGCAGTTGCTTCTCGAATGCCGCGTGCAGGACGTCGATGGCGGTGACGTGGCCGCTGCCATCGTGGTGCACGTTGACCTCGAAGGCGAACCGCACGCTCAGGCCCGACTTCTTGTGGCGCAGCTGGTCGTTGATGGCCTCGAGCCGACGCTTGCTGTCGTGCCTGTCGGCAGTCGGTGTGGTGCTCAAGGGCAGCCGCTTGACGACGTCCGAGCTGTGCAGTGCTGCCGCGGCCATCAGTGGGCCAAGCACGCGCTGCGCTTCCTCGTCCCACGACGTGGGGTCGCGCAGGGCGTTGCCCACGATCGCGCTCTGGCTGACCTCGCTGGGATTGTCGAGGTCGCTTGCGTTTGGATGGAAGTTGGCCTCGGCACTTCGCTGCACCTCGCGAAACCACGACGAGGTCAGGCCCTTGCTCGCGTCGTTGAGCGCAATGTTCTCGCGCAGGTACGCGTCGACCTTTGCCGCCGCCAATGCGGCACCTCGCGCCACCGGCACGTCGTCGTGGGCCGCACCGTCAAGCGCTGCAGCCAGGGCGCTCGCGCTTGGTTGCGGACCGGTGGCCGTTGGCCCACGCACGAGGCGGAGCAGGGAACCAGGCGGCTCGCTGTCGACGCGAATGCTCGGCGCGGGCGCAGGCGTGGCGCGGTCGGCGGTCACGACCGTCGTCGTCACTGTCGTGGACGCTGTTGGCGCAGTCGGCGGTGCGCGCTGCCTTGTGTGCTTCGGCGGTGTTGGTGGCGGAGCTGGAAGTGTTGAAGGCCGCACGCGGAGCTCGAGCAGCACGTGCTCGTCGAGGTTACCCGCGCTCGAAGGCTGTGGCAGCGGACGTGGTTTGGGCTCGTGCGCTGAAACGACGGCGAAGATGGCGAGATGGACGGCGACAGCGATCAGCAGCGCGAACTGTCGTCGTGAGCGTTGCGCTTGTCGCATCATGTCCCCCGCGTCGTGAGCTGGTCCTGCTAGCAGGTTGCTGAAAAATGGCGCTTTGGGCGCGACGATGACGTCGTCAAACTTGTGTTCGACGACGTCATTGCCGTTTCGGCGCTCGATTTCGTGCCT
>JBIKRQ010000355.1:0-6481 GCA_044349155.1 Myxococcota bacterium
AGGATGTCGTCGCACGTCGTGGTGAGCGGGTGACGACGACCACGGCGGGCGCGGCGGCCCGGCAACGTGACGTCGATGCGCTCGGCCAACGCCGCCACACGCAACTGGGCGGTGATGCGTTCGTGGGTGGAAGCAAAGGCCTCTTGCAGGGCGCGATCCTGGTCGTTGCAGAGCTTGCCGGCCTTCTTCTTGTCGTCGACAGAAGCCAGCTGGCCTACCGACTTCTTGGCGGCCTGGATGTAGCCCTTCTGACCCAGAAACTGCACACGTGCGGCCTCGAGGTCTGCGGCCGTCTGGGCACCCGACAGGGCGGCCTTGGCGTCGGCGAAGCTCTTCTCCAGCAGCAGCTCGATCTCAGCGAGGGTCACTCAATCACTCCACAACACAGGGTCGTCGTCGCCAGCGGCGCAACGTCGAGAGTCGCTTACCCCGACAGAGGCATGCTCGGAAAGCCCGTTGTGCGGCCTGTGTCGACGACAGCAGCACCGCGCCAACCCGCCGCAGGGAGGTGACGACGTCGTCATGGCTGCAGCTCAGGCGTTCGCAAAAAAAGAAACGGACGTCGTTGCCGACGTCCGCTTTCATTCAGCCGTGGCTGTCGTTCACGCCTTGGCGGCGGCAACGATGGCGTCAAAACCCGCGGGGTCGACGGCGGCCAGCTTGGCCAGCACGCGACGGTCGAGGGAGATGTTGGCCACCTTCAGCTTGTTGATGAACACGCTGTAGCTGAGGCCGTGGGGACGAACAGCGGCGTTGATGCGCTGGATCCACAGCTTGCGGAACTCGCGCTTCTTCACCTTGCGGTCGCGCGTGCTGTACGCGAGGGCGCGCTCGACGGTTTCGTTGGCGATGTAGAACATCGTCCGGCGCGAACCGTAGTAGCCCTTCGCCATCTTCAGGATGCGTTTGTGACGACGGCGGGTTTTGAAACCGCCCTTGACTCTGGCCATGACTGACTCCGATGTCTGAAAGATGGCCGGAACCGGTCATCAAACGACGTGTGCGAAATGATTGGACGGGTTCCCCGTCCAGAGGCAGCGAACGTCGACGACGCTTGCTGACAAGAGGACTAGAGGTAGGGGATCATCCGGGCAACGCGCTTCGCGTCACCAGGCGCCATGTACCGGGTCTTCTTCTTGTTCCGGTTCAGCTTGCGCGACTTGTTGCTCAAGCAGTGGCGGTGAGCCTTGGCGCCGAACTGAATGAGCCCGGTCGCGGTCTTGCTGAAGCGCTTCGCCGCCGAGCGGTTCGTCTTCATCTTCGGTTTCTTTTCCGACATCTCTCGCGCTCCTACCGTCTCTCGACGGATCGGCGGGTGAACCGCCTCTACACAGATTCGTCGCGTTCTCTAGCCGAGCATCGGCGAGACGCAAGGGGGAAGGCTGGTGTGTCGCCTTCCCCGGCACACAAACGCCACCGGGCTACGGCTTCGGCAACGCCACAAACGTGGTGTTTCCTTGGCGAATCACGAGTATTTTCAGCAGCTTACCGCTTTTCACCTTGCCGACGGCTGCTGTGAAGCTCTCGCGATCGCTGATCGGCGTGTTGTTGATCTCCACCACCACATCACCCGGCGAAAGCCCGGCCTCGGCGGCGTTTGATCCCTGCTCGACCCGAACGATCACCGCACCGCGTTGCTTGGCCGGCAGGTCGAGGCGGGCACGCAGCTCGTCGTCGAGGGTGTTCACGCGCAGCCCCAGGCGGTTGGCGCGGGCGTCGTCGTTGCTGCGATCGCGTTCGGCCGCGGGTTCTTCTTCGTCGTTGTCAGCGCCAGGCATCGCCACAAGCGTGACCTTTGCTGAGCGCAGCTCGTTGTTGCGCACCAGCTCGACGGCGACGGTGCGACCGATCCCGCTCATGGTGGCGAGCAGGGGGAGATCGCTGCTGTCTTCGATCACCTTGCCGTCAAAGCGGGTGATCACGTCGCCCGGCTGCAGCCCCGCCTTGTACGCCGGCCCACTCTTGACGATCTGCGTGACCAGCGCGCCGCGGGGGCGCTCGAGGCCGAGGCCCGACGCGATCTCGGGCGTGACGCGCTGAACGGCGACGCCGATCCACGAGCGGTCGACGTGGCCCTTGCCCTTCAAGTCGGGCAGCAGCGACTTCACGAGGTTGACGGGGATCGCAAAACCGATGCCCTGGCCCGCCGCGTTCACCGCCGAGTTGATGCCGATGACCTCGCCGCCCAGGTTGAGCAGCGGGCCACCCGAGTTGCCGGGGTTGATCGAGGCGTCGGTCTGCAGGAAGTCGTACAGCCCCTGGCGACCCGACGGCGCGATGTCGCGGCGGCTCTTGGCCGACAAAATGCCCATCGACACCGACTGGCTCAGGCCAAACGGATTGCCGATGGCGACGACGAAATCGCCCACGCTGAGCACATCGCTGTTGCCGAGCGGCAGGTACGGCCAGGCGCCGCCCGCAGGGTTTTTGCCGTCGAGCTTGATGAGGGCCACGTCGCTGCGCGGGTCGTCGCCGACGACGGTGGCGCTCACCACTTCGCTGCGCCCGCCGATGCGGACCTGGATGCGCGTGGCGCCCTCGACGACGTGGTGGTTGGTGAGGGCGTAGCCGTCGGGGTGGATCAAAAACCCCGTGCCCTGCCCCTGCTGCTTCTGCTCCGGCATGCCGAAGCCGAAGCGGCGCATGCGTGGATCAACGGAGGAGTGGGCTGTCGACTCGACCATGATCGACAAAACGGCCGCCTCGCTGTCGCGCACGAGGGGCGCCAACGACGGGATCGCAACCTTGGCGGGGCCGGTGCGCTCCATCCACAACGAACGATCCGCGAGCGCCGAGGTCGACGCGAGCGACAACAGCACAGCACAAGCAACAGCACGGTTCATGGCGAGTTCGTCTCCTTTGCCCGGCGTCGTAGGCGCCAGCTTCGTTGCGGCAACGGCCGGAGTCCCACATTGCTTCCCGCTGCGCAC
This sequence comes from Myxococcota bacterium, assembly GCA_044349155.1. Lineage (GTDB taxonomy): Bacteria > Myxococcota > UBA727 > UBA727 > VGSZ01 > VGSZ01. The sequence continues at coordinate 2,931 of JBIKRQ010000355.1, forward strand.
GTTCGTTGCGCATCACTTGCGCATCACTTGCGCAAGCCGCCAGCGACGGTGCGCAACACTGCGCAAGGCTCCAAACGCATGCGCAACATTCCGTCGTCGTTTCAGACTGCAACGCGCAGGTGGCGGATGGACGGCGTTGGCACCAATGCTGCTAAGGTGACTGCATCCGACAACGGGTCGCAAAGCAGGAGGCTTCTATGTGTGGTGGTGGTGGCGGTGGCGGTGGCAGCGTTTCGAACTCGCGCCCGGTCTCGATCCCTCGGCCCACGCCGACGATCGCGACTCCGGTCGTGACCAAACCCACGGTGACGCCGTTGTTCAAAGACGACGTCATGGAAAAGAAGCCCGAGCCGAAGAAGCCTGCGGTCGAGCCCAAGAAGCCCGACACGAAGAACTACTTCGAAGCGCTGATGACCAGCGTGACCGACCTCTTCAAGAAGGACGACCCGAAGGAAGCGACGGTCGCTCCGCCGGCGACGTCGACAAAGCCGAAGCCCACGCCGGTGGTCACGCCGCCAGTCGTGTCGACGAAGCCCACGCCGGTGGTCACGCCCCCTGCGGCCGCCACCCCGACGAAGCCTACGCCCGTTGTGGCGAAGCCGCCGGTGGTCACTGCTCCTCCGGCCACCGAAACGCCGAAGAAGCCCGTGTTCGACTACAGCGCCGTCTGAGCTGTCCCGTTGATGCGACCCGAAGATGCCCGACCTGGTCGGGCATCTTCTTTTTCTGGCGTTCGAGATGCTGATTGGACGGCCGGCGCTGACGACGACGCGACAACACGGCGGCGCCTCGCGCTACGTCGACGACGGTGGCGGCAGCGGTTTGCGGTGCAGGCCGATGACGAAGGTTTCGGTGCTGCCGTCGCGCGTCGACTTCGGGCGCTTGAGCTTCACGTGGGTGAACACGAGCTTGCAGGCCTCGAGGTAGGCCTTCATTTCGCCGCCCTCGAGCACCTTGACGACGAAGTTGCCGCCCGGCCGCAACAAGCGCGTGGCGACCTCGAGGGCGCGCTCGCTCAGCGCCATACTGCGGGCGGCGTCGACGCTGCGAATGCCCGTGGTGTTGGGCGCCATGTCGGAGATGACGACGTCGACGGGGCGCAGTTCGCCGTCGCGGCTGTCGGTGAGGTCTTCGAGGGTCACGGCGAACGCGTCGCCCTGCAGAATGCGAATGCGCGACGTGAACGCGACCTTCACGGGCAGCAGGTCGATGCCGTAGGCGCGGCCGTGATCGCCGATGCGGTTTTCGACGTACTGCATCCACGAGCCGGGGGCGCAGCCGAGGTCGACGACGACGTCGCCCTTCTTGAACAGCTTGTACTCGCGATCGATCTCGTCGAGCTTGTAGATGCTGCGGGCGACGAAGCCTTCTTCTTTGGCGCGGCGGTAGAAGTGGTCGTGGCGGTCGTACCGCGCGTTGCCCTTCTTGATGTAGCCCGGAGCCGTGCCAGTAGAGGCCGTGCGCCCTGCGACGCCGTTTGATTCGTTGCGCTTGGTCATGATTTATCCCCGATGATCTTGATTTTGCCGGCTCGGGCGCGAGCGCAGCGCAGCGGAAATCGAGCACCTAGCGTTCCGCCAAGTGCTCGAATATCAATATGAATTCGACCGCAAGCGGAGCGGAAATCGTGCGCCCGCGAGGGCAAAATACGATTCGACATCGGTTTGATGCAGCTGAGGCACGAAGCAAAATCAAACCGATCTCGGATTACTTCCGCTTGTCGCAGGCTGCGCGCGCCTGGCCCACCTGGCCAAACACGTTGCGGCCAAGGACGATCACGTCGCTGGTGCCGGCTTCGACGTCGAGGATGGCCGAGCCCGTATCGGCTCCGGCGGCGACGTCGGGGTAGGCGAGCGTGCCCGCCGCAAAAATCTGCGTTTGCGCTGGGGCGACCACGTTGAGCTTTGCGCCTGCACAGGTGGCCGTGAGTTCGACGGATGCCGGCTTGTCGAGCAGCACCGCGTCGTCGGCGCTGAGCTTGAGCACCTTGTTCGGCGTGAGTTCGCGGTCGCCGCGGGCGGTGCGGGCCTCGGCCGTGCCGTTTTCGACCATGGCCTGAGCACCACCCTTGCCGTCGGCGAGCACGACGAGAACAGCACCTGCACCCTTGACGCGCACAGTGCCGCCAGCATCGAGCACGACGGTGAAGGCCTCGGCACCTTCGACCAAGGTGGCGGTGACGACGCCACGGCTGAGCGTGACGCCGTCGACGCCGACCAACACGCTGGCACCATCGCCCACGACGACGTTGGCCGAAGGAAAGCGCAGGCGGGCTTCGCCGAGGCGGGCCACGCGGACCTTGTCGCCGTCGTCGAGGTGGAGGTTGTTGGCGACCTCGAGCTTGTCGTCGATGGCGTTGGTGTGCTGCTGGCGCTGCTCGGAGGCCGTGGCCTCGACGGTGCCGGCGACGCCGACGACGACGGCCTGGTGGCCGCGGAAACCCCACGGCGGACCGTCTTTGCTCATCGCTGCCAGGGGCAACCCGACGGCGATCAACAGCAAGAGCAGGGCAGCGACGAGACGGAGCTTCATGTGGCTTCGCGGTTCTGCCGCGTTTCGACGAGGGTCGTCAATCAGAGACGCGCGTGTCGTCGTCGAGCCGCCATCGTTCGAGGCTTGCGCGGACACGTGGTGCGGGGTGCGAGGGTCGACGACATCAACCGACATTGTCGCCGGTGGGTGCTGGCGGTGGCCGGTTTCTGGCTGTCGCCCACATCGCCCCCTACCGTTGAGCGGTGAACCGCGTCTTTGTTGGCTTGATTCTCGCCGCTGTTGTTGTGGGCCTTGCCCGCGACGCCCTGCCCGCTGATGTCGTCGCTGCGGTGGGGCCTGTGCCCGACGGCGGGGTGATGAAGGCGATCACCACGCGCACGCTCGACGCGGCGGCCGACGCTGCCAGCCTGGCGCTGGGCCTCGTGGGCGTGCTGGCGATGTGGACGGGCGTGATGCGCGTTGCTGAAAAAGCCGGCCTCGTGGCGTTGATCGCGCGCGTGCTGCGACCGCTGCTGGTGCGCCTGTTTCCCGACGTGCCGCCCGAGCATCCGGCGATGGGGGCCATCGTGATGAACATGTCGGCGAACCTGCTGGGCCTCGGCAACGCCGCCACGCCGCTCGGCTTGCAGGCGATGAAGCACCTGCAGGACCTGAACCCGCACAAGAAGACCGCGACGAACGCGATGGTGCTGTTTCTCGCATTGAACACCACGCACCTCACGCTGATCCCCGCGCGCACAATCGCGCTGCGCCTCGAAAACGGCTCGACGTCGGCGACGAACATTGTGCTGCCCACGATCATCGCGACCGCCTGCGGCATGTTCGTGGCGATCGTGGTGGCGAAGCTGTTGGAGAAGCGCTTCCCGACCGAGCCCGACGACGTCGTCACCGCTGCAACCAACGCCACGGGTGAAGCATGATCGAGCTGTTTCGTTCCGCAGCGGCGATCGTGGCCGACAGCGCGATTCCCCTCGTGTTGGCCATCGTTGTCGTCGTGGGGGCTGTGCGCGGCGTGAAGGTCTACGAGGTGTTCATCGAGGGCGCCAAAGAAGGCTTCG
>JBIKRQ010000356.1:0-6462 GCA_044349155.1 Myxococcota bacterium
CGAAATCGAGCGCCGAAACGGCAATGACGTCGTCGAACACAAGTTTGACGACGTCATCGTCGCGCCCAAAGCGCCATTTTTCAGCAACCTGCTAGCACTCGAAGCAACGTTGGTGGGGATGAAGCCAATGACACGACGACGATCGAGCCCATCAGCTCGGTCGTCGTCGTCGTTTCGGCGGTGAGCGAAAGCGGCGGCGAAGAGGGAGCGCAAAGCCGCTTCCCTGACGGGTCCTGTCTCGCGTCCCCAACGCACTGAAACGGCCCACAACGAACGATCGCGAGCAGGTATGGGGAGGGGCGTTTCTGACGTTCCTGTTGGCTTTGGCTTCGTCGTTCACGCTCCCGCGCGTGCGCACGCGAGGCCCTGACGGAAGTCCACTTCTTCAAGGCCGAACGACGACGCGAAACGAAGCGCGCGCCGGGGGGCGCGAGCTTCGGTCACATGGCGACGTCGATGTCGATTACTCAGCAGCCGGCGGGGCCGACGACTTGCTGCTGCCCAACTGCACGAGCTCAAAGCCCGCGGGCGACTCGGTCACGCAGCCATCGCCCTTCTCGCGCGACAACAGCGGTGTTGGCGGTGCGAGCGCGTTCGCTTCAGTCATCTTCTTCAGGTCTTCGCTGATGCGCATCGAGCAGAACTTCGGGCCGCACATCGAGCAGAACTTCGCGGTCTTGAAGTGCTCGTGGTCCAGCGTCTCGTCGTGGTACTCGCGCGCGCGTTCGGGATCGAGGCTCAGGCGGAACTGCTCGTTCCAGTCGAACGAGTAGCGCGCACGGCTCAGCGCATCGTCGCGGTCGCGGGCACCTTTGCGATGACGGGCGATGTCGGCCGCGTGGGCCGCGATCTTGTAGGCGATGAGGCCGTTGCGCACGTCTTCGGCGTTCGGGAGCCCCAGGTGCTCCTTCGGCGTGACGTAGCAGAGCATCGCCGTGCCGTGCCAACCGGCAATCGCGGCACCGATGGCGCTCGTGATGTGGTCGTAGCCGGGGGCGATGTCGGTGACGAGTGGCCCCAGCACATAGAAGGGTGCTTCATGACACCATTCCATCTGCTTCTTCACGTTCATTTCGATCTGGTCCATCGGCACATGGCCGGGGCCTTCCACCATCACTTGAACGTCTTTTTCCCAGGCCTTCTTCGTCAGCTCGCCCAGCACCTTGAGTTCGGCGAATTGCGCTTCGTCCGAGGCGTCGTGCAGGCTGCCGGGGCGCAGGGCGTCGCCGAGGCTGATGGTCACGTCGTACTTTTTGCAGATCTCAAGCACGTCGTCGAAGTGGGTGTACAACGGGTTCTGCTTGCCGTGGTACATCATCCACTGGGCCATCAAAGAACCACCGCGAGAAACAATACCCGTGATGCGGTTCTTGGTGAGCGGCACGAACTCCCACAGCATGCCGGCGTGCAGGGTCATGTAGTCGACACCCTGCTGGGCCTGCTCCTCGATGACCTGCAGGAAGTCGTGCCACGACAGGTCGAGCGGGTCCTTCACGTTCTCGATGGCCTGGTAGATCGGCACGGTGCCGATGGGCACGGTGGCGGCGCGCACGATGGCTTCGCGGATTTCGTGGATGCGCTTGCCCGTCGACAAATCCATCACGGTGTCGGCGCCATACTTCACGCTGAGCAGGAGCTTTTCGACTTCTTCGTCGACGCCCGACGTGACCGCGCTGTTGCCGATGTTCGCGTTGACCTTGCAGGCGCTGGCAATGCCGATGGCCATCGGCTCGAGCTCGACGTGGCGGATGTTGGCGGGGATGACCATGCGGCCGCGGGCCACTTCAGCGCGCACGAGTTCGGGCTCGAGATTTTCCCGACGAGCGACGAAGGCCATCTCCTCGGTGACGACGCCAGCGCGGGCGTAGTGCATCTGCGTTTTGTTGCCGTGAGCACTGCGGGGGTTCACCCACGACGAGCGCACGTCGGGAGCGCGGAAAAGGGGCGTGCTGGTGACTTCAGCCATGGTGATGTGTCCTTCGTTCAACCGTGATCAACGGCGCGGACCATTCCCTGTCTTCCTGCACTTGTCGACCCGCAGCAGCAGACCGTGTCGTCGTCGATTTCAAGGCCGCCCACAGGCACGCGCAAGCACGGCAGACGCGTCATCTTCGACGCGCTGCATGCATCGAGCGTTGGAGAACCTACGTCCAGGCGCGCACGAAGCGGGCGACGTGGCGGGCGATGAACTGGTCCATGTCGAGGGGCCGACAGCCAGCGCCCGACAGTTCGTTTTGGTGCAACAGCGCCAGCAGCAACGGCGACAGAAACTGCAACGATGCCAGCCGCAGCTCGTCGTCACCGAGCTGCACAGCACCCGCGGCGGCGTGGTGGCCCAGACGCGTTTCAATGGCCTGGATGGTGGGCTCGAGCACGCCGTCGACGGTGCCGGGGCCCACGGTGGGGTCGTGAATGCCTACGGCAATCGCCGCACCGAACACGCGCCCCACGCCAAAGCGCACCCAGGCCGTGGCCAATGCCGTGGCCACGTCGGTGAGCGAGGTGGTCAGGTCGGGCGATGACGGCGTGGTGATCGACGCCGTCCACGGCGCCCCCTGCGCGCTCAGAATGCGCAGCCCGGCTGCCACCACGCCGGAGCGGTCGCCGAAGTAGTGCTTCATCGTGGGCACGCTGACGTTCGCGGCGGCAGCCAGGTCGGCCAGGCTGGTGCGCGGGCCGTCGTCGGCGGTCAGGCGGGGCAAAATCGACCGGGCGAGCGCATCGCGGCGCTCTTCATAGCCCGGGTTTTTGCTGCCACTCGGCCTGCCCACTGCTGCTCCCTGCACATTCGACCGGGTGGGCAGGGAAACCTCCCCGCCGATGAACACGGTTTCCCGCGTCGTTTCGCGCCTCTTTCAGTTTCGATGCCGGCCGCAAAGGACGGACACGTGGCAGCTTTGTCCAGATCTCACGGAAGAAAACCTGGGCAGATCTGCAACGAACCAGCGGCATCCGGCATCATTTCGTATCAGTATCCGTTTACGAATACTGAACGAGGTCGCCGATGCCCCTGGACGGACAGCACAGCTTCGAACGCACAGGGCACGCCCTCCCGCAGCGCGAGCAGCCCGCCGCGCGCGCCTTGAGCGCTGGTGTGCAGCAGGGCGACCCGCGGGTGTTTGCCCAGGTGTGGCAGCAGGAGCACTCACGGCTCACGGCCCTGGCCCAGCGCATGACGGGCACGCCGCAAGATGCCGACGACGTTGTGCAAGAGGCCTTCTTGTCGGCGTGGCGCGCCCACGATCGCTTCGCCGGGCAGTCGCAGGTGTCGACGTGGCTGTACCGCATCACGGCGAACGCGGCGCTCATGCACTTGCGTCGTCGTCGTCGTCGGCCCACCGAGCGCCTCGAAGCCCTGGCTCCCCACGAGTGCTCTCACCTCGAGTTCGATGCCGCACAGCAACAGCAAACGACGGAGCAGCTGATTCGCCAGCGCGAAGTGCGCGCCGCGGTGAACGCCGCGTTGTCGGTGTTGCCGGCCTACGAGCAGACCTTGTTGCGCGAGGCCTACGACGGCGACGACAACGAAGACGTCGCGCAACGCCACCAGCTCACGCGCGGTGCGCTGAAGAGTCGGCTGTACCGAAGCCGGCAGGTGTTGCGTCCGTTGCTCGAGGCGTCGCTGTGATGCTGTCGTCGACGTCGTCAGCGCCGTTGGTGTTGCAAGTGCGCGGCCGGCTTGAGCACGCCATCGGGCAGGTCTTCGAAGCGTCCGCGGATGTACATGGGCACGTTCAGGTGCGACAGCAACGTCGACACCACCGCAGCGCCCATGTTGAGCAGCGTGGCGTCGGGGTTGATCACCACGTCGACGCGGCCGGTGTCGCCCTTCACCGTCTTCGAAAACTCGGTCCACTGCGAGCGCGCACCGCTCTCGTAGCGACGAGCCGCGCGGTAGTCGTGCACGAACCAGTAGCCGCCACCGTTTTTGCTGCGCAGCGGATGCTTCGGCAGCTCGCGCTCGATGATGTCGATGACGAAGCGCACCTGCTCGGCGGTGGCGTTCTCGGTGTCGACGATGTCGAACGCGCCCGGCGGGTCGGTGATCCACACACGCATGCCCTTGTCGGCGAAGTGTGGTGGCACGGCAAGAAGCGCGCTGATGTCGAGCATTCAGTTCTCCCGATCTGTGGCGCGCCTCGCCGGCGACGTCACCGCACTCTCGCCCCAGTCATCCAACTCCACGTTCCATCCGTAAAGCCCAGGAGGCCCCGTGTCGCGCTTGTTGCCGCGCTTGTTGATCCCCGTTGTTGCTGCTGCTGCTCTCGCTCAAGGCTGTAGCGAGCGTCCGTCGACGGAGCTGCCCGACACGGTCTTTGGTCATTGCATTTATGTGAATGCGTTCTCCGACCTCGAAGAGTGCCGCGAGTTCCGCGGCGACGGTTGGACCGAAGAAACGGCACAAGCGAGCTGCGACGACTACGACGTGCCGTTTGTCGCTGGCGCATGCCCGTACGACAGCATCCAGGGCGCGTGTGTGACGTCGTCCGACCCGGCGACGGCGATGCAGTTGGTTATCCCCGGCAGCGACGCCGCCGACTGTGCTGGCAACCAACGCGGCTGCGAAGTGTTCGGTGGCGGCACGTGGGTGCCGGGCAACGTGTGCGGTGGTGCGTCTCCATCCGACGCCGACGACGCCTACGACCCCGACAACTACTACCGCGGTGGCGAGCAGATCTGTGTCGACCCTTTGCCTGGCGAGCCCGCTGGCAATGGTCCTGACGGCAAGGTGTGCACGTTCAACCAGATCAGCGGTTGCACCGAAGAGGGCCGCAAGTTCGAAGACTACGGCTCGTGCGACGACGTGCGCACTCAGCGCCCGTACACCGCGGTGGCGCCCAACGACACGCAGCCGGCGAACGACCCGCGCCTCAACGACCCCGTCTACGCCGCCGAGCTCGAGTGGGTGAAAACGCAGCTCGACAGCTGTGCCTGCGCCTGCTGCCACAAGAGCAGCGTGACCCCCGACGGTGCCGCGATCTTCGACACCGAGTTCCCGGGCAACTTCGCCAACAGCTTCACGAACTACGGCCTTGCCTTCGCCGCGCGCGCCTTCGACAGCTCGTACCTGGGCAACTACCAGGCGAGCGAGAACAACGGTTTCTCGCGTGACGTGTCGGGCTTGCCGTCGACAGACCAGCCGCGCTTGAAGGCCTTCTTCACCGCCGAGCTCGAGTACCGCGGCAGCAGCATCGACGAATTCTCGAGCCTGCTTCCGCAGCCGGTGATCTTCTACAACCAGGCCGAGTACGAGCCGACGGCGTGCGAAAACGGCGAGGGTGTTACCGCCGACGGCACCATCCACTGGACGGGCGGCCGCGCGCGCTACCTCTACATCCTCGACGACGGCAGCGAGAACCCGGGCGTGCCACCCAACCGCGACCTGCCCGCAGGCACCCTCTGGCGCGTCGACACGCTGGCACCCGCGGTGCCGGTGAAGACGGGCGAGATCGTCTACGGCACCGTGCCCGAGGGCCACGAGCAGGAGTTCCCGGTCGAAGGCGCACCAGCAGCGCTGGTCGAGGGGCAGACGTACCTGATCTTCGCCCTCGCCGACGTGGGCGTGCCGATGACCCGCTGCACGTTCACCTACTGAGCCGCACCCCTCGTCGACAAGAAGCCCCGCTGCGCGGGGCTTTTTTCGTGGAGGCGCGCTAGCGTGGACGCGGGGGTTCTCATGAGCAGTCAACGCGACGTGGACGACGTTCGAAAACACTCGACCGCGGGAGCTTTTGTGGTGGCCTTCGTCCTCGCGGGTGCGTTTTACGCGACGACCGCAGCGGTGGCGTCCGCGGCGGCGGTCGTCGCCAGACTGCTGTGGGATGGCAACGCCGGCACGCCGCTGCTCGTCCTTGGTGCACTGCTGCAGTTCGCGGGGCTGATCAGCGCTGTGGCCCACCTCGAGCAGTCCGGCGGCGACACCGAGCCCGGGCGTCGTCGAGCATCGGCGGCGATTGCCGGCGTGATCGTGTCAGCTTGTGTCTGCTTCCCGCTCGAGTTCTTCGTCTTGCACCACTGACGCGCGCGGCGATCAGCGCTCGAACGACGGCGTGGTGATCACGCCGTGGTTGCGCAGCCACTCGAGGGCTTCGCTCAACTCGCTGTCAACTTCAGACATCGAGGAGGGTGGCGGCAGCGTGTCGACGTCGTCTTCGATCATCAAGCACCTCGGCGGGAGTGTTGTGCACGAAGCCAACGCAGCCGACGTGCCAACAGCAAAAACCGCGTTGCGATGCGATCGATTCCGCAGTGTGCGCGGCGCGAACACCCGCACACCTGCGTGGTGCACATCGCACGGTGGTGTGGCGATGACGTGACAAAAAAAACGCTGCCTACCACGGTCTTTAGGGGGGGGATGACCGTGGCAGGCAGCGCGCACTCAGCTGCGTACAGGGGGGAGTCAGCAGCGAGCGCTGATTGGAACCTACGAACGAACGCAACCCTGGGCAAGCCCCGATCAGG
>JBIKRQ010000357.1:0-6459 GCA_044349155.1 Myxococcota bacterium
CGCCGACGCACGCAGCGCTGCCGACGAGGCCGAGAAGTTCTCCGCCTGAGCACATCCGCACTGCTGAAAAAGCGCGCCCATCGGGGCGCGCTTTTTCGTGCGCGGCAGCCAAAACCGCTTGAAAGTCGAACACGTAGCGGTGCTGTAAGTGCTTATGTGAATGGGCGTCAGTGGTGCCAAACGGGGCCGACATGCACCTCGACCACGGGCGGCACGCGACGCAGCAACGTGCGGTGAGCCCCCTCCATCTCGTCGCGCACGAGGCTCGAGACGCGGTCGGCGTCGTCGGCGCGGCACTCGACCACCAGCTCGTCGTGCACCGTGTTCACCAGGCCCGCATCGCTGGTGCCGCCGTCGAGCCGAGGTGGTGTGAGGCGTTCGTGGATGCGCAGCATCGCGAGCTTCGTCATGTCGGCCGACGTGCCCTGGATCGGCATGTTCTTCATGATGCGCGAGAGTTCGCCGCGCGCGTTCTCGCCGGTGACGACACTGCGGTCGTACACAAGCCGGCGCCCCAGCACCGTCTCGGAGTAGCCCTTGCGCAGCGCGGTTTCGACGGCGCCATCGAGGTAGTCGCGGATGCGCGGGAACGTCTTGAAGTAGCGCGCCAACAGCTCTTCGCCGGCCGCTCTGTCGACGCCCAGCGACGAAGCGAGCGCACCTGGCCCCATGCCGTACACGAGGCCGAAGTTGATGGCCTTGGCGCGTTGGCGCAGCTCGCTGTTTTCGGTTTTCGACACGGGCACGCCAAACATCGACGTCGCCACGGTGCTGTGCAGGTCGTCACCGCGATCGAAGGCCGCGATGAACACCGGGTCTTCGGCGAGCTCGGCCACAATGCGCAGCTCGCACGTGGCGTAGTCGGCGGTGACCAACACGCGGCCCGCGGGCGCTCGCAGTGCGTCGTGAAAGCGCTGATCTTTCGGCAGGTTCTGCAGGTTCGGCTCACGACACGCCACGCGCCCGGTGCTCGCTCCCAACGGCACAAACGTCGAGCGGATGCGCGCAATGTGGCGGCCTTCGTCGTCGGGCAGGGCTGGGCGGTCGGCGGCAAATGCCAAGAACGCATCGCCGTAGGTGGTGACGATTTTCTGCGGTTCACGCCAAGCAAGGACTGCGTCGGCCAGCGGATGCTGCAGGGTGGCGAGCGTGAATTTCGACGTGGTTTCAAGGGCCTGGCCGGTCACACGCACCAGCAGCGCGCGCACGTCGGCTTCGCTGTCGAGGTTCAACTCGGCCACACCAAACAGGTCGCGCGGGATGTGGTCGCCAGCAAGCTCCAACACCTTCGCCTTCGCCGCTGCCGCCTTCTGCTTCTCTTCGTCGACGAGCGAACGCCAGCGATCGACGTCGATGGGCAGGCCGCGCGCCTCCATCGCGGCAAAGGCACGCGTCACCAAACACTCAAGCCGCGCCACCTTCTTGTGGCCGTTGTCGTCGAGCTTCTGCAGCAACGCTTCGAGGCCATCGAGCAAACGCACCGCGCGACCGCGGGCCGTGGGCAGCGCTGAAGCCACCACGTCGACGTCGGCACCGCCCCACATCGTGTCGTTGCGCGTGAGTGTTTCGAGCGTGAGGCGACACACGGGCCGCAGCACGTCGACACCGCGCGCGAGTAACCACCGCTGCGTGGCCTTGGCGTCGTCGAACACAAACACGCGAGAGCTGTTGCGCGCCGAACGCCGCAGCAGGGCTGTGCCGTGGTCGTCGAGGACGAGCACCGCGTCGCCGTCATGGGCCGCAACCACGACGTGGTCCACGCCATCAACGCGCGCAGGCACCAACGCCAACAGCGCTTTGGACAACAACAGCGTCGCGGCCGTGGACGTCGTCGTGGCGTCGATGTCGCTCAACGCTTGCACGTGCCTTCAAACACCACGTGCAGCTCGGGCGTGCCGAGCGAGAGTTCCACCACGAGTTCCTTGTCGGACTTCTTCTCGACGGCGAACTTCTCCTTCGTCGACTTCGCGTGCTGGCTCGACGTGCCTGTCCACGAGAAGCGCTCGCCGGCCCAGCCCGTCGACGTCGACGTGATCATCCCGCCGTCCGACGACGCACCGGTGCGCACGAGGCCCTTGTCGGCGCGCGACCAGCCCCACACTTCCTGGGTCATCGTGGTCTTTGCACCCTTGGCCTTGGGCGTGAGTTCCGTTTTGACGACGAGCCAGCGGCCGCCCAGGTCTTTCTTGCCGGTGACGGTGAGCGAGGTGGCCACGTCGGCGCCAAACTCCGTCGACGACGTACCCGTGCAACGCCACGTGTTGGCGAACAGCGCGAGCGCGTCTTGCTCAGCGGGGGCGGTGCGGTCGTCGACGATGACTTCTTCTTCGTCGTCGCTGCCGTCTTTCGACGTGGCCACAAGCCCATCCTGGGCAAACGCGGCACTGGCGCAAAAGAACAACGACGAGGCGAGCAGAGCAGTGGTGATGGTGCGCATGTCCTGATGTGGGATCAGCCGTCGGCGTCGTCAATTGGTTCGGCGGGGAGGTTTCCCCGCCCACCCCTCAAGAGACTCGCCTCGGCGAGAAAACCGCAAAGCCGGTTTTCTCTTCGAGGCTCAATCCAAGCCGGCCACCGCAGGCCTCGGTCGACGCGCTGCGGCGTTGCTGTCGTCGTCGTGGCGTCGTAGGGCGGCGCACCGCGGTTTCTGCGGAACTCTTTGGAGGTCGAATGCAACGCGTTGCTCGTTCTGTGCTCGCCGTCGTCACCGCGGGCGTTTCGCTCGCCGGTGTGAACGCCGCTGGTTGTTCAACACCGGCACCAACGCCCACCCCCGTCGTCGAGCCGGCCCCCGCCGCCCCGGCGCCGAAGGTGTACTCAGGCATTGAGCGCCTCGAGTTCAACCGCCGCGCCGCCGAGCAGGCGCTGCCGTTGTTCTGGATCGCCGACACCAACACCAACGCGGCCATCGAGCCCGCCGAACTCGCGGTGATCTGGGGCCTCAACGCCGACACCAAGGCCACGTACGTCGTCGACGGCGCGTTCACGCCCGCCTTCGATGCCGCGTTCGCCCGTCTGCAGAAGCCGATGTCGCTCGACGGCCTGTCGCCCGAAGAAACCGCCCGCCGTCAGGTGGTGCTCAACGAACTCGCGCAGGGCCGCCCCACCCTCGTGCAGACCACGCTCACGTCGGCCACCGACAAAGCCCTCGTCGGCCACATCGCCACCGCTGCGGTGCTGATCGAGCAGCTGCACGCGAAGCAGAACGGTGTCTTCGGCCTCGACAAAACCATCGCTGCCGACGACAGCGCCAGCCGCTTCATGTTCTTTCGCAACCAGGGTCCGTTCTGCGAAGCGCCAAAGACCGAAGGCGATCCGAACTGCACAGCACTTTCCGCCAAGCCCGCGAAGATCTCGGGCATCTACCCAGCGTCGATCCAGGCCGACGCGAAGTTCTGCGAAGTGCTCGAGAAGCGCAAAGACGGTGAGGCGCTGCTGAAGCCCTTCGTCGTCGTGCGCCACAAAGACGGCGGCAAGGCCGAGGGCAAAGCAGCCACCGACGACCTCGTGGCGGTGCCCTACCACGTTGCGTTTTCCGACGACGTGAAGGCCATCAACACCGAGCTGTTGGCCGCTGCCAAAGCGCTCGAAGCCGAGCCCGCCGAAGCCGCGTTCAAGGCCTACCTCGAAGCGTCAGCCGCCGCGTTCCTCGACGACAGCTGGTTTGTCGCCGACAAGGCGTGGAAGGCGATGACCGCGAAGAATTCGAAGTGGTACCTGCGCGTCGGCCCCGACGAGGTCTACTTCGAGCCCTGCTCGCGCAAGGCGGGCTTTCACGTGAGCTTCGCGCGCATCAACCAGGAGTCCCTCGCCTGGCAGGAAAAGCTCGACCCCGTGAAGAAGGATATGGAGCTCGCCATGGCCGCCCTCGCCGGCCCGCCGTACAAGGCCCGCGACGTCGGCTTCGACCTGCCTGACTTCATCGACATCGTCGTCAACGCCGGCGATGCCCGCTCGGCCCACGGCGCCACCATCGGCCAGTCGCTGCCCAACTGGGGCCCGGTGGCTGAGACCGGCGGCAAGACCGTGGCGATGACCAACCTCTACACCGACCCCGACAGCGACGCCGCCTTCCGCGCGCAGTCCGCGTCGTTGTTGTGTGCCGCCACGATGGCGCGCCTCGACACGGCGCCCAAGCACGCCACGATGTCGACGGTGTTGCACGAAGCGGCGCACAACCTCGGCCCCGCCCACGAATACAAAGTGAAGGGCAAGACCGACGACCAGGTCTTCGGCGGTCCGCTGGCCTCGACCCTCGAGGAGCTCAAGGCGCAGACGGCAGCGTTGTACTTCTCCGACTGGCTCGTCGACCGCAAGCTGCTCGACCAGGCCGACGCCGACAAATCCCACATCCGCGACGTCACCTGGGCCTTCGGCCACATCGCGCAGGGCATGGTCAACGCGCAGAACAAGCCCAAGCCGTACTCGCAGCTCGCCGCGATCCAGATGGGCTTTTTGAACAGCAAGGGTGTCCTCGTGTTCAAGGCCGACGAGAAGGCCGCCAACGGTACTGACGTCGGCTGCTTCGACATCGAACTCACGAAGTGGAAGCCCGCCGTCGAGGAACTCGCGAAGATCGTGTTCGGCGTGAAGGGCCGCGGCGACAAGGCCCTCGCCGAGAAGACCCGCGACGCGTGGGTCAACGAAGGCACGCCGTGGGCGACATTGCGCGGCACGATCAAGGAACGTTGGCTGCGCGCGCCGAAGGCCAGCTTCGTCTACGCGATTGACTGATCGAGCTGATCGAGCTGATCGAGCTGGCTGAGCCGATCACAGATCACAGCGGCCGGCGTCCCACGACGTCGGCCGTTTTCGTTGGTGCCGAACGCCGGGCCGAAACGCGCGCGTGACGACGTCGACGAGGCGATTGCAGCGCGGTCGCGGGCAAAGCGCCGCAGACGTTCGCCCTTGTCTGCACGAAACGTCTTGTCACGTGGCGACGGTGCCGGCATGACGCGCCGGACTGAAGAAGGCGAAGGAACGAAGAGTATGGATCACCACACATCGTGGCTCAGCTTCCTCCCCGGCTACGCGAGCCTGCAGGAGTACCTGCAGCACCACTACAACGCGACGACGGTGATTCCGGCAGGTGGCTCGATCACCACCATTCACCACATCTACGCGGCGCTGGTGGTCTTCCTCGTGTTGGCGGTGATGTCGGTGGTGGCCCGCGGCCGCTTCACCAATCTTGAAACGGCCGTTGTGCCGCCGCGCACCTTTGGTGTGGCTGCGTTCTTCGAGCTGTTCATCGAGACCGTGATTGGCCAGATGGCCTCGATCATCGGCCCCTCGTACAAGCGCTACGTGCCGGTCATCGGCAGCCTCGCCTTGTTCATCTTCGTCTCGAACGTGATGGGCCTGATCCCCGGCATGCTCCCGGGCACCGACAACCTCAACACGACGTTTGCCTGCGGCATCATCGTGTTCCTGTACTTCAACTACCACGGCCTGCGCGTGCACGGCATTGGCCACATCACCCACCTGATGAACCCTGTGGGCACGTCGTGGGGCTGGCTGCTGATGCCGCTGCTCTTCCCGATTGAGCTCGTCGGCCTGTTCGTTCGTCCGGTCACGCTCGGCATTCGTCTCGCGGCCAACATGGTCGGCGACCACGCGGTGCTCCTGGCCTTCGCCGGCATCATCCCGCTCATCGTGCCGCTGCCGTTTTACGTCCTCGGCTTCCTCATCTGCATGATCCAGACGGCGGTCTTCGTCATCTTGTCGTGCGTCTACATCTCGCTGCACGCCTCTGAAGCCGACGGCCACGGCGCGCACTGAGTTCTTGTCCTCTGTTTGCAAAACCCCCTTCACGTACTCGTGACTGTCTGAAAGGAAGAACACCATGAACCGCCTGAACGCGCTCCTCGCCCCGATCGCCGTGTTCCTCGTCGCTACCCCCGCGCTCGCGGAAGGTGCTTCGACCACTGAGCACTACGGCATGTACGCCATCGCCGCCGCTCTCGCGATCGGCCTCGCTGCCATCGGTGGCACGCTCGGCCAGGGCCGCGCTGCCGCTGCTGCTCTCGAGGGCATCGCCCGCAACCCGTCGGCTGCGGACAAGGTCTTCACGCCCTTCATCCTCGGCCTCGCGCTCATCGAGTCGCTCGTGCTCATGGCCTTCCTGGTCGCCGCTGGCTTCCTCGGCCCCATCGGCAAGTGAGCAACCCGTTGACCTCGGTCAACGTGTGAAACAGGCGGCCTTGTGCCGCCTTTTTCATTGAACGACGACGCACGACGCACGACGCAGCGACCAGCAAGGACGACGACGATGGCCAAGCAGGCAGCGACGAAGAAGACGAAGAAGACCGAGCTGTCGCCGTGGCGCCGCCTCGCCCTCGACTGCCACAGCGGTGTCGCCGAGACGTTGTCGGGGCTGCTGATGGCCGAAGGCGCTTTGGGCCTTGAAACCGAAGACGACGAAACCCGCGCGGTTCCAGGGAAAGCCACCGTGCTCACGGG
>JBIKRQ010000358.1:0-6444 GCA_044349155.1 Myxococcota bacterium
AAGGTGAAGGCGAAGCAGCCGAGGGCGAAGGCGAAGCGGCGGAAGGCGAAGGCGAAGGCGAAAACGTCGACGACGAACTGCTCGGCGCGCCGTACCCCATCATCCTCGTGCACGGCTTTTCCGGCTGGATGGACGTCGGTGGCGTCGAGTACTTCTACAACGTCCCCGACGACCTCCGCGCTGCGGGCGCCGACGTCACCGCCCCCAACCTCCCGCCGTACGACAGCTCGGGCGAGCGCGCGCAGATCCTCGCGCGCGTCGTCGACAACGTTCTGGCGCGCACCCACAAGCGCAAGGTGCACCTCATCGCCCACAGCCAGGGCGGCATCGATTCGCGCGTGCTGATCACCGACCTCGGCTACGCCGACCGCGTCGCCTCGTTGCACACCATCTCGACGCCGCACCGAGGCACCACGCCCGCCGACGTCGCTGCGGCCGGTGGTGGGCTGCTCAACCCGATTGGCAGCGCGCTTGGATTCCTGCTGGGCACCCTCGAGGGCTCACCGAACCCGGCAGCCGACTGGTACGACGACGACACCGCTGTCGCCTACGAACCCGATCTCGAGGGCGCGGTCGAAAACCTGCGTCCGTCGTCGATGGAGCGGTTCAACGAAAGCCACCCCGACCCCGACGGCGTGCCCATCTTCTCGCTCGCGGGCGTGAGCAACCTGCTGTCGATCAACCAGCCCGAGTGCGAGGGCGGGCTGTGGGACTTCGACGACCGCCGCGACCCCGTCGATCCGATCTTCGCCGCCACCGGCGCCTACCTCTCGAACACCGACGGTGGTTGGCTGCTCAACCCATCGCCCAACGACGGGCTTGTGAGCGTCGCGTCGGCGCGCTGGGGCACCTTCCTCGGCTGCTTCGCGGGCGACCACCTCGACGAGATCGGCCAGCTCGTCGACCTCACCCCCGGCCTTTTCTCGGGCTTCGATCACCGCCGCTTCTACTTGAGCCTCCTCGCCCACGTGCGCGAACTCGAAGCTGCCAACCCCGATGACTGAGCACGAGCACGACGACGACGACGGCCTGCTCGACGAGTACCGCGCGGTCATCGCCAAGGTCGACGCGGCCGTCGCCACCATCTCTGCGCGGGCCGCCGATGCGTTGGCGTGTCGTCGAGGCTGCGACAGCTGCTGCGCCCCCGGCCTGAGCGTGTTGCCCGTCGAGGCCGAGAGCATCGCGCGCCATCTGGAGGCGCACCACGTTCCGGCGGGCACGCGCGCCGACCGCTGCACCTTCCTCGACGACGACGGCGCCTGCCGCATCTACGCGGTGCGTCCGGTGCTGTGCCGCACCCACGGCCTCGCGCTCAAGGCTGGTCAGTCGCGACCAGGGCTCACCATCGTCGACGACGTCTCCCACTGCGCGCTCAACTACACCGCTCGCACGCCACAGCCCGCCGAGGTGCTCGACGCCGAGCGCCTGCTGGCGTTGTTGGTCACGGTGGACCGCCGCTTCCGCGTCGCGGCTGGGCTCGACGACGACGGCAGCCGCATCGCGCTGGCCTCGTTGCTCGATTGACCACATCGCCCTACATTTACGCTGCCTTGCCAAAACGCCGTCGACGGCGCTCCTGCGATGGTCCATGGTGCCTGCCGAGGTTGCGATGTCCGACCTGAAGATCGGTCCCCGAGTCCAACAGCCCATCCTCGCCCCCGTCGTCGCGCCGGTCGCTGCGCGTGCTTCGGTCGTGCCGGCGCCGTCTGTCGAGCAGGCCCCGGTCGCGGCGTTGTTCGCGCACACCGATGCGCCCGTCGCCACCATGGCCAACACCCGTGTGCCGGGGAGCTTCAAGCCCCACGAGGCCAAGATGTCCGCGCTGACAGCAGCCAAGCCGAAGTACGAGTCGTTCACCGCAGCGTTTGCGGCGGTCCTCGGCGCCACCGCGATCGCCGACCTCAAGCGGGCGGTTGGCCACAAGCCCATCGTGCTCATCGCTGGCGACCAGTGCACGGGCAAGGGCACGGCCGCAGAAGGCGTCGTCGGCGCGCTCGGCGGAGCCAACACGGGCACGGGTACTGTCTTGCGCGCGCTCGCGAAGGAAAACGGCCTCAGCATCGAGCAGATGAGCGCCATGCTCTCGGGCAAGTCCGTCGACGTCACGGGTGCAGATGGCAGCAGCAAAAAGCTGAGCCTCAAAGACTTCCACCTCGGCAGCGCTGAAGACGTCGACGTCCGCCTCGACTACCGCGCCGCCACCGCCATCGCGTCGTCGTCGTTGCAGAAGGCCGACGGCACCACCATCGACATCACCGTCTTCGAGTCGCGCCTCGCGGGCCACCTCGGGCAGTTTCTCGACGACCTGGGCCGCAACAACATCGTCTCCGTCTACCTCTACGCCGCCCCGCGTGTGCAGGCCGAGCGCTACCTCGAGCGCGAGGTCTTCGCGCCCGCCCTCGCTGCGGCCGGTGTTGAGCAGGGCGCTGTGTTGGCAGCGAAGGCCAGGGCGAAAGCCGTGTTGTCGGGCCTCACCGACGACGTGGGCCTCGCCGATTGCCTCAACACCCTCGTGAACACCCACATCCCCGGCCTCGACTCGCTCGCGGCGAAAGTGGCGGGCATCGCGGGCCGCGACGTGAACGACAAATCACGCCTCCTCGGCCTCTACGGTGTCGACTACCAGGACCGCACCGCCTTCGACGTCGTCATCGACACCAACGGCAAAACCCCCGCCGAGGTCAAGGCCGCCATCCTCGCCGCCGTCGAGCACAAGACCGCCCGCGGCGACGGCTGACCTCGCCGACAGGATTCACCATGTTGAGCACCGCCTTCCGCGCCGTCGTCGACCTCGTTGCAGACGACAAGACCAAAAACGTCGTCAGCGTCGTCGCCGGCATGGGGTCGCTGCTGGTGGGCAACAAGCTTGGTGGGCTGTCGTTGTTTGCGAAGGGGGCCATCGGCCTCGAGCGCCACTGGCGCCGCACCCCGAATTCCACGGCACCCTCGTCGACCGCTGGAACAAGGCCGTCGACTTCTACGAGGCCACCCACGTCAACAAGACCAACCGCACCCTGCACCTCGTCGGCATCCCGATGATTCTGGGCGGTACCGCTGGGCTGCTGCTGTTCATCCCGTTTGGGCCGCGCTGGTGGGTGTCGGCCGCGGCATTTTCGGGCGGCTGGGTGCTCAACGTCGTGGGCCACAGCGTGTACGAGAAGAACGCGCCGGCCTTCGCCGACGACCCGTTGGCGTTCATCGCCGGCCCCGTGTGGGACTTCCAGCAGCTCTTTGGCCCGAAGCGGCGCGCGCCCCGCTCGGTGAGCACGCCGTGGGGCGAGATGGTCATCAACGTCATCCCGTCCGAGCCCGCGCAGGCCTGAACGCACCGAACAGCGCTTATTTCTTGAGCAATTCCGCGAGTTTGGCGTCGTACTCGGCCTGCGTCACCGGCGTTGCGGCATCAACAATGCGGGCCTTCGGTGTGCCGTCGGCCGTGCTGAACAGTTTCTCGGTGGTAAGGCCGGCGGCCGACAACGTGGCGCTCCCGGTGATTCTGCCGCCGTCGGCGACCATGGCGAGGTCGTAGCTCCAGCCGGTGAAGTCCCAGCCAGCGCCCGCCATCGTCAGCGTGCCGCTGAAGCTGTGGGCGTCGTCGGTGGCGGTGAACACGTTGGTGTCGCCTTCGCGGTGCAGCACGGTGGTCCGCAGTGCGCCCTGGTCGACGATCACCTCGGTGATGGTGTTCGCCGCCGTATCCACGGTGCGCGCAATCAGAGCGGGCTGTGGTGGGCCGTAGGGTATCGCACCATCGGGCGACGTGATGGTCACCGTGCCGGCGTACCACGTCGTCGTTGGCGCGGCGGCCGGCGGCGATTGCGTCGGCGTCGGCGTCGAAGCGCACGCAGACAACATGAGGGCAAGGGCGGCGAGCATATGGCTGTTCATGCTGTCGGCTTTCCCACAGCAGCCCGACAACAAAAACAAAACGCCACCCGAAGGTGGCGTTTTCTCGAGGTCACAGACCCTGTTCAGGCCTGGGGCTCAACCGGGGCCGGGCGGGGCGCGCGGGCCGGCGGCGGCGGCGGCTCGGACTTGTCGATGGTGCCGACGTCCTTGCCCACAGCGGCGCGGCGGCTCAGGCGGATCTTGCCGTCGCGGTCGATCGACAACACCTTGACCACCACTTCGTCGCCTTCCTGCACGACGTCACCCACGCGCTCGACGCGCTTGTCCGACAGCTCGGAGATGTGGATGAGGCCGTCGGTGCCGGGGAAGAGCTCCACGAACGCACCGAACTCGACGACCTTGCGAACCAGACCCTTGTAGATGCGGTTCACTTCGGCTTCGCGGGTCAGGTCTTCGATGATCTGGCGGGCCTTGTCGCCGGCCTCACGGCCAACAGCCGCGATGGTCACCGTGCCGTCGTCCTTGATGTCGATCTTGGCGCCCGTCTTGGCGACGATGTCGCGGATGACCTTGCCGCCCGGACCGATGACGTCGCGGATCTTGTCGGGGTTGATGCGCACCGTCGTCATGCGCGGCGCCCACGGCGACAGATCGCTGCGCGGACCGCTGATGGCGTCGGCCATCTGCTTGAGGATGATCGCGCGACCAGCCTTCGCCTGCTCAAGGGCCGTCGACATGATTTCGCGGGTCAGGCCGTCGATCTTGATGTCCATCTGGATCGCGGTCACACCCTTGGCGGTACCGCAGACCTTGAAGTCCATGTCGCCGAGGTGGTCTTCGTCGCCGAGGATGTCCGACAGGATGGCGAGGTCGTTGCCTTCCTTGATCAGACCCATGGCGATACCCGCGACAGGCGACTTCACCGGCACGCCAGCGTCGTAGAGCGACATGGTCGCGCCACACACCGAGGCCATCGACGACGAACCGTTGCTCTCGGTGATCTCCGAGACGATGCGGATGACGTAGGGGAAGTCTTCTTCGCTGGGGATCATGCGGGCAACAGCGCGCTCGGCGAGCGCACCGTGGCCGATTTCACGACGTGACGTGCCGCGGAGCGGACGCGCTTCACCCACCGAGAAGGGGGGGAAGTTGTAGTGCAGCATGTAGCGGCGGTAGGTCTCGCCGAGGAGGTTGTCGACCTTCTGCTCGTCGTCACGGGTGCCGAGGGTCGTCGACACGAGCGCCTGGGTTTCACCACGCGTGAACAGGGCAGAACCGTGCGCGCGGGGCAGGGCACCGACTTCGCAGTTGATTGGGCGGACTTCGTCGTACTTGCGGCCGTCGAGGCGCGTCTTGGTGGCGATCGCCGCCTGGCGCATCACGGTGTACTTCACGTCGCCGTAGTACTCGCTGACCTTCTTCTTGACGGCGTTGTAGCCGTCGTCGCCGAGGTCGGCCTTCAGGGCGGTGTGGATGTTCTCCTTCGCCTTGTCGAGGGCGGCGTAGCGCTCGATCTTGTTGCGCGTGGCGAGGGCTTCCTTGAGGCCGTGGGCGGCCGCGAGGTCGTTGATCTTGGTGTAGAGCGCTTCGTCGCGCACCGGCGGCGAGAACGGGGCCTTCGTCTTGCCCATCTTCTCGCGCATCTCGTGGCACGCGGCGATGAACTTCTGGCCTTCAGCGTGGGCGAAGAACAGGGCATCGATCAGTTCGGTTTCGCTGACTTCGGCAGCGCCGCCTTCGACCATCACGATCGCGTCTTTGCTCACCGAAACGACAAGCTCGACGTCGCTGGTGGCGCGGGCTTCGACGGTGGGGTTCACGAGCAGCTTGCCGTCGACGCGGCCGATGCGCACGCCAGCGATCGGGCCCGAGGTCTCACCAAACGGGATGTTGCTGCAGTGCAGGGCCATCGAGGCGCCACAGAGCGCCAACACGTCGGTGTCGTGCTGACCGTCGAAGCTGACGACGGTGGCGATGATCTGCACTTCGTTGCGGTACCCCTCGGGGAACAGCGGACGCAGCGAACGATCGATGATGCGGCAGTTCAGGATTTCGGCGTCGCGCAGGCGCGCTTCACGCTTGAAGAAGCCACCGGGTATCTTGCCCGCGGCGTAGGTCTTCTCGACGTACTCGACGGTGAGCGGGAAAAAGTCGATGCCTTCGCGAGCGGCAGCGCCACACACGGTGATGAGCACGACGGAGTCGCCCCAGCGCGCCCACACGGCGGCGGAGGTTTGCTTCGCCACGCGGCCGATCTCGAACTTCATCGGGGCATCGCCGCCGATGTCGACAGACACTTCGTGCCACTTGTCGGAGTTGTGGGCGAGGGAGATGAGTCCGGGGGTCTCAAAAGACATCGTGTGCTCCTGGCAGGATGCGAGCGTCGCCGTCGACGTCGCAGAGGTCGTGGAGCAGGACAAAGGATGAGACGGCGGAGTGAGCGGGGCTCTCGCTCGGGCGTCGCATTCTTTGTCTCTGCGTCCTGTTTTCGTGCGGTGAACGGTGCGCGACGACGTCTGCCGCCGCGCACCAGTCATGGAGTTGGCGTGCCGCCAACTCCATGACCATCAAGATCGATTCGACCGCAAGCGGTCG
>JBIKRQ010000359.1:0-6433 GCA_044349155.1 Myxococcota bacterium
GTCGCCAGCACCAAGGTGCGTGACAAGGCCAGCGAGGTCGCCCTTCTTCTCGATCGCCGGCCCGCTCGTCTGGTGCAGCACCGCGCCCATCTCGTGGGCGATGATGTGCGCGAGGGTGGTTTTGCCGAGGCCAGGCGGACCACTGAGCAACACGTGGTCGAGGGGCTCACCCCGCTGGCGCGCCGCTGTGGCGAACACGCGCAGGTTGTCGATGAGCGGACCCTGGCCCACGTAGTCGGCGAACCGCTGCGGCCGCAGCGCATGATCGAGCTTCTGCTCTTCGGCCCCGGCCTGGCGCTGCAACAATCCCCGTGACGCCGACGTGTTCATGCTGATCCTGCTGGCCGAGCCTCGAAGAGAAAACCGGCTTTGCGGTTTTGTCGCCGAGGCTGTGACGACGTCATCGGCGCAAGATGCTGAACGGCTGTCAAGTGGGTGCGCGTCAGTGTTTCGGGGCTGGTGTGGGCGCTGGTGCGAGCGGGGCGGGCGGCGGCAGTGGCGCCTTCAACGGCGTGAGCAGACGGCGCGTCACCTCGGGCAGCTGGTCGAGCAGCTTGCCAGCACCGGGGCCCACCACCTCGACCGACGTGAGCGACGACTCGGCGTACGGCGAGGCGGCGTCGGCACCTTCGGCGCGTGGCCCAATGCCCACGACGAGCGCGAACTCCTTCTGCCGCGGCTGCACCTTGCCCGCGACCACGAAGTCGACGGCTTCCAGGCGTGCCTGCAGCTTCTCGACGGTGGGGCTGGTGCCGCCCGTGGCCGACGACATCGCGGCAAAGCCCATGATCTGCCGCACGTCGGGCGCGCACAGCACGTCGATGGTTTTGTCTTTGGCGAGCAGCCCACACAGCGACGACGTCAGCGCTGTGGCATCGGCCGAGAGTGCTGCATCAGCGACGAGGTCGGCGACGAACACGGTCTTCTTCGCCGGCGGCGTCTGCGCGCGCGCGAACCCCACGCCCACGACCGCGACGAACGCAACGACGGAACCAGCGAGCACTTTGGTCATGGGCATCCCGGTGACGAGGACATTGAAGGCTCAAACCGCGAGCAGACGTCAGCCGTGGGGCTTCTTCGCCGGCTTCTTCTTCGCCGTCGTAGGCGCGGCCGGCGGCGGGGCCGGCGGCTCGACGACGAGTGCTGGCAGGCCGAGGCGTGCGCGCACATCGTTTTCAAGGTTGGCCTTGAGCTCGTCGGTGTAGCCGACATGCACCGCCGAAATGGTGCCCGCACTGTCGAGCAGCAGCATGTAGGGCAGGCGCTCGGCCGAGTAGCGACGTGCCACCACCTGGAAGCGGTCGTGCATGACGGGGAACGTGACGTTGCTCTGCTTGGCGAGATCGATGATCTGCTGCCGCTGCTCGTCACCCTTGTCGATGCTCACGAGCATGACGCCGAGGCCTTGATCTTTGTACGTCGAGTACAGGCGGGCGAGCTCGGGCATTTCGCGTTTGCAGGGCTCGCACCACGTCGCGAAGAAGCTCATGAGCACGAGCTTTTTGGCCTCGTCGGGCTTCTCGCCGGTCCAGCGCGCCGGGCCCCACTTCACCGTCTTCGACGCCAGCGGTCCGGTGGCGACCACCGTGGGCACGAAGTCGTTGACGACGGGGAGCGAGAACTGCGGCACCGAGGTACCCGCCGCGAGACCGCTCGGCGCGTCGTGGTTCTGGGCGGGAGCGGCAGGCGCAGCGGGGGCGACCGCGGCAGGGGCTGCAGGGGCTGGCGTACCGGGCGCCGCCAACGTCGACGACGTAGCGACGCACGCGAGCAGGGCAGAAGACACAAGGCGCAGACGCAACATCAACAGCTCCAGCTCAAGACAGCGCCGCTGCAAGGGCAGCGACGTCGAGGGCGATCTCACGGACGTCGCCGGTGGCCATGGTCTTCACCTTGACGGTTCCAGCCGCAATCTCGCCTGAACCGATCACAGCACTCAAGCGCGCTTGCGACTTGTCCGCTGCCTTCATCTGCGCCTTCACGCTGCGGCCGCGCACGTCGGCGCCAACAGCAATGCCCTGCAGGCGCAATTGGAAGGCGAGGCGGTCGACCAACGCGCGGCCGTCGTCGTCAGCGCCCACGAGGTAGATGGCAGGGCCAGTCGGCGCCACCGTCGTGCCCAGGGCGGTCATCATCAAGATGAGGCGTTCAATCCCTGCAGCAAAACCGACGGCTGGCGTGGGGCGCCCACCGAGGGTCTCGACGAGGCCGTCGTAGCGTCCGCCGGCGGCCACCGTGCTCTGCGCGCCAAGCCCAGCTTCGCCAACGAACTCGAACACCGTGCGCGTGTAGTAGTCGAGGCCACGCACCAGGGTGCTGTCGACGACAAACGGGATGCCCAAACGCTCAAGCCCCGCCTGCACCGCGTCGAAGTGGACCTTCGCCTCGGGCGACAAAAACGCCAGCGAACGGGGGGCATCAGCGACGAGGGCGCGGTCACCCGGGTCTTTGCTGTCGAGGATGCGCAGCGGGTTGTCGCGCAGGCGCCGGCGGCTGTCTTCGGAGAGTTTGTCCTCGTGGGCGCTGAAGTACGCGACGAGCTCTTTGCTGTAGGCGGTACGGTCAGCAGGATCGCCCAGGCTGTTGATGAGCAGCTTCGTCGACGACGCCACGCCCAGGCGCGTGAGCATGGTGTGCACGGCGGCAATCACCGCGACATCCATGCCGGGCTCGGCAAAGCCAAACGCTTCGCAGCCGATCTGGTGAAACTGACGACGACGACCCGCCTGCGGGCGCTCACGGCGGAACATCGGCCCGATGTAGAAAACCTGCTCGAAGGCGTCGGCAAACAGCTTGCCGTGCTGCACCATCGCGCGGACCACACCGGCGGTGTTCTCGGGGCGCAGGCACACGTTGGTCACGGCATCGCCGTCGCCACCGTCGTCGAAGGCGAACATCTCTTTGCCAACGATGTCGGTGCCTTCGCCCACGCCGCGCACAAACACGGCGGTCTCTTCGAGGATCGGCGTGCGGATCTCGCCGAAGCCCCAGGCCACGAACGTTTCGCGGGCGATGCGCTCGATGTGTCGCCACGTCGAGAGTTCGCTTTCAAAGAGGTCGTCGGTGCCTTTGACGCTGCTGAGCTTGGGTGCTGCCATGTCGCCCGGGTAGCCGTCGACGTCGGCTCCCGCAACGCCGTCTCAGCGCCGCCTCACCGCAGTCGCTACCGAACCCGCAACTTCAGCTCGACCTTGCCCGCCTTGATGACGTCGCCGCTGTGCAAAACGATGCCGTCGATTTCGCGGTTGTTGATTTCGACGATGGCCGCGCGGTTGCTGCGCACGCACAACACCGCCGAGCCCACCTGCGACAACGTGAAGTGCCACGGCCGCAGCCCCGCCGTCTTGGGCATGGCCACCTCGCAGCGCGGGTCGCTGCCAACGCGCATCACGGGCTGGGTGAGCGGGATCTGCGTGTACGGTTTGCCGCGCAGCGTGACCTCGAGCGACATCTGCCCGCTGTCCGCCGTGACCATCAACGCGCGTTCGAGATCGTCGTCGGTGGGCCACGCGCCACCGAGGGCTGCGGCGACGTCGAATCCCGTTGTCGTGCGATCGCTCATGCCTGGGCGATCGCCGTTGGTGCCCGCATCGATGAAGTCGTCGGGGCTCGCGGCCGACGAGAACGCCACCTCGGCTTCGAGGTCTTCGTCGGCAGCGCCGCGCGACAACTGGACGCTGTCGATGAGTTCGGTCCCCATCGGTGCTGGGGGCGAACGCTTCTTGCTCGACGACGACGCCGTTGCCGCGGGGGCATCGTTGCGATCGCGCGCTTTGCTGGCGCCGTCTTCGAATTCGTCGCCGAGAAAGCTGCCATCGCCGAGGTCGTCGAGGTTCAGCCCGCCATGCTGCGGGCGCCCACGACCCATCGCGGTCTCGTCGTCGGGGACCTCGCCAAAGTCGGCGAGGGGCGAGCGCACGGTCGACGGCCGCGGTCGCGGTGCTGCGCCTCGGGCGGGCGCGGCCTTCTCGGCGACGGCAGGGGCAGATGCTGGCGGACCAGCGGCCGGAAAGCCGACGTCGACATCGCCGTCTTCGAGGAACAGCACGCCGTAGTCGTAAAAGTTCAGCAAGTCGCCGTGACGCAGCACGCGCACCTGCTCAATGCGCTCGTTGTTGACCCAGGTGCCGTTTTGCGAGCCGAGGTCTTCGACAGCGATGCCGTCGTCGGTCACCACGATTCGCGAATGCCGACGCGACAGCCCCAGCAGGCTGATCACCACATCGCACTGCTTGCTGCGGCCGATGACGAGACCGTTGTCGGTGACCTCGTGACGGCTCACCTCGCTGCCGTTGAACAGCAACACCAACGTCGGCTGCGGCGGCCGGTACTCGACCTGCGACGCGTCGGCGAAATCGTCGCCCTTGTTGGTGGGCGGATCGTCGAACTCGCCGACGAGATCGCCGTCGAGGTCGTCGTTCATCTCGATGTCGAGATCGAGGTCGTCGTCGAAGCCCCGTGCAGCCGCACCCACCCCGCGTACGGCGCTGACGGGCGTTGGGATCGTCGCTGGCGGTGGCGGCAGAGGCGCCTGCGGCACCCGGGCGCGCGGCCGGTCTTGAAACACAGCGGTGAAGCGCCCGAGCTCGATGCGATCTCCGGGGGAGAGCGGCGCTTCCTGCTCGATGCGCTCGCCGTTGACGTGGACGCCATTTTGCGCCCCGAGATCAAGCACGACAAAGCCGGCGTCGCGTCGTTCGATGCGTGCATGGAAGCGCGAGAGCGTGCGATCGTCGAGGACGATGTCGTTTTGCGGGTGCCGACCAAGGCCGATGACTGCCCGAGCGAGCTCGTGCTCGGCGCGTTGCTCTTCGCCCTCGTAGATGACCAGCCGACTCACAGGTGCAGGCTAGATGATCGGTGGGGGTGCCGTCGCATTTCAGACCGTCTTCGGCAGAGTGCCCCAAGCAGCAACAGTGGCGTCGCCCAACCTGGACCGCCCGACGCACACGTTTGGGTGATCTGCGTCGTCGCTGGGGCAGGGCGCTCGACCCCGTAGCACTCGCCCGCATCACCGACGCCGGCCGCATAGATCGTGCAAACGCCAGCGATGTCGTCATCGGCAAGGTCGCGTTTGTCGATGGCTCCCTCGCTGGTCGAGGCAAACATCGTCGCCTCAAACGCCCCCGGATCGCCCGACGGCGGGTGGTCGAGCCCCAACACATGACCAAGCTCGTGGGTGAGCGTGTTCTCGAGGTCATACACGACGCGACAGGAGGCTTCGTCGAGGTCGCAGGTGGTGAAGGTGAAGGACGTGTCGTTGATTTCGATGTCGGCGTCGACGAGTCGCCCGGAGCGAGAATCAAAGGTCACGGTGGTGATCGCCAGGGCGCCCAACGTGTGCGCCCACTGGTCGAGCTCGTCGCCGGGCGTGTCGTTGCGAAAGAGCACGACGTTTTGGTTGATCGCATCGCCGCCGCCGGCGTGCCAGTTGAAGCCGATCGTCGCCTGGACCGTGGTTTCGCCGACGCTCATGGTCAGGTCGCTGCAGTCGACCGCACTCCAGGCGGTGGTGCCGCGCGACAACACCCGCACCAGGTCGCCCGCAGCCACCTCGTACCCGCCGCCGTGCGGGCGCACGACGACGTTGCGGTCTTGCCAAAACACGCTCGGCCCAAGGTTCGGGGTGCGCGTGCAGACGAAGGCGGCGGCGGGCGTCGACGCAGCAAGAAGCGCGATCATCAGGAGCGCTCTCATCGCAACGACCGCAGCGGCACGCCGTCGTCACCGAACGCGACGGGCTGACCGCCCTCGATCAAGAACGCGCCACGAAACAGCCCAAACACGCCGCGGGTGCGCTCGCCGTTGAACTCGGGGCCGTCGGCCTTGCCGAGGTAGAGGCGATAGCGCCGACCGACCTCGAGCTGCGGGCTGCCGGGCACGCGCTGGATGAGGTCGCCGACCTGTCCGCCCAACACGGCGACCACCACCGTCGACAACCGCGGCGCAGTCCCCACCATCACGGTGACGAAGGTGACGATGCGCTGGCCGACCCACCGGCTTTCAACAACGGCGACATCGCCTTCGACCACCACGTCGGCCGCGGCCTGCAGCTGAGCCACCGTATATGGAGGCACCGTTGTCGCGTGCAGGGTGGCTCCAAGCCCGGCAATGAGCAGCCAAACACCCGCCAGGGTCCGCCAGGGGTTTGAAATCCGGCTTGAAATCCACCGCGCGCTCATTCGGCTCCTCAGTCAACCTTCCGCAGTGTCGGCACGGTTTGTCGGTTCTGCAAGTTCGGCAGGTGATCGGCAGGCGATCACTGCGACGGCGCGAGGCTCGCGACAGGCAGACCACGGTGGCGATTCCCGCTTGAACGTGATCACGAACACGAACCCAGCCCCGAACACCGTTAGTCCGCTGACACCCACATGTCACACGGCGACAAAATCGCATTGGGATGCCGATTTGGTTTCCGGCCTAGACAGGCCCG
>JBIKRQ010000360.1:0-6423 GCA_044349155.1 Myxococcota bacterium
CACCGTCACGACCAGCACCACCAGCAACACGCGATTGCGCATGAATCCCCTCATGAATCGCCTCGACAGAACCGGCGACGTAGCAGGAACTCGGCGTCGTTGGCTATGCATCATCGCGCCCCTTCTGCTGCCGGTGCCGTGGTTGCCGCAGGGTCGGCGGGTTTGGCCGCAGGGTCGGCGGGTTTGTCGGCGGGTTTCGCCGCTTCTTCGGCCTTGCGCTTCTGCTCGCGCTCGCGCTTCTTGGTCTCGCGCGCGATGCGCTTCTCGGTGGCATCGAGGTACTCGGTCAGACGCGCTTTCGTCGACGCGTCGCCAGCACCGCTGCTTTGGAAGGTTTTGAGCTCGGCCAGGCCCTTGGCCAGACGCGCGAGTTCGTCAGCGCCACCGACGGCGTTGTCGATGTAGAGCACGCCCAGGTTGAAGTGCGCGTCCTGCAGGTTTGGATCGAGCGCAAGGGCTTTGCCGTAGGCCGCCTCGGCCTGCGGATACTGCTTCGTCGCACGCAGGGCGTTGCCCGTGAGCAGCTGCGCCCGCGCACTATTCGGCTCGAGGCGGACCAACGTGTCGAGGACCGGCACCGCCTCAGCGGCGAACCCGTTGTCGAGCAGCAGGCGCGCGTAGGGCTCGATCGCTTCGGCGAGTTGGGGGCGCAGCCTTGCCGCACGCTCAAACGCCACCAGCGCGGCTTTCGGCTCGTTGACCGCGAGGAGAATGTTGCCGCGCTCGACGTGCAGAAGCGCATTGCCGGGCTCGAGGGCCAGGGCGTTGTCGATGGCGAAACGGGCGGTGTCGAAGCGGCCCTGCACACGAAACACCTGCGCCATCACGAGCATCGCGGCGACGTTGCGCTCGTCGCGGATCATGGCTTCGCGGGCTTCGCGTTCGGCACCCGCGATGTCTTTCGCGCGCCAGGCACGTTGCGCCGCAGCGAGGTGCGGACCGGCCTTGTCGGGGGCTGCACGCAACGCGTCGTCGATAACCCGAGCACCCTCGGCGTCGCGGCCGGTGCGGCTCAACAACGTCGACAGGTTCACAATCGCCGGGCCGTAGTCGGCACGGACACGCAGGGCCTGCCGGTAGTGGCGCTCAGCGTCAGCCAGATCGCCCGCAGCTTCAGCGGCAGCGCCGGCATTGAACCACGCGGCGTAAAACCCCGGCGACGTCGACGCTGCCGACACAAACTTCGACACCGAAGCGCGCGGATCGCGACGTGCCGTTTCGACTGCATCGATGAACGCGGCGTAGGCAGCGGTGTCTTTGCGCGGCAGCCAGTTCTCGTCGTCGATGCCATCGCCGGTGCGCGTTTGCCCGGGGGGGGGCGTTGGCGCTGCAGCGGCTGTTGGTGGCGCTGCCAGCGTTGGCGTTGCCGGGGCCGCTGCCGTGGCCGGCGACGCAGCGGGGGCCGCCTCAGCCGTCGACGGTGTTGGCTCTGTCGACGTGCCAGGCGTCTCTGGAGTGGTTGCGCAGCTGCTGGCGCCGAGCACCACAACGCTTGCCAGGAGTAGTCTCACTTGCCACCGCCTGTTGCTTGTTCCGCCGGTCCGACGCCGAGGGCTTTGAGGTCGGGTGCACCACCATCGGGCAGCACGAGACCGAGGCCGTCGTCGACCACGGCATCAGCAACCGGGGCCAACGGCGATTTGTCGATCGGATAGCTCTCGGGGTTCAGCAGATTCAGGTCCTCGAGCGTCTTCTTCGTCCAGACGTTCGTGAGCTTGAATTCGCGGGCCTTGTCGTAGGCGACCTGGAAGTTGGCGATCGCCTTTTGCGACACGTTGAACGCGTTGTCTTCAACGGCGTTGGCGTACTCGTCGCACCCGATGTCGCCAAACTCGCGCTTGATGTCGTCGGGGCACGGCGACTGCAGCACGACTTTTTGCATGTTGTCGTAGAGCGAGCCGATTCGGTACAGCGACGCCAACGACCACTCTGCGCTCTTGTAGGTCGTGATGACCGCCTTGTAACGCGCCTCGACCTCCGTGAGCTTCTTGGACTTCGCCTCGAGCTCCTTCACCTGATTCTTGGCGCTCTTGCTCACGATTTTGAGGCGCTGGTAGGCCTCGAAGTCGTCTTCGGCGAGGTTGAAGGCGGCCTTGGCAGCGAAGTACGCGGCCTGCGGATCTCCATTGACCTTCCCGTAGGCGGAAACGGCAGCCTGGAAGGCATCGACCGACGGCTTCTTCGCGGCGGGCTTCTTCTTCGCCTGCTCACCATAGATTTCGCCGAGGCGGGCCTGGGCCTCGACGACCTTCGCCCCCTGCCCGGTGGTCGAACCGTAGCGGGAGATGAAGCGCTTGAGCACTTCGGCCTCGGCGTCAGCGTTCTTGCGGCGCTGATGAACCATGCTGGCGCGATAGAACACCGCCGGCGCGTCGGGCTTGGTCGGAAACAGCGTGGCGTACCGCTCGAACTCGCCGGCGGCCTGGTCGTAACGCTGCGTGCCTTCAAGGGCGAGGGCGGCGTTGATCTGCGCGTCAGCACAGCGCTCGGACGCGGGGTATTTCTTCACGAGCGCCAGGTACGTGGAGATGGCCTTGTCGAAGTTGAAGGCCTGCTCGCTCTTGTTGGCGACGCGGAACATCGCTTCGGGCGCGTTCTCGGAACTCGGGTATTCGTTGTACAGCCGTTCATACAGGGCCGCCGCTTTCACCGGTCGACGAGCTTTCTCGTATGACAGCGCAGCGTTGTACATCATCACATCGGCGAATTCGCGCTTCGGATCTTCGGCCAGCAACTGAAGGTACTGCTCAGCGCCGCTCTCAAGCATGGCAATACCGTCGGAGATGCTGCCTTCGTCCATCTTCTTGGCGCCGCCCTCGAGGGTTTCTTTGGCGATATTGAAGCGCGCGCCGCCCTGGATTTTCTGGAAGGTATCGGTGGCCTCGCCACCCACCTTTTTCTCGTTGAAGGCAGCGGCCGTTTCGGCAGCGGCTTTCCAGTCCTTGCGGGCGAGCAGGTCGTCGAGGATGAGGTTGGCGGCGTAGCGCGCGGCCTCGGACTCGGGGAACTTGTCGACAACAATACGGAAGCGACGGACGGCTTCGTCGTATTGGTTGTACGCGTAGTAGACCTCGCCAGCGCGGTAGCCAAACGCCGGCGCCATCTCGTGCTCAGCGCCACCGACGAGGAACTTGTCGATGGCCGTGATGTACTGCTCACGAAGCGCTGGAATGGGCTCGGCTGCCTTCGAGGCGTCGCGAGGACCGCCGGCGGCGATTTCACGCTTGACGAGGGTGCCCTTGTCTTGCGCCTGTTTGATGATCTCCTCGTAGGAATAGACGGCATTCAAAGCACTCTCAGCGCGGTATTTCACTCCGGCCGTAGAATCACGCGTCTTTTCGTATTGCGCAACCGCATCATCAAATCGCTTGGAATAGTAGTATGTTTCAGCGAGGTAGTACCCGAGCTCGTACGCATTCTTGTCGTGCGGATAGCGGCTCAGATAATCCTCGTACGACGACGAGGCCAAGCGAAAATACTGCTCGCCAAGTTCAGGCTTGTCGGCGTTGAAGTAGCTGGTGGCCTGCTTGTGGTAGTACAGCGCGGCGCTGTAGAGGTTGGTACGTGCAAAGTCTTCCGACGCGTGCAGCGCGTCTGGGTCGTTTGCCCACTTGCGAGCCCAGGGCGAGCCCTTCGTATAAGCGCGCACGAGGACATCGCGGGCTTCAGCAGCCTTTTCGAACTGGCGTTCACGCACCCACGCCTGCACGATCTGATCTTGCAGCTTTGGTGCATCACGATGCAATGGGTCAAGGTCAAGCGCGCGCTGCAAGGCCGCAACGGCCTGCAGGTGCTTGGACTGCCGGAACAGGTTGTCGCCGAGGCGGGCCATCACGTCGCGCTCGTAGGGCTTGCCCGACGCCGCGGTGCGCTTGAAGTAGTCTGTGGCGAAGCGGACGTAGTCGACGTCGACGGTGGCGTTTGGGTCGGCCAGGCTGTCGCCGCTGACGAGGGTCTTGTAGTCGGGGCCGCGGTCCCAGTTGTCGTCGCCGAAGCTGATCGCCACGTACTGCACGGCTTCTTCTTCGAGCACCGAACCGCTTTCGCCGTCGGCCGCCTTTTTCGCGTACGAAAAATCAAGCAGCTCGAAGAAGCGAACGAT
This sequence comes from Myxococcota bacterium, assembly GCA_044349155.1. Taxonomy (GTDB): domain Bacteria; phylum Myxococcota; class UBA727; order UBA727; family VGSZ01; genus VGSZ01. The sequence continues at coordinate 4,103 of JBIKRQ010000360.1, forward strand.
GCTGTCGTCGAAGCGATTGACCAGATAATAGGTCCACGCGAGCTTGTAGAGGCCCTTGTCGTAGTAGTCGGAGTCTTTGAGCGGCACCACGTTCAGGAACGCGGCAATGGCGGTCGGCCAGTCTTCGTCATCGAAGGCCTGATCGCCCAGGCGGAACCACACTTCGCCATAGAAGCGGGACTTCGGGAAGCGGTCGACCAACGTCTTCCAAGCAGCAATACCCTGCTCAGTGTCGTTCTGCTGGCGAAGCGTATACCCGAGGAGGTAGTAGGCACCATCGAGCAATGGATATTCTGGAAAGTCTCGAATCAGTCGCTCGTAGACTGCAATGGACTTCTCAAAGCGCTTCTGCGGCTCGACGGGGCTATCGCCAGTACCACCCGCCTTTTTCCAGCGCTCGTACGAGTCGCGATACTCGACCAGTGCAGCCTTGTACTCGTCGTCGACGCGCTCGTAGTACAGCTCGGCGAGGCGCCACAGCACGCCCGGCAGAAACTCGCGATCAGCGGGATGCTGCTCCACGAAGCGCTCAAGGGTGGCGATTGCGTCGAGGCGGCGCCCACGCTCCGCAGCCACCAGGGGATCGAGCTGGCGACGAAAGTTGGCCTCAATCTGCGACCGACGCTCTTTGTACTTGCGTTCGGCGAGTTCGCGCAGCTGTTCCTTCATGTCGCGGGCGTGCTCTTCAAACACGCGCACGCCATCAATGTAGGCCTCGACGCGGGCGCGTTCGCTGTCGTCACGCCAGGGGGCATCGGCAGGGGGGGCTGACGCAGCAGGCGGAGCGGCGACAGGCGCGTCGGAGCCATCGCCCACGTCGGGACGGTCTTCGGCCTGCGGTGCTGTGGGGTTCACGGCGCCGGTTTGAGCCAGCAGCGGTGCCGACAGCAGGATGGCGCACAACGACAACGGGAGGGATGCAGCGCTCACGGCAGGTCGTCCCGGGTCAGGTCGGCGTAGGCCTGGGTCAAGTCGGTCAAGGCCGCGGCGCGGGCGCGTTCGAGCGCACCAATCTGCTCGGTCTCGGCCTGCTTGCGGGCAAACGCCGTGTCAACAATGCCGACGTCGGCATGCAGCACGATGTGGGCGATGTCGCGGCGAACGCGGTCGAGGGCGACCACTGTGGCGGCATCGCGCAGGCCGGCGGCCTGCAGATCGATGGCGTCGAGGCGCGCGCGGTAGCCGGCCAAAGCTTCGCGCTCGGCGGAGATGGTGGTGCGCACACCACTGAGACGCTGGTCGACGTTGGCGTCGAGCTCGGTGCGAAAGGCCTGGTTTCCCGTGTCGATGGCATCGAGCTTGGCATTGAGCGCATCGAGCCGAGCACCCAGCGACGCCTGTGACGGATCGCGCACCTGCGCGAGGATGACGCGCTCGTTGCGCAACGTGGCGTCGAGTTCGCGGCGAAGCTGCTCTTCACCCGAGCCACGGCCACCGGCGGTTTGCACCTCGACACGCAACCTCGACATGATCGACTCGATCGCGTCGATGGCCTGCTGGTGGGCGTCGACCTCGGCGGCGAGCTCACGCACCTTGAGGCGGGCAGCCTCGCGTGCGGTTGGGTCGGTGGTGAGTTCGCGTTGGGCCTGCCAGTCCGACGCCGCCACACCCGCCCGCAGACGGTTGTTGGTGAGTTCCAGCTCGTGCAGCCCACGTTCGGCGGCATCGAGCTGCTCGTTGAACTTCGCCTTGCGCGCGGTGAGCGCCTCGACGGTGGTGGGCACCGACTTGATGCGCTGCTCAATCTCACCGCGCTGAGCGGCGAGCGCCTGAAGCTGCTGTGCCGTGGCAGCGTCGGGCCGCGAAATGGTGCGCTCGACGGCGATGGCGCGCGTGCGCAGCGTGGCAACGGTGTTCGCCAGCGACGACGACCGGCCAACGACCGACTGCAACGCCGTGAACAACTCGGCACGCGAGGCGTTCGACGCTGACAGCATGGCGTCGAGCTGTTCGAGGATGGCCTCGGACTCTTCAACCTCGGCACGTGAACGTTGCAGGTCTTTGAAGACCGACAGCGAGCGCGCGACGTCGCGGTTTTGCGCAGCTCGACGTGCTGCAATCGGCGGCAGCGGCGACGAGAGCACGGCGTTTTCGTCCTGCTCGAGAGCCAGGATGTCTTTGAGGACGAGCTCGCGCACGCTCATGTCGGCTTGCAGCGTGGCCAGCTGGCCATCGGCGGCGCGATAGCGCGAGACGACGTCACCAAAGATCTCTTCGGCGCCGTTGAATTCCAACAGCTGCAACTTGAGGCTGCCCGCGAGCAGGTCGATCTCGGCCGAGCGGACTCCGTTGGGATCGAGCGCGCGCAGGTCATCGAGCTG
>JBIKRQ010000361.1:0-6400 GCA_044349155.1 Myxococcota bacterium
GTCGTCGTCGTCGTCGTCGTCGTCGTCGTCATCGTCGTCGTCGAAGCAGCCCGCCGAAGCAGCACCAGCGGCCTGAGCACACCGCCGACAACACGAAGGCCCGGGCGACAACGCGTCGACCCGGGCCTTGTTGTTTCAGCGCTCACGCACCGCGCGAAGCGATCGAGACGATCAGAGCGTCTTGAGGAATTCACTGGCGGTGGTGGGCTTCGAGAACATCGGGAAGTCGAACTTCAAGGCGTTCGCGTGCTCTTCCCACGACGTGGCTGCGGCGCAGTCGGTGAGGGTGATGACCTCGTAACCGTTTTCATACGCCGAGCGCATCGTCGACTCGACGCAACAGTTGGTGAGGAAGCCGCCGAGCACCACGGTCTTGATGCCCTTGCTGCGCAGCATGAAGTCGAGGTTCGTGCTGGCAAACGTGTCGAGGCCGCGCTTCCCTTCAACGACGATGTCGCCCGCCACCGGCGCGAGCTCGTCGACGATCGCGGCACCCCAGCTGCCCTTCACGAACGCCTTGCCGTCGACCACACCCTTCAAGATCCCGTAGGGGTGCTTGGTGATTTCGGTGTAGCCCTCGGCGAACGTGATCGGCGCATGCATGATGGTCACGCCGGCCGCGCGGGCTTTGGCGACGACGTCTTTGGTCTTCGCCAACATCTGGGTCTCGGCCATCACGCCCTTGACTGCGCCGTGCAGCACGCCGCCCTCGCTCGTGAAGTCGTTTTGGAACTCGATGAGGACGAGGGCGGTGGTCTTTGGATCGAGCGTCATGGCGTGCTCCAGCGGTACGGGTGGTCAGGCGGTGGGCGACCCCGATGGCTTTGGAAAGCGACCGGTCACGCACGCTACCAGCTTGTCTGACAAGCGGACAAGTGGGTACAGTCCACCCATGAGCGACGCCTTCTTCGACGCCGTGGCCGACGTTGACCGTGAACCGTTGGCGATGGGTCTGGCCCGCCGCATCCGCGAAGCGATCGTCAACGGCGACCTGCGCAGTGGCACACCGCTGCCCAGCGAGAAGGACTTGTCGGCGCGCTTTGGCGTGGGCCGCACCACGGTGCGCGAGGCGCTGCGCGTGCTGCAGGCCCAAGGGCTCGTCACCGGCGGCGATCGTGTGACGACGAAGGGGCCCACCATCACCGGCGATGGTCTGCTGCCCAGTGCCTCGTTCGCCCTCGAGAACATGATGCTGCTGGGGCAGGTGTCGCTGCCTGAGTTGGTGTCGCTGCGTCTGCTCGTCGAGACCAGCAGCATGCGCGCGGCCGCTGCGCGCAACGATGTGGCCGCCCTTGGGCGCGCGCGCACTGCTCTGAACGACATGCGCGGTGCGGGTACCGACGTCGACCGCTTTCAAAAAGCCGACGTCGCCTTTCACACCGCCCTCGTCGACGCTGCTGGCAACCGCGCGTTTGTCCTCGTGATGAACGTGTTGCGCGACACCATGTCGCGGCACCTGCGCGATGCCCTCAACGACGAAGAGGCCATCTCGCCCGTCGTTGAACACCTGCTCGTCGAACACGAAGCAATCTTGTCGGCCCTGCAACACGGCGATGGCGACACCGCCGCGCGCATCCTCGGAGAGCACCTGCATGCCTTCTATGACCGCCATTGTGCGCGCTGACGACGTCGTCACCCGCCTGCTCGCTGCTCTGCCCGCCGACGAAGTGATCGTCGATCCCGACATCCTCGCTTCGTACAAGAGCGACCAGGCCGGCCTGTGCGAGTCGCATCTGCCATTGGCGATGGTGCAGGCGAAGTCGATCGACAGCGTCGTGTTCACGCTGCAGGTCGCCAACGCCACAGGCACACCGGTGGTGCCGCGCGGCGCAGGCACGGGTTTGAGCGGTGGTGCCAATGCAACTGCGGGTTGCATTGTTTTGTCGGTCGCGCGCATGGACCGCATCCTCGACCTCGACGTCGCTGGGCGCCTCGCGCGCGTTGAACCCGGTGTGCTCAACGGCGCGCTCGATGCCGCGGCCCGCGAGCACGGCTTGATGTACGCGCCCGATCCCGCCAGCCGCGACATCTCGAGCATCGGCGGCAACGTCGCCACCAACGCGGGCGGTGCGTGCTGCTTGAAGTACGGCGTCACCGGCGATCACGTCGCGCGCTTGAAGGCGGTGTTGGCCGACGGCAGCATCATCGAGACCGGTGCGCTCACGATGAAGAACGTCGCCGGCCTCGACCTCAACCGCCTGCTCATCGGCTCAGAAGGCACGCTGGCGGTGATCGTGGAAATCACGGTGCGCCTGCTGCCACGTCGACCAGCACGCGGCACGCTGCTCGCGTTTTTCCCCACGCTCGTCGCCGCTGGCGAAGCCGTGGTGGCACTCGAAGCGACACGCGCGTTGTCGAAGCTCGAGATCATGGACCAGGTCACCGTGCGCGCTGTTGAAGACCTCGTGCACATGCAGCTCGACACCGACGCTGCCGCCCTCGTGTTGGCCCAGGTCGACACCGCCGATGCCGACGCGGTGCTCGGAGCGAGCGAGGCCATCTGCACGAAGCATGGTGCTTCGCTGTCGACGACGACCACCGACGAGAGCGAGGGCAAGCAGTTGATGGCCGCGCGCTCAGCAGCCCTGCCAGCGCTCGAGAAGAAGGGGCACTGCTTGCTCGACGACGTCGCGGTTCCCGTGCGCGCGATTCCCGCGCTGTTGCAGTTGTGCAGCGACGTGGCCGCGCGGCACGGCGTGGTGGTGGGCACCTTCGGCCATGCGGGCGACGGCAACCTGCATCCCACGTTGGTCTACGACGGCCACGACCCCGTCTCGACGGCAGCAGCGCGCGCGGCGTTCAACGACATCCTGCACGGTGCACTCGACCTCGGCGGCACGGTCACCGGCGAGCACGGCGTGGGCCTGCTGAAGCATGAGCAACTCGAGGCGATGATTGGCGAGCGTGAGTTGTCGCTCATGCACGGCATCAAGCGCGTGTTCGACCCCGCCGGGATCTTGAACCCCGGCAAGGGCTACTGACCGGGTTCAGCCGATCCACGTCGACGGGATGATCTCGGGGCTCAGGTCGCGCAGCCCATCCCGCACCAGGCGACGCAGCTCTTGTGCGGCGGGCTTGCGCCTGTCGAGGTCGAGACCGTCGAGCTTGTCGCCGAGCTTCATCCAGTCCGCGCGCGTGAGCGACTTCAGGTCGGTGGGCACATCGACGCCGAGGCGTTTCACTTCGGTGCGCGCGGCATCGATGGTCTGTTGGTGCGCTTGCACGAACTTGCCCACGATGACGTCGGCGTAGATGAGGCGGATCGTGGTGTTGATCGCCGCATTGACGTCGGAGCGCTCCATCGCGTCGGCGGGCAGGGCGTTCGAGTACGTCTGCAACGCGTTGTAGTAGTCGCGCAGCGGGCTGCGGGCGTGGTTCGTGGGCGTCTGCTCGAAGCCGGCGCGTGCTTCGAAGTAGGGCTCAAAGGCCTGCAGGCGCAGCAGGTTCGCGCGGTCGGCGGCTTGATCGAGGGGTGTGACCGCCAGGCCGCGCGAGTGGTGCACACCGTCGATGCGGGCCGCGAACACCGTGACGTTGGAGCCTGGCGCGTTGCCCATCGCCTTCGCGGCGATCATCGCCTGCTGCGGCGACAGCTTGCCGGCCGGCAGCGCGCGTACGGCGAGCTCGGTGTTCATCAGCATCTTGTGGGCGGCGGGCTGATCCTTGCTGGGCGCTGAGCCGTAAAAGCCGGTGATCGCACGGGCTTTGTCGAACACGGCGTTCCACTGGGCCGAGTTGCCCGCCGAGCCCGCGTAGCAGCTCATGAACGTGACGTGCTGCACCTGCGCGAACGCTTTGGGGAACTTGTCCTTGAGCGCCTTCATGTCGTCGATCGACGTTTCGCGGTGCGTGCCGTCGCTGCTTTCGCCCCACACCTGCAGGCCCGAGCTGTGGCCCGACAAGATCAAGTGGCGGATGTTCGCTTCGCCGCGCTCGGCCTTGGCAAACAGCTGCTCGAGCGACGCTGCGTCGGGCCGCACGAGGACAAACGGTTCGCCCTTGCTCCTCGCCAACTGCTGCGCGACCGCGATCTCTTTGGGGGCGTTGTTGTGGTCGAGAAAGACCGTGTCGGCGAACGACAACAACGGGGCCGCCAACAACGCCACACCGATCAGGGTGTTGCGCACCGTGGCGCTCATCGACGTTTCGGCCTTTTCGCCACCGAGCAGGGTCGCTCCGAGGTTCGCTGCGGCCGAACCCGACGTGCGCTGCCCAGGCACACCGGCGAGGGCCGTGTGGGCCGTCGGCGCGCGTGCACCGTCGACGCCATCGAGCGCTGGCGCCTTCGCGATCGGTGTGCTCACGGCGGCGGCCGTCGACGTCGTCGCTGCGGGCGTCGAGGTCGTGGTCGGCGCTGCGGGCGACGGCACACCGGTTTTGATGGGGAAACGCGCGTTGATGTTCACAGCAGGCCTCGGTCGGTTCAGTGGCTCGACAATGGAGCCCACGACGCGAGTAGCTGGTCGAAGGCCATTTTGGCGACGGTTTCGTGACCATTCAAGGCGCTCGCAGTGACGATCACGAGCCCGTCGTCGTCGACACTGAAGGCCTGCCACTGCTGGATCTGCGCCCCCTCGGGGGTCAACGCCGTGTGCGACGTCAGCACGGCCGGCCGCCCAGCCAGTGTGGCGTTGTCGTTGCGGCTGAGCAGCCGGAACCCCGACAGCCCCACCACGAGATCACGCAGCACGCCGTCGACGCTCGCTTTGAGGCCCGCGCCAACGACATCGCGCGCGAGCGTGAGCGTCCACGTGGGCGCGCCCGTGGGCGACGGTGCGGCCAGCACGACGGTGGTCTTGTCGATGAGGTTGGCATCGACGACGAAGGTGTGGCCACGCCACGCGTAGGACTGCTGCATGGATCAATGGTGTCGACGACGTCTCGTCACGTCAACGGTGGCGTCGATGGCTGGTCCATGGCAAAGCGTCGGTATGTTGAACACCATTCGCCTCTCCCTCACTGCTGTTGTTTTGGCCTGCACCGTCGTCGGTGGTGCGTGCATCCCCGCCGACGAAACGTCTGGCGAAGGCGAGGGCGAAGGTGAAGGCGAAGGAGAAGGCGAAGGAGAAGGAGAAGGAGAAGGCGAGGGCGAGGGCGAGGGCGAAGGAGAAGGAGAAGGCGAAGGTGAAGGCGAAGGCGAAGGTGAAGGCGAAGGCGAGGGCGAAGGCGAGGGCGGCTGCCGCACCGGCGCCGACTGCGACAACGGTGGCTTCTGCCTGCACCCCGACGCCGAGATCCCCTGCGGGATCGGGCCGCCGGACTTCGAGAACGTCTGCGGCGTCGGCCTCGGCGCCTGCGCTGACGGCAGCGTCTGCGATCGCGTGCAAGACGGCTGCGGCGGCTCACACCTCGACTGCGTTGCCGCCTGCGTCGACAACGCTGGCTGCGGTGCCGACGAACTCTGCCGCGCTGGTCGCTGCGAGGCCGCCACCTGTCAGAACGACAGCTTCGTCTGCCCTGCGCACCGCGTGTGCCGCGACGTGGCCACCGATCCCCTCGACGACGACCGCGACCATGGCTGCGCGTTGATCGCCTGCACCGAAGACGCCGACTGCGGCACCGACATCTGCGTGCAGGGCTCGTGCGCACTCGCAACCGGCACCTGCGAGCTGCCGCGCCCCTGAACGCGACCCGTCACTCCAGCTGCATGTAGAGCGATAGGGGGAAGTTGCCCTGATCGCCTACAAATCGCGCCGCGGGCACACGAATGACGAATTCGTGTGTCCCGGCCGAAACGGCGCCAAGCGGGATGATCCGGGTGTCGATGACGTCGCCCGGACACCAGTTGCTGAAGGACTGCCACTCCTCCGATGAGCGAGCGCTCGAGCCGTAAATGCCGTTGGCCTGCGTGTTGTATTGTCGGAAGGGCTCGCACGTTTCACGTCCCGGCATGTAAACGAGTTCCGTTTCGCCGTCCCAGAGTACGGTGTGAAGCCGCCGAATGTACTCCTCCCCGCCTTGATTGGCGCCGTGATTTGACGTGATCAGCACCAGTTGGGCGTTGGGAGAGTCGGCTTCCACGTCGACCGTGATCGTTCTTTGCGTTTGGCCGATGGCGTCGCTCGCCCCGGGTTCGTAATCGTTGAACGAGCTGTTGATCTCGAGTGGAATCAACGTGTTGAACGGCTGAAGCGGTCGACTTTTGTCGGAGAAAAGCTGGAGCGAACCGCTTTGCGTGTCGTTGCGATCGGCACAGCCGGCGATTTCGGTGTTTGCCGCGTAGGGAACACCGAAGATTTCAAGCTCAAACCAGAAGTCAAAGTCTGCGCGGATTGTAACCGTTCAGCCCCTCGATCGGATGACCGATCCCAACCGCCGGCGATCGTGATCTGAGCCAGACATGGGCATCGATGACCTCCTGGCCGAGAACGCTCAGCTGAAAGCTGAGAACGCTCAGCTG
>JBIKRQ010000362.1:0-6383 GCA_044349155.1 Myxococcota bacterium
CGGGGCCCAGGTCGAAGGTGCCCGTCTCAAACGCGATCATGCGGAACAGCGCCTTCAGCGGCCCCAGCTCGTCGTTGTCGTCGAGGATGGCGTAGAAGATGCGGCCGCCTTTGAGGTAGACGCGGCCTTCGTGCTCGTCGTTTTTGACGGCCAACACGCCCGTCTTCTTGTTCGTCGACAGCAGCGTGAGGATGTCGGGCAGCGGCAGCTCGGCGATGTCGCCCGAGGTGACATCACCCTTGTGGGCCTGACGGCGGCCGATGGCGTCGAGCTCGGCGTTGAGCTCTTCGCGCGTGGCGCCCACGTTGCCCGACAGCGCGTCGGCCGCGGCGATGAGCTTCAAGATGCTGGTGCCGATGAGGACGCGGTCGCCCTCTTTCAGGCGCGCGCGCTTGATCTTCTCGCCGTTGACGAAGGTGCCGTTGGTGCTGCCCAGGTCCTGGATGACGATCTTGCCCTGCTGGGTCGTGATCTTCGCGTGCTTGCGCGAGACCATGTCTTCCACGAGGACAATGTCGAGCTCGCCCCCACGGCCGATGACGATCTCGCGCTCGGTGGCCAGCGGGTATTCGCCGCCCTGGTATTTGCCGGAGATGAAGCGCAGGGCGAAGCCACTGCTCGGTTCGTCGCTCACGACAGGGTCCTTTCGGTCCGAGCTCTCATGCCCCTCACTCCATACGGCCGCTGCGGTGTGTGATTCAAGTCTCTGGCCACCAGCTGCAGGTCGTGTCGCAGCCTGTAGCACACCACTCGTCGGAACTACTACCCGCGTTGCGGTGCTCGACGGCGAGGCACCGCGGCACAATGCGCCACGCCGACCGCACCCCGCGGCTCACAAACGACGACGGCCCGGCCAACGCGTGCGCTGACCGGGCCGCAGCTGTCGTGATCGCGGTTCAGAGCACCGAGTCGACGGCGACGTACGGCAGGTTGTGGGCCTCGGCGACCGCCTGGTACGTGACGTGGCCCTTGTGCGTGTTGACGCCCTTGGCGAGCGGGGCCGACGACTTCACCGCCTCGACGAGGCCCTTGTTCGCCAGCATGCGCAGGTAGGGGAACGTGGCGTGGTTGAGCGCGAAGGTCGACGTGCGCGGCACAGCGCCCGGCATGTTGGCCACGCCGTAGTGCACCACACCGTCGACGACGAAGGTGGGGTTGTCGTGGGTGGTGATCTTCATGGTTTCGACACAGCCACCCTGGTCGACGGCGACGTCGACGATGACCGAGCCGGGCTCCATGGTCTTCAACAGGTCACGCGTGACGAGGCGCGGCGCACGGGCACCGGCGACGAGGACGGCGCCGATGACGAGGTCGGCGGTCTTGACCTGCTCGGCGATCGCCTGCTTCGTGGAGTAGAGCGTTTGCGCGCGCTCCATGAAGATGTCTTCGAGGTACTCGAGGCGCTCGAGGCTGCTGTCGACGATGGTGACGTCGGCACCCATGCCCACCGCGACCTTCGCCGCGTTCACACCGACGACACCGCCGCCGATGACGACGACCTTTGCGCGCGGCACGCCCGGCACGCCGCCGAGGAGGATGCCCTTGCCGCCGTGCTCCTTCTCGAGGCACCACGCGCCCACCTGCACGCTCATCTTGCCGGCGACCTCAGACATTGGCTTGAGCAGCGGCAGCGTGTTGCCGACCTGGATGGTCTCGTAGGCGATACCCGTGACCTTGTTGTCGACGAGGACCTTCGTGAGCTCGGGCTCGGGCGCGAGGTGCAGGTACGTGTAGAGGATCTGGCCCGGACGCATGAGGCCGAACTCGGGCGACAGCGGCTCTTTCACCTTGCAGATGATCTCGGCAGCGCCCCACACGTCGGCGGCGGTGGCGACGATCTCGGCACCCGCGGCGCGGTAGGCGTCGTCGGTAATGCCCGAGCCGAGGCCGGCACCCGCCTGCACGAGGACCTTGTGGCCAGAGGTGGTCAGCTCGAACACAGACGCCGGGATGATGCCGACGCGGTTTTCACGGGTCTTGATCTCGGTGGGGCAGCCAATGATCACAACGAACTCCTCGGATGACGGGTGAAAGACCCGACTCGCTTAGTCAGCGGCTCGCAAAGTTCCAAGCGACGTTTCGCGCGCTTTTTGATGGTTTTCTCGTCGTGACGCGCTGCATTCAACAGGGTGGCGCCTGATCGCTCGGCGGCCCTTCGCGGCGGTTCCACGCTTCGTGGCTGCGACCGATCTGACGCAGCGCGAGGACGAGCACGACGAGGCCGACGACACCAACGACACCGCCGCCAACACTCACGAACTGGTGTCCGCTTGACCACCCAAGGATGGCGACGACGGTGCCGACGACGACGACGAGCATCGGCTCGATCAACGATGTTGCGCGCAGCATGCAGGCCTCAGCGATCCAGGCGATCGCGCACGCCGTCGCCGACGACCTGCACGCACAACACCGTCAGCAAGATGCACAGGCCGGGGGCGAGGGCGGAGGGCGGATCGGTCTTGAGCACGTCGAGGGCGCTCATGAGCATGTTGCCCCACGACGGGGTCGGCGGCTGCACGCCCAGGCCCAGAAAGCTCAACGCGCTTTCGGCGAGGATGTTGCCGCCGACCTCGAGGGTGGCCTGCACGAGGATCGGTGGCAGACACAGCGGCACCACATGCACGCGCACGATCCGCCACGTCGACGCGCCCAACGCGCGCGCTGCCAACACATGCTCGAGGCTGAGGGCCTGACGCGCCGACGCGCGCGCCAAACGCGCCACCGTCATCCACGAAAACACCGACAGCAACAGCACGATGCGGAGCACCGCTGTCGTCGTGGAGGTGCCCTTGCCGATGTCGAGGGCGGCGGCCACCAACAGCAACGGCAACACCGGCAACGCGAGTAGCGCGTCGGTAAGGCGCATCAAGACAGCGTCAATGATGCCGCCGAAGACGGCGGCGGTGACGCCGACGATCGTGCCCACCACCGTCGAGCACGCCGCGGCCAACACGCCCACCAACAGGCTGATGCGTGCGCCCTGCAGCAGACGCGCAAACAGGTCTTGTCCGAGTTCGTTGTGCCCCAGCAGGTGCGGGAAGGCGGCATCGGCGTAGCGGTGGCCAAGGTCGATCGTCGTCGAGGACACGCCCAACACGCGCTCGATCACGTCGGCGAACACCGCCAGCAGGACCAGCAGGAGCAACACGCCTGCGGCGAGCTTGACCGTGCGCGCGACCTTGCGTGTCGACGTCAGGCTCGAGGTCATGACGGCCTCCGCGTGCGCGGGTCGAGGATGAACACCGCGATGTCGGCGAACAACGACCCCGCCAACACCAGGGCTGCTGAACCGAGGAAGACGACGACGGCGACGTAGGAATCGTTTTGCAAAATCGCGTCGTATTGCAGGCGGCCAAGGCCCGGCCAGGCAAACACCGTTTCGGTGAGCAACGCGCCGCCAAACATCGACGGCAAGCTGAGCCCCACCAACGTGACCAGCGGGACGGCAGCGTTGGGCAACACGTGACGACGCACGATCTGCCACGTCGACGCCCCCTTCATGCGCGCGGTGCGCACGTAGTCGCCGCTCGCGGCTGTCTTCACCGCACTGCGCACCTGCCGCACAAACCGGCCCGACCAAAACAGCACGAGGACGGTGATGGGCATGATGGCGTGGCGGATGCGGTCGACGACCACAGCGCCCAGGCCTTCGTCTTGAATGCCTGCGGAAAACACGCCGCCCGAGGGCAACACGCGCCACTGTTCGGCGAACAGCGTGACCAACAACAACGCGACAAAGAACGCTGGCACCGACGAGGTGACGGCTGCTCCCACGCGCACGACGACGTCGATGGCACCACCGCGCCAGCCCGCCCACGTGCCGGCCACCAACGACAACAGCATCGCCAACAGCAACGCGGGTACGGTGAGCACCAACGTGTTGCCGATGCGGCCCATGTGGATGAGCTGGCCCGTGCACCACAAGGCGGCCTTGTCGACGACGGTGAAGGGGCGATCGGTGGGGGTGCACGTGGCACTGCACGTGTCGGCCTGGCCTGGGGGGCGTGCGCGATCTGGTCCGTCGTCGCAGGCTTCACCAGCGTCGACGTTGAAGTCACCACACACCGGGCGCGTACCAAACAACAACTCGCGCACCGGGCGCTTGGTGGCGTGGCTGAAACCAAGGCTGTCGAGGTCGCCGCCCACGACGACGCACAACACACCACAGACGAAGACGTCGGGGTCTTCGATCGGTGTGCCGCGCGCGATGGAGACGTCGCCATCTTCGGCCACGACGGTTTGGCCGCGCAAACGCGGGATGTCGACGATGGGCGGTGGTTCGGGCAGCGGACGAAGTGCTGTCGCCGCGGCGATGAGCTGCGCTTCGCTGCGTTGCGCGCGGCCTTCGGTGCCGCCGGCGATCAACAACGCGCTCGGGTCGCCGTCGACGACGACGACGTCGCCTGTGTTTGCTCCCGGGCTGATGGGTGTGGCCACATATACGGGCACGATCCACGGGGCCTGCTGGCCGTGCACGTCGGTGACGATGACCGCCAACCGCGTGGCACCCGCCGACACCAATGCCTTGAGGTGACCGTTTTCGTAGCTCGCCGGATGCGCCGCGGTGGCCGTGAGACCAAGCCGCGTGAGCGCGCCCTGCTCGATCTCGACGTCGACGGCGAACGGACGTGGGGTGCCGAAGTCGGTGACGATGTCTTGCTCGCCCACCACTGCAGGCAATGTGCGCGTTGGCGGGGCCATCCGCGCCTCGTGGTAGCCGACGAACCAGCGCCACCAGCGCACCGGGAACGGTTGGTCGAGGCCACGCAGCTTCTTGAGGCGGACGATGTCTTCGCTGCGCAATTCGGGATTGCTGGCGACGAGGAGGTCGATGGGATCGCCCGGCAGCTTCGACATCATGCCGAACAGCAGAAACGACAACACCAGCAGCAACGCCGCGCCCTGCAGCACGCGCACCAGCACCAGACGAAGCAGGTCGGCCATCGGCATCGCGGCCTCGTTAGCAGGACCACGACGCCCACGCGACGTCACGCGATCTCCCGGCGTTGCCACGGCGCACCTGCTACGCTGCGGGCTGACCTGAGATCGGGGGACCTCAATGAAACGTTCGTGGGCCGTGATGGCCGTGCTGTTGACGTCGAGCGCGTGCGACCTGCTGCTGTTTCCGCAGCCGTACGGTGGGCCGCCGCTGCCCGAGGAGGGACGGCTCGGCTGGGTCAGCACGCGCCTCGACACGCCCGCGTGCCCGAACGCCACGGTGTTCACCGGGGTGTCGGTGATCTTTGAGAACCTTGGCCCCTGCGAGCAACGCCGCGTCGACCTGTACGCGATGCACGCGAGCGGCCCATACGAGACCGATTTGAGCCTCGAAGAGAAACCCGCTTTGGGGTTTGTCGCCGAGGCGAGTCTCTTGAGGGTGGGCGGGGAAACTTCCCCGCCGATCAATTTGTCGGTGGCCTGTTGCCAGATCGCGTGCCGTCGACAGGCAGCACGCCCGTCGTCACGTTCACCGCCGACGAGCTGCTCACCACACGCGGCGGCACCCGCGTGACGCACCTCGTGGCCGACGCTCGGGCGACGTCGTCGATTCCCAGGTGCTGTTGCTGCACAACGAACCGCCGGTGCCCATCGCAAACGTGACGCTCGCGCCCGACCTCGACAGCACCAATGTGTTTCTGGAGCTGCGCGACGACGCTGGGCTCATCGCGGTCACCGCTGCCCCCTGGAGCATGGTGGGCACGGTGCCAGTGCCGTTGTCACTCATCACCACGGCCGCCGATGGCAGCACGGTGACGCGTCTTGACGACGTGGTGTCGCTGTCGCCCGACCGCTTCAGCGCGAGCAAGAACGAGCAGGGACATGGCCCAGCGATCGACCGCCTGGGCAACGGCTCGTTCCTCGTGCGCCTCCTCGACGACGTGGCCACACCGCACGAGGGCTGGGCTGCGTTGATCGACCGCGACGGCGGCGTGGTCCGCACGTGGACCGACCAGGCGATCTTGCACGCCGAACGCGTGGACGAACGGCTGGTGCTGCTGCGGGCGCCCCTCGCACGCGACGACCTCGCTCGGTCCGTCGTCGTCGACATCCTCGATGCCGCGACCGGCGCAACGATCGCTCTGGGGCTGGACACGCCGTGGCGCTCCTCCGACGTTGCGACACTCGACCATCAGGTGTTTGCCGCCGCCGCGCACGACAACGGCGTCGACCTCGCCTACGCCGTGCAGATCCCTGACCCAGACCTCGGCTATTTCCTGCGTTGGACGTACACCAAAATCCGCGCCGGTCAGCTGCCACGGGTGCAGCTCCGCTCCTGATCATGCTGCCTGCATGACGGCGTGAAAGTCGAGGGCATCAGAAAACCTCCCAGACTGGAGCGTCGACCGCAGATGAAGAATGGCGCGTGCCCCGGTTTCGGACCA
>JBIKRQ010000363.1:0-6378 GCA_044349155.1 Myxococcota bacterium
AGTGGCAACATGGGCAGAGGGTTGTGGTGATCCTGCAGCAGGTCAAGGACAGGCGGGGCAGCATGCATCGTCTGTGGTCACCAGCGATCGGCGATGTGGTGCGCCGTGCGTGCGCCGCCCACGGCCACGGCCAACGCGCTCTGCCCGGGAAAACCGCTGTCGCCCACAAGGTACGCGTTGTCGACGAGCGCAATGGCGCTGGACGCGCCCTGCAACCACGGCCGCTGCACCGTGCGCGCCGGCCCACCCACAGCGCCTGCACTGCGACCCGTGTAGCGCGCAAAGGTGCGCGGCGAGGCCGGCAACACCCGCAGCACCGTCCAGTTCGGCAATGCAACTTCAAGTTGCATTCTGAGCTGCTGCTGAATGCGCGCCGCCTCGGTGGCTCGTGCCGCTCCGTCGAGCGCTGCCCACGTCGACAACTTCACGTGCGTTGACACCGTCGCGGTTCGGAGATCGCCGCCGCCGAGTGTGGTGACTTCGGTGGCGTCGAAGCGCCCCTCGTTCGCCGCCGACAGCGACACGAACGCGTGATGACCATCGAACGCCGGCGCGTTGTCATCGAGCTGCACATCGATGTGGTGGGCCGAAGCGTCGGCGCCTGCAGGTGCGCGCAGCACGGCGTAGATGAGCACCGCGCTCCAACCGTCGTCGACGCGCTGCTGTGCGCTCTGCTGTGATGGCGGCAACGGCACGTCGAGCAAGCGTGCTGCATCGGCGGGCAAGAGGTTGAGCACGAGTTTGCGCGCACGCACTGCACCACGCGCGGTGTCGAGGACAAAGCCGCTGGCGCTGCGCTCGACCTTGCGGACGCGACGGGCCAGGTGCACCTCGCCCCCGGCATGACGAATGGCCGCGATGAGTGCCTCGACGAGGACACCGATACCGCCGCGCACATGGCCCGTGCCGCGCCACAGGTAGTCGAGCACGCAGCAGGCAAAGACGGCGTCGGCGTCGGCGATGTCTGTTTGCAGCGAGATCTGACACAGGCTGCGCACCCACGATCGCACCGCCGGCACGTCGTCGACACCGTGCCGCTGCAACAGGCCCAGCAGGCTGGTGTTGCGCAGCGACCACAGCAGTGGTGCGCGGGCGAGGTACGACGGCAGGCGTGGCAGCTGCTGTGGCAGGGCGTGCCACACACCAGTGGCGGTGAACGCGGGGATGGCGCGGTCGTCGTCGAGCAACGGCCACAACAGGTCGGCGAGCTGCTGCTGTTGCGCGAAGAAGGCGCGCACGTTGTTGGCCTTGTGGGCAGGCGACAGGCCCACAAGCTCCTCGATGAATCGCGTGCGGTCGGCGTAGCCGTGCACGACAAGGCCGTCGGCGCCGGTGTGTGAGATGACCGGATCGAGAAAATCGACGTCGACGTGCAAACCGTGACGCGACAACGCGCGGGTGAAGAAGCCGCCCGCGTTCGACGGCGTGGCCGGTGCGAGGCCCGAAAACAGCGTGGCGCCCGACTCGTAGCGCACGCCGTGGCGGGTGTAGGTGGACGCGCAGCCGCCGCCATACGGCAGCGCTTCGAGGCACAGCACGCGCAGGCCGCGCTCGGCGAGCGTCAGCGTGGTGGACAGGCCGCCAAAGCCCGCGCCGATCACCGCGACGTCGATGTCGATATCGCTGGCTTCTGCACTGGATGCGGTGTCCGCCGGCATGGGTGCTTGGATGCCGGCGCGGTGCAGTCGTTACGGCGCCACGGCCGTCTCGAGGATGGTGCGCTCGGCACGGGCGCGGCGCGCGTCGCCGATGGACTCAAAGTGTTGCAACAACAGCGTGTGCAGCTTCGGGTCAGCACCAGGGCGGTGCAGCGCGTGCACCATCATCGCCTTGATGCGCTGGTCGGCAGCGGTAGGCACTGGCGGCTGGTGCGACGACGTCAACGCGAGCCGTGCGACGAGTACCACCAGCGCTGCACTGCCCATCGACACCAGCAGCAACCGGCGCGATGCCTGCCACAGCGCAAACACGTGCGTGATGGCGACGCCAGCCACGATCGCCGCAGCCGGCAACGCGACAGCCACATAGCGGGGCCAGGCCAATGGCACGCTGCCCATCGCCATCGCGAGGCTGACGACCGCGACGACGACGAACGCCCAGTGTTCGCGTGTTCGACTGCGCACAACGCCCAGCACCAGCAGCATGCTCAACACGAGCGCTGCAGGAGCAGCGAGCAACAGGTGCCAGCTGCTCCAGGCGAGGCGTGTGTCGAGCGAGGCGAGGCGACTCTCGACGAAGATCAACTGCTGAATCGACACGCGGTCGAGGCGCCAATCGAGCCGTGCCAACGTCTGGTCGATGGGGTGGTGGTACAGGGCCGGATCGAGGGCGATGGTCAGCAGCCCCGCAGCCAGCAACGCGACAACAAGGCCGGTCAACGCTCGACGACGCTGCGCGCACACCAGGACAACCACGGCCGCTGGCAGCGCCAAGAATGCGCCCGAGATCTTCAAGCCAAACGCGATCACAAAGGACAGCGTGAGTGCAGCACTCCAGCCCGCGGCGCTGCGTGTCGACGTCGATTGCGCAAGGCCAAGGGCAGCAGCGTAGGCCAGCACCGACGCACACGTCATCAGCGCATCGAGCTGCCCGAGTTGCCCAAGCACCATGAACGTGGGGTGCAGCAGCAGCAGTGTCGACGTGACGCCTGCTGCCCACCACCCCGCCAATCGCCGCGTGACCAGCGCTGCACCAACGATGGTCAGCCACGTGAGCAACGCCGCCGTCACGCGCATGGCGACGAGTTGGCGGTCGGTGACGCGTGCGTTGAGTTCACGACGAAGTGCTGCCGCGTCGAAGAAGCCGTCGATGTCGTGCTCGTACCAGAAGCGGCGCGGCTCCATCGAGGTCATCGGTTCGCCGATCCCGTGCAGCACCGCACCAACGACGTAGTTGCCCACCGGCGGGTGGTGCGCGTAGCGGTCGAAGGCCCACCAGTCGGGGTTGTCGACGTCGCCAGCGAGCAGCACGTCGAGGAAGCGGCCGTTGGCGATCCACGCCACCTCATCCATGTCGATGAGCCCAGAACGACGATCAACCTGCGCTGCACACAGCACCAGACCAAGCACCAGGATCGCTGTCGTTGCCGCTCGCCCGAACTGCTGCATCGAGCGCAGCCTGATACGGCGGGCCTGGTTCGACAACTTTGTCGTCGTGCTCAGGCAGAAACCGCCGGCCCCAACCACCATCCCGCAGCGAACGCCCGCATCGCTGTCTGCTCGAGCAACGCCGGCACCTGTGCACGCACCTGCTCGGGTACGGCCGCAGTCACTTTGGCGACGACCTCGGGCCATGGGTGCTGCTGCGCCAACGTAAGCGTGCGCGCCGTGACGCTGTCGACGACGACGACGCTGATGCCCGTGGCCGTGCGCGCCACCACGTGGTGCACCACCTCGCCGCGCACCAGCTGCACGGGGCGGCCGTTGTGCGGCGCAGCCTCGGGCCACTGCCACGTCGAACGCAGCACCGACAACGAAGGCGACGAGATGATGCGACGCGCGCCCGCACGAAGACGTTGTGGGCCATCAACGACGGGCGCGAGCCATGGAGCTGTTGCAGCACGGCGCTCGGCTTCGTCGCGCGCGAGGGCCTGCAGCAACGCGCTGCGTGCAGGCGCTGGTGCCAGCAACACATCGCCAAGCTGGTGCAACAGGCGATCGTCGTCGACGACAGCGCTCGATGCCGCACTCGACGCGGCGAGCAGTGCCTGCAGGTGCGCGTAGACGCCAGCACCCGCTTCACCGAGGTCGTGGGCGCGCTCAGCGCGCGTGGCGTGCGTGAGATACGCGAGCATCAAGCGGTTGAACGAGAACGCGCCCAACACCGCGGTGGTCTTTGCAAACGTCTGCTGCAGCACCTGAAGCCGTCGCTGCCACTGTTGCTGGTGGTAGATGACGAGGCGCGCCGCACTGCCCGGTCCGTCGTCGGCGATGGCCCGCTGCAACTTCGCTTCAGCCGGCGGCGAGGCAAAGGTGGTGTGACCGTTGGAGGTCACCAATCTCAGCGGTGTGTGCAGGTAGTGGGCAATCGCTTGCTGCAGATGCACCCACTCGGCGGGTGGCTCGATGGGGCGGGGCTCGATCGTCGTCGTCGCATTCGTGCCTGGCGCTTGCGTCGTCATGTCGACCTGCGAACAGCGCGCGCGCGCTGCAGATGGTGAACGACGTCGGCAAAGGGCGGGATGTCATCGTCCCACTCAAGGACCGTCGGAAACGGTCCACCGCGTCGCCATGCATCTGCATAGACATCCCAAACCTCGTCGTCGACGGGGCGATTGTGGGTGTCGTGGCGCAGGCCATCTGGCCGGACTTCGTGTCCGGCAATGTGTACGGCGAGGATACGCGTCCACGGGATCGCATCGAGGTACGCCGACGGCGAGAACCCGTGGTTGTGCGCCGAGACGACGATGTTGTTCACGTCGAGCAACAGGCCGCAGTCGGCCTCTTCGAGCACGGCGGTGAGAAACGCCCACTCGCTCAGATCGTCGCCGTCGTAGCGCAGATACGACGACACGTTCTCGATGCCGAACGGCACGGGCAGCAACGCCTGCAGTGCGCGGATGCGTTGCCCGGCCCACGAAACGAGGGAGCGTCGACCGGGGGCCGGCAGCAGGTCGTGGTGCTGCACGCCGGCGGTGGCGGTGAAGCAGAGGTGGTCGGTGAGAAAGGGCATGCCGAACGTCGTCACGGCGTCGGCGATGCGCGCGATGTGCGCGGTGTCGAGGGGATCGGTGCCCAGCACGTTGAGCGACACCGCGTGCCCGCACACGGGGAAGCGCGCGGCCACGCGGCGGAGGTTGTCGCGTGGCAGCTCGGCGGTGCCGACAAGGTTGTCGACGATGACCTCGAAGAAGTCGACCACGTCGTCGGACGCTTGCGCGATGGCCCCAAGATGCGTGGGGCGCAGACCAACACCAAGACCATCGCGCGGGATCGGCTTCATTCTTCTGGCGGTGCCTCGACGACGGGGTTCTCGTCGTTGACGAACGTAGCGCCCTCGAGGGGCAGCGTGCGCATGTGCGCGATCACCGCGTCGATCTCGCGCAGCGACAACGTTTCGAAGTGGCCGGGCATGTTGCTCACCGCATGATCGCTGCTGCTTCTGCCCGACACCCCAAAGGCAATCACGCTGCGAAAGCGGGTGTCGCTGCGCTCAAAGAACGTCGACACCGTGGTCGCAACGTCTTCGCCTTCGGGCACGAGCACCTTGAAGGCACCATCAGCCCCCGTGTGGCAGTTGAGGCAACCGACGGTCTCGTAGGCCTCCTGGCCCGTCTGCTCCTCGTCGACAGCGGTCTCCACACAGCTCCACCCGGCGCAATAGTTCACGCCGCGGCAGTCGTGCTGAAACACCTCGTTCCACGGGTGCAGGATCAAGCCACGGCAGCTCGACGTACCGGAGCACGACGCGTGCACTTCGACCACGCCGGGGCGGCCATTGGCCTCGAGGAACGGCAACGCCGACTGCGCACACGCGGTTTCAAATTCAGCGAAGGAGATGGCGCCGTCGTCGTCGGTGTCCATCAGGCCCATGGCCTCGGCGAAGTGGTTGTCGCCGAGCTGGGGGAGTTCCTCCTCGTCGCAGTTGCTGTCGACGCCATCGAGGCTGCGTTCGCGCGCGCCCGGGTGCACAGCGCTGTTGAAGTCGTCGCAGTCGCCAGCGGCCGCGGTGACGCCGTCGTTGTCGACGTCGTCATCGACCACCGCGGGCGTGTCTGCACCATCGCAGTCTTGATCCACGCCGTCGCCGAGCACTTCGACAGCACCAGGATGAACTGTGTTGTTGAAGTCGTCGCAGTCGCCCGCCGCCGCCGTGGTGCCATCGCGGTCGACGTCTTCGGGTTCGGCTTCTCCTTCGCCTTCTGACGCTTCGGTGTCGTCAGCACTGGCGCACGAAGCCGTGAACATCGTCGTCGACGATACGGTGATGGAGCTGGCGGCGACGAACAACGAGAGCAGGGGCGAACGCTTTTGCATGGACAACCTCAACACAAACCTGGTGTGCGAGTGTGGTATGCAAACCGTTCGACACAGACGATGCGACACAGGGTCGCAGGCGCCAGCGACGTCGTCAGCTCCAACCGGTGGCGCGCTTTTCGGCCACGAGGCGTGCGGCATCGGCCACCGCCACCGCTTCAGACGCAAAGGTTTTGGTGCGCTCCTGCCCGCTGCTGCCCACTTTGCCCCAACACACCGTGTGGCTCGCGCCGTCGACGACGATCGACCAGAAGCGATCGACGCCACCCTCGACCACCGTCAAGCGCGTCCCGCCAGCAGCGTCGCTAGTGCACCGCCGTCGAGATGCGATCAAGCATCTTGCGATGGGACTTGATGATTGCCTTCGCGGGCTTGGTCCATTCGAACGGTGTCGGCCTCTTGT
>JBIKRQ010000060.1:0-23239 GCA_044349155.1 Myxococcota bacterium
GAGGGTGAAGGCGAAGGCGAGGGTGAAGGCGAGGGTGAAGGCGAAGGCGAGGGTGAAGGCGAAGGCGAGGGTGAAGGCGAAGGCGAGGGAGAAGGCGAGGGAGAAGGCGAGGGCGAAGGCGAGGGTGAAGGCGAAGGCGAAGGCGAAGGAGAGGGCGAAGGCGAAGGAGAGGGCGAAGGCGAAGGAGAGGGCGAAGGCGAAGGCGAAGTGGAACCGCCCTGTTTCCTCGACGGCCTGCCGCAGGATGCGCTCTGCTCCGACGACCTCACCTGCAATGGCGTTGAGACGTGCAATCCGACGGCCCCTGGTGCCGACGCCGATGGCTGCGTGGCCGGTACGCCCGTTGAGATCGACGACGAGATCGAATGCACCCTCGACTTCTGCGACGAAGAAGAAGGCATCGTGCACCTGGCCGACGACGACTCGTGCGGTCCCGGCGAGACCTGCGACGCCGGCCTGGGCTGCGTGGAACTCCCACCGTCGACGGTCGACCTCAGCGGCTTGAAGATCACGCGCTCCGGCGCGCTGTTCAACTTCCCTGACAACACGATCGTCCCCGTGGGCGGCTACCTCATCCTCAGCCGCAGCTCGACGAAGGCAGAGTTTGAGGCCGGCTGGCGCGTCACGCTCGGGGCCAATGTTGTGTTCCTGCAGGGCAACAACGTCATCACCATCAACAGCACCGCGCGGAACTACACCCTCGAGACCGACGCTGGCGTCGACATCGACGGCGCCACCATCGGCATCATCGAGAACGACTACGTCCGCAAGGTGCCCGTGGCCGCAGCAAACCTCGCGGGCTCGTGGACCACCAACTCGAGCTTGTCGTTGGCGACGCCTGGCACCGGCGCAACGGCGACGTCGGCACCAAGCGGCTGCTACATCTCAGAGGTCTCTGACGCTTCGACGGCGGTGGGCGGCGGCTCGACCAACGAGTTCATCGAGATCCACTGCCCCGGTCAGCTGCCCTGAACGGGCGCCAGCTGGCATGACACGGGTCGCTTCGGCGGCCCGTTTTCTTTGCGCCTCGAAGGTGCTGGAGAACGATCGTTCTTGGCTCCACCTGCCCGCGACGGGCGGTCAGGTGTCCTCGACAGATCCCCCACAGCCACGTTGCCGGCTGCGGCTGCACATGGTCTGTGTGGGCACGAGGTTTCTTCATGCGCGTTGTTCCCTTCGGCCTGCTGCTTCTCTCGCTTGTCGCACTGACCAATTGCACACGCCCCGTCCCTGCCGCCGAAGGCGAAGGCGAAGGTGAAGGCGAGATCGCCGAAGGTGAAGGCGAGGGTGAAGGTGAAGGTGAAGGTGAGGGCGAGGGCGAGGGCGAGGGCGAAGGAGAAGGCGAGGGCGAAGGTGAGGGCGAAGGAGAAGGTGAGGGCGAAGGAGAAGGTGAGGGCGAAGGAGAAGGTGAAGGCGAAGGCGAAGGCGAAGCCACCTTCATCGATCTGTCGGGCTTCAAGCTCACGCGCAGCGGCGGCAGCTTCACCATTCCGGCCAACACCATCGTCGCTGCGGGCGGCTACGTGGTGCTGAGCCGAAACTCGACGCAAAGCGTGTTCGAGCGCGCGTGGAGTGTCACCCTCGCCGACAACGTTCGCTTCGTGAAGGCCAACGACACCATCACGATCAACGCCACGAGCCGCGCCTACAGCCTCGAAGACCCTGCGGGCGTCGTCGTCGATGGCCCCTCGATTGGCATCGTGCGCAACACGTACACGCGGCTCAACGCGGGCAGCACCGCTTCTGCAGCCTGGGCCACCAACGCCGACGTCACCGCAGCAACGCCAGGCACCGGTCGCGCGAGCGGCACGCCAGCGAACGGCTGCTACCTCGCTGAGATCTCCGACTCCGGCACCGACACCGGCGGCTCCGACAACGAGTTCGTTGAGATCCACTGCCCCCTCGGCCCGACTGGCGAAGGCGAGGGCGAAGGCGAGGGCGAGGGAGAAGGCGAGGGCGAAGGCGAAGGCGAAGGCGAGGGAGAAGGCGAGGGCGAAGGCGAAGGCGAGGGAGAAGGTGAAGGCGAGGGCGAAGGCGAAGGCGAAGGCGAAGGCGAGGGCGAAGGCGAGAGCATCGATCTGTCGGGGGCTGCGATCGTGCGCGCGTCGACGGCGGCGACGTTTGTGCTGCCAGCCAACACCGTGGTGCCGCGCGGCGGCTATCTCGTGATCGGGCGCTCGGCGACGAAGGACAGCTTCCAGACCTTCTGGGGCGTCACCTTCGACAGCAGCGTCGTTTACGTCACGCCCCCCGCAGGCGACTTCATCGTCGTCAACGACAGCGGCTCGCGCACCTACGCGTTGCGTTCAGCGGCTGGTGTGGTGCTGGATGGTCCGTCGGTCACGGTGCGCGAACCCAACAGTGCCCAGCGCGTTGTGCCGCTTGGCCCGGCGAACCTTGGCACGTCGTGGGTTACCGCCGATGCGAGCACGTCAGCGACGCCGGGCTTTGGTCAGCCCGCCGACGCCGTCGCCGAAAACGGCTGCTACATCTCTGAGATCTCCGACGCGGTGGGCAGCTCGGTGTCGCGCAACGAATTCATCGAAGTGCACTGCCCTTGAAGCGCACCTCGGCGAGAGACCGGCAAACGGTTCTCGCCGAGGCTGTCGATCGGCGCTGTCGGCTCAGCGTGGCGTACAGGCCGGCTGGCACGTGGTGCAGCCGGTCGCGCGGCAGGCCTTGAGGCCCGTCGTCATCGCGCCGGTCGCGCTGCAGACGTAGGGCCACTGGTTCGGCCCGGTGTTCGGGCAGGAGCTCAGGCCCTGCTCCGTCGTGTTGTCGACGACTTCAAGCGTGGTCTCGTCCGGTTCGGTGCTCAGGTCGTCTTCGGTGCCGCAGGCCATGCAGGCGGTGAGGGCGAGCAGGGCGATCGTGGTCAGCCAGTTCTTCATGGTTGGTCTCCTTCAAGGCCACAGCGGCCTGAGCCCTCGGGGGTAGCCGACGTGACGACGAGCGCTCGTCCCGCTGGTGCGAACAGGATTCCTGTTTTTGCGAACGGCGCTTGAGCGCCCGGCACCGCGGTTGCCACGACCGCTTTGGCTGCACAGCATTCACCATGCTGCATTGGATTTTGGTGGCGCTGCTGTTGAGCACCGTCGCGCGTGCCACCGAGTCGGTGCCCTCGGCGCTGTCAGAGCCGACGCCATCATCGGTGGAGGCCACCCCCAACGAAGCGACCCCATCGAGTGCGGCGACGCCGTCGAGTGCGGCGACGCCGTCGAGTGAGGCGACGCCGTCGAGTGCGGCGACCCCATCGAGCGAGGCGACGCCATCGAGTGCGGCGCCCTCATCGAGCGAGGCGACGCCATCGAGTGCGGCGCCCTCATCGAGCGAGGCGACGCCATCGAGCACGCCGGTCGCGTCGTCGTCGAACGAGGTACCCGCGCCGCCCGCTGTGCAGTCTCCCCCGTTGAACGCAGCAGCGCCTGCGCCGGCCGTTGAGCCCGTGCCTCCGCCCCACTTCACCTTCGCAGCGGTCCCCACGTTGACGTTCAACACCGACGAAGGCTTCGGCACCGGCGGCGTGCTTTCGATCTACCACCAGGCCGATGGGCTCAAGCCGTTTCACGACGAGCTGCGCTTCAACGTTTTCATCTCGACGAAGTTGATTCAGGCCCACGCGATCACGTGGGACGGCCTGCGCCCGTTTGGCTTGCCGGGCCGCGTGTATGCACGTCTGCGCTACTACTCGACGGTGTCGCAGAACTACTGCGGTGTGGGCAGCGACGTCGACTGCAATCCAGCAGACGCTGCTGCGGAAGCCACCAGCCGCGGGCTCGTCGACGACGACGCCAGAGACGACGACGCCTACGACACCTTCGTTCGTCGCTACTACCTCATGCGCTTCATTCGCCCCGAGGCAACACTGCTGTATCGCCACTGGTTGCGCGACAAGCCGTGGCGCACCGAGCTGCTCGTGGGTTGGCGCGGTTCGTACACCGTCCCCGGCGCTCTCGACGTCAGCGGGCCCTATCCAGGCTCGCGCTACGCCGAAGATTTCGTCAGCGGAGAAGTGGGCTTGTCGTCGGTACCGATCCTCGGCGTGGTCGTCGACGATCGCGACGACGAAGTCTTTCCCACCCGCGGCGTGTTCGCCGAAGCGAGCGTGCGCGGCAGCCACGCCTTCACCGGTTCGGCGTTTCAATACGCGGGGGCCACGGCGATTGGGGCCGCGTTCTTCAACATCGCCAACACCCCACGGGTGGTGCTCGCCACGCGCTTCATCGCCGATGTGATCGTCGGCGCACCGTCGACGGAAGAGATGGCCCGCATCGGCGGCACGATCGACAGCATCGCCTTTGGCGGCTCAGCCCTTGGTCGCGGTGTTCGCGAGCACCGCTACCTCGGCAAGGTGAAGTTCATGAACCAAACCGAGCTGCGCGCGCAGTTGTACGACGTCGTCGTTGCTGGTCAGGAGTTGTCGTTTGGCACGGCGTTGTTCTCCGACAGCGCGATTGTCGGCTACGACCTCGCCGACTGGCGTGGCAACCCGCTGCAACCATTGGTGACAGCGGGTATTTCGGCGCGGCTCATCTGGAACAAAACCTTCACGGTGCGCGCCGACCTCGCCGCGTCACCCAGCGAAGCCGATGGCCCGGGCTTTTACATCATCGTCGGTCAGCCGTTTTAGGCGCACTCATCGACTGGCTGTGCCGTGCAGGATCGCCACCGTGCCGTCGCCGAGCGTGGCGATGACGTCGAGGGGGCCGTCGCCGTCGAGGTCGACCAACTGCAGATCGCGAAGCACGCGGCCCGGCGCGCCAAAGACATCGCTGTCGACCACGAAGCTGCCGCCATCGTTGCGCACGACGCGCAGTGCGCCGCTGCCGGCATCCGTGGTGCCCACCACGACGTCCACATCGCCGTCGCCGTCGAGGTCGCCGGCGGCCAACGGGCCCACGCTGTCGCCACCAATGATGGCCTCCGTGAGCGAGAACGTCGCCGGGCTGTCGCCGTTGTTGCGGGCAAACAGCAGCGAGGGCGACGGGCCCGCGCAGGCCGCGAGCAGGTCAGCGTGTCCGTCGTGGTCGACGTCGGCGACCGCGACGTCTGTGGCTGGGCCAGCGCAGGTCAGCGTCCCCGTGAGCGCCATCGTGGGCTGCAGGGAAACAATGTCGATCTCGTCGCCGGCGATGATCACGTCGAGCAGTCCGTCGTTGTCGACGTCGGCCACTGCCAGCGCCACCGCGTTCGCGGTCGTTGTCGGTGTCGCTGGGCCAGCAACGAACGAGCCGCCCTGATTCAGGCGGACGGCGAGCTGGGGAAACACGCCGAGGCTGTCGACGTCGCCGTCGTCGTCGATGTCGACAGCACCAATCGCTCGCGCTGGCGCGAATGCTGCGGCCAACGTCTCGGTGACGCCGCTGTCGTTCAACAGAGCCCAGTCTCCAGGTGCCGTCCCAAAGAGCACCGAGGCACCCCGGGCAACGTCGACGACGCTCGCGGCGAAGGCGGTGACGTTCAAGCTTGCGTCGGTCAGTGGTGCTGTGGAGATACCAGCGACATCCACGTCAATGGCGACGACGCCAGCGCTGCCTGCGCTGAGCACATCGAGATCGCCATCGCGATCGATGTCGAACGACGCGGCAGCGACCGCTCCGGTACCGCTCGTCTGGTGAAAGAGCACGGCACCACGATCGCCGCGACGACGGACCCCGCCGCCTTTGAGGATGTGGACGGCTGGCGGCTCTTCGGCGGCCACAACGACATCGTCGACGCCGTCGCCATCGACGTCCGCGACCTTCACCTGCTGCAGCCTGCCGGCGAGGGGGATGACATCGCCGAGCGTGAGTGTTCCCTGTTCAACGCGGACGAAGCGGACGTTGCCAGGGCTGCGGTCGTCGATGATGACCAGGTCGTCGTCACCGTCGCTCTCGAGGTCGATCGCGGCGGCGTCGACCGCGGTTTGTGGGATGAGCACCGGCGCGGTTGCGTTGGTGCCCGCAGCGAAGAACGCGGCGTCGCGATCAACGACGATCTCTCGCGTCCGAAGCCGCGCCAGATCTGGTCGACCGTTGCCATCGGTGTCGAGCACGACGGCAGTGACCAGATTGCTCTGCGTGTGGCTGTAGACATCCGTGGACGTGGCGGAGAACGGGCAGGTCGCATTGGCGCCGTCGCGCTTGCGCAGGCGCAGGAGCCCATTGGTGCTGTTGTAGACGAGCAGCTCCGCTCCAGGCAGGCCATCAGCGTCGGCGACGGCGAACAGCGTGCCGCCCGCAGCGCACGCCGTGGGTGTCAGCGCTCCCCGGCCACCGGGCAGGATGACGTCGTCGGCGTTCAACAAGAGGTCCACCTGTCCGTCTCCGCGGGTCAGCGGGCCGACGACGGCGCTGGCACGGCCGACGTCGAGGATCGTGGCCGCCGCGAAGTCGCCGTTGCCAGAGGCAGCAAAGAACGCTGTCTGCTGGTTGCTCATCGCCACCACGTCGAGGTCGCCGTCGGCGTTGAGGTCGGCGAGCACGACCTGCCGCGCATTGCCGTCTGCGCCGGTCGTGAGGTGGTCGAGGGCAACGAACATCGGCTGCGCATCCACAGAAGCGATCTGCCTGAGGCGCAGCACCCGTCGCGCTCCGTTGCTGCGCTCACCAAACACGACGATGTCGAGGTCGCCGTCGTGGTCGATGTCGCCGAGGTCGAGGTCGGCGACCGTGGCGAGTTCGCGCAGCGCACCCGGGGCAGCGAGGCTGGCGGAGCCATCTGCGTCGAGTTCAAGGCTGATGGTCGTGAACGAGCCGTCGTGCCCGCAGTGCGTCATCGCCCGCCTGGCGCTGGCAGGCGAGGACCGGCCGAAGACGTCGACGGCGGCGACCTCGACATCGACCACGACACAGGCTGGCAGCGTCAGCGTGTGCGACAGCGGGCCAGGAACCTGCAGCGCTGCTGGTTCGCCGCCATCGATGCGGGTCGTGAGCAGGAAGTGGTCGATGCCGGCATCGCCGACGCCTGGAGCCGGGCCACTCCACGTCACCGTCGTCGTCGAGTCCAGCGCGCTCTCGATGGCCTCAACGCGGGGAGCGGTGGTCGGCGGCTCACTGCAGGTGCGTGTCAGCGTGGATGTGCCGACGTTGCCGGCCGCATCAACAACGCGCGCCGCAACGACGATCTCGTCGCCAGCCGTGCACAAGAGCGCAGAGCGCGGGCTGCACGCACCGTCCACCACCGCGACCTCGACGAACGAAGCGTCGTCGTCGCAGCGGACCTCAGCGCACACCGCGCAGGACACGATCGGGGCACCAGCAGCACCCGCTTCATCAGGCTCAACAGCGATGGCGACATCAAACGGCGAGGCGACGTGGGTCTCGGTGGTTGGCTCGACCTGCACGCTCAGCGTGCGGGGGGTGTCGTCAACAGTGAGCGAGAACTCCGCGGTGCCTTCTTGTTCTTCGTCGTCGACGCCACTGGCGGTCACACGAATCGCAGGAGCCGCTCCCGCTGGCACTCGCACGGTGGCGGTAAAGACCAAACGCGCGTCGTCGGCGACGGTCTCGACGACGGCATCACCGACGCGCAACGAGAGGGCGCGCAGGGGAACCTGTGACGTCACGACGAGCGCAACATCGCTGTCGCTCTGCGTGGCGAGCGGCGCGTCGATGCGCAGCTGGGGCGCGATGTTGGCGACCACCAGCGTGATGGCGGCGTCGGCGGTGTTGTCGGCGGCGTCGGTCGCAACGGCGCTGAACGCGTGTGGTCCGTCGCCAAGGGTGGCGGTGTCGATGTCGAAGTTGAACGGGGGCGCTTCGCGGCTGCCAGCGGCCACGTCGTCGATGCTGAGGGCCACCGCGCGCACGGGGCCTTCGGCGTCCACCGCGGAGACCTCAAGGGTCACGGTGCCAGTGATCGTCGCGTTGTTGTCAGGCGCGGCGAAGAAGACCGTGGGTGTCGCGGTGTCGCCGGCGTCAGGGCCGTCGGTGGGCGGCAGGAGGTCGGGCAGGTCGGCGAGGAAGGGCTCGCAACCAGCGACGGCAATGAAGGTGACGGTGAGGGCCGTACGCACTGCACGCATGATCACTCCGCTTGTCCGACGTAGCGGCCCGGATCGGGACCAGCGAGAAAGAGGCTCGCGCCTCCGCCGAGAAGCACGACGGCAACGCCGCCGCTGACGAGGGTCGCCACTTCAAGGCCACCGACGGTCTGACGCGCGGCCTGTATGCCTTCGAACTCTTCGCGCGGGCGGATGGCGCCGGCGTTGTACGCCTCGGTGCGGGCCCGAACGTCGTCGGCCGTCGACGACGCGAGCAGCCACAGCCCGCCCGCGCCCAGCCCCGCCAACACGCCACCGGCGCCGAGTGCTGCCGCGGCGATGCGCAGGCTCCAGGCGTTGCTCTCATATTCGGCGCGGTACTGTGGCGACGGGCGCAGGGTCAGCGCCGACGTCGTCACTTCGTCTTGCACCACGGTGACGTCGATGGCGGCGCTGATGAAGCCGTCCTTCTCGGCGGTGACCGTGTGGGTACCAGCCCCCAGCGTTTGCGCTGGCAGCGGGCTGACGCCGACGGTGCGGCGATCGATGGCGATCGTGGCGCCTGGCTCAGAGGCGACAATCACCAGCGAGCCAGCGCGCCCGGCAAGCAGCCCCTGCACGAGGACGCGGACGGCGCCGCGCGCGGCATCAAAGAGGGCCGCTTTGCCCTGGATATCGCGCGACTCGCGGGCCACGACCTGCGCCTTCTTCGTGTCGGTCAGCAGCAGCTGCAGGACGTAGAGCTCATCAGCGACGACGAGGCGGCCGCTGACGTAGTAGTCCGCACCAACGGCGCCCACGACCTCAGCGACGCAGTTCGTGCTGTCGGTGCAGCCGGCCGCCTGCTGCTGCGCTTCGATGTCGAGCATGCTCGTCAACTCAGCCTGGGCCACGGCAGCGAACGGGCCGAGGTCGGCAAGCGATTGCGCGAGTACTGTCGACAGCGCCGCGCCAAGCTCAGCAGGCGCGCCTTCGGGCGCCATCGTGAGAATGCGGATCTTTTCGGTCTGCGCCGGCGCCGCAGGCGCGCTCGAGGTCGGTGACGTCGGAGCAGCCGGAGCACCCGGAGCTGCAGCCGGTGGCGTTGTCGGCGCTGTGCCGGCCATCATCAGGGCAAAGAGCACGGTGAGCATCGGCGCACGCTAGCCAGAGCCCCGCTGCATTGCACCTCCGCGCTGCCACCGAGTCAGTGAGCCACGGTGACTGCGAAGGACTACGGCGTGTGGGTCGCGGCGGCGGTCGCGGTCGGCGCATGCGCTCCGTCGGCGACAACAGGCAAGGGCAGGCTGCACACAAAGCGCGTGCCCGAGCCCGATGACAGTGGCGAGGTGACCTCGATGCTGCCGCCCGCTTCAAGCACCGCTGCCCGCAAGGCTGACGTGCCCACGCCGCGGCCCGAGGTGTCGGTGACCGCTTCGGCCGTCGACAACCCTTCGGCAAACAGCGCCTGCTCGAGGTCGTCGTGGGTCGCACACGGCAAGCCCAACGCGCGCGCCTTGTCGGCGATGGCGGTCCAGTTGATGCCCGCACCGTCGTCGACGAGCTCGACTTCCAACACACCATGCCCCGTGTCGGTGGGCACGAGCATCGTCGTCAACCGGATGGTCCCTGTCGCTGACTTGCCGTTCGCCACGCGGACGTTGGCGGCTTCGATGCCGTGGTCGACGGCGTTGCGCATCAGATGAGCAAATGCCGCCCAGAAGCCAGAGAAGGCCAGCGGGTCGAGCCGCAACTGGTGATCGTTGACGACGACGTGGACCTCTTTGCCAAGCCGGCGCGCCAACGATTGCGCCTGCGTGGCCAGCCGTTGCAGGCGACGCCGCAGTGGTGGGCGTTGCCAACTCGCGAGCATCGCTTCGGCGCCCGACACGTCGCTGTGCAGCAGTTCGCGCACGCGGCTGAGGTCCTCGGCGGTGACGTCGAGCTGTTCGCCAGGCTGCGATTCAAGGAACGTGCGCATGCGCTCGTTGAGCGGCTCCCATGCCGCCACAATCGGTCGCAGTTGTTTGGCCTGCGGACGTTCAGCATCGTCGGCAATCGTGTCTTCGACGGCGTGACAGATGGCAGCGATGCCCGTCACACCCATCATCGCGCAGTTGCCCTTCACGGTGTGGATGGTGCGCTTGAGCACGGCAACGTCAGCGCTGTCGTCGTCGTCGCGCCACGCCGCGATGTGCTTCACCAGGTCGCCCACTTCATGCAGGAAGTCGAGCACGCCCTGGCGATCGCGGATGAGGCGATCGAGCAACGACAGCACATCCTTCTGCAGCGCTTCCACGTTTTGCCGCGCAACGCTCTCGGTGATGTCGGTGAGGATGATCAAGAACCGCTCGGGCACCTTGTCGTCGTCGAGCAGGCCGATCGGATTTACCGTCACCTGCACGTGGCGGTCGCCCATGCGCAGCAGCCGCGGCAGTTGATCGAGGGCCAACGCCAACGGCAACACGTTGTCGGTCACGCTGTCCCAACACACGGCCATCCAGTCGGCAAAGCTCGCATCGACGTTGCGCGCGGCGTCCCACAACAACGTGCCAGGGGCGGGGCAAGCAAACCAGTCGTTGACCACGCTGGAGCAGCCCGGTTGAATGCGACCCGCAGCGTCGACAATCAGCAGACCTTCGCGCACGTTGCTGAGGATGAGCCCCATCTCTTCGTTGCGACTGTGCAGCGCACGCTCGGCGACCTTTTGTTCACTCACGTCGAGGAAGAAGGTGACCAGGTGGGCCACGCCCTGCAGCATCACCGGCTGCAACGACAACAAGAAGTCGCCGATGGTGCCATCAGCCCGCCGCATCTGCAGCGGCTCCATCGACACGCGACCCTCGGCGCGCAGCTTGGCGATCAAGCGCGGGCGTGCCTCGGGGTCGACGTACAAGTCGGCTGCTGCACCTTCGTAGCGCGTGCCGCCGGGCGTCAGCTCGATCGCGGCCTTGTTCACAAAGACCACCTGCGAGTCGCTCATGCGCGTGAGCGCAATTGGCACCGGCGCGTAGTCGGTCATGGCGCGGTACTGCTGCTCCGCCGTGCGCAGGGCGAGCAACTCAGCGGCGTCGATCGATTCCATGGGCATGTCGTGTTCCTTGCGTACGCGAGATGAAGAGCGCTCAGAAGTTGGCGTGCTTGTCGACGTTGAGGTGGCGTCGGTGCTCGAGCGGCAGGCTGCACACAAAGCGCGTGCCCGATCCCGCTGGCAGTGGCGAGGTGACCTCGATGCTGCCGCCCGCTTCGAGCACAGCAGCGCGCAACGCTGAGGTGCCCACACCGCGGCCCGAGGTGTCGGTCACCGCTTCCGCCGTCGACAACCCCTCGGCAAACAGCGCCTGTTCGAGGTCGTCGTGGGTTGCATACGGCAAGCCCAACGCGCGGGCCTTGTGGGCGATGGCGGCCCAGTTGATGCCCGCACCGTCGTCGACGAGTTCCACTTCGAGCACGCCGTGGCCGGTGTCGGTGGGCACCAACATCGTCGTGATGCGGATCGTGCCGATCGCGGACTTGCCGTTCGCCGCACGCACGTCGCCAGCTTCGATGCCGTGATCGATGGCGTTGCGCATGAGGTGGGCAAACGAGGCCCAAAAGCCAGAGAACGCCGTGGGCTCGAGGCGCAGGTGGTGGTCATCGACGACGACGCGCACCTCTTTGCCCAACCGCCGCGCCAACGACTGTGCTTGCGCCGCCAACCGCTGCAAACGACGACGCAACGGCGGGCGTTGCCAGCTGTCGAGCATGCTCGCGGCCGCGGCCACGTCGGTGCGCATCAACTCACGCACGCGCACGAGGTCGTCGGGCGTGACGTCGAGCTGCTCTTGCGGTTGCGCTTCAAGGAACGTGCGCAAGCGCTCGCTCAACGGCTCCCACGCGTCGACGATCGGGCGCAGTTGCCTGGCCTGTGGGCGTTCGGCGTCGTCGGCGATCGCGTCTTCGACGGCGTGACAGATGGCGGCCACCCCGGCCACACCCACCATCGCGCAGTTGCCCTTGATGGTGTGGATGGTGCGCTTGAGCACACGAACATCACCGCGCAGGTCGTCGTCGCTCCAGGCGGCCACGGACTTCACGAGGTCGCCCACTTCGTGCAGGAAGTCGACAACACCCTGGCGGTCGCGCAGCAGGCGATCCAGCAACGCCAACGCATCCTTCTGCAGCATTTCGGCGTTCGCGCGCGCGACGCTCTCGGTGATGTCGGTGAGGATGATCAAGAAGCGGGCAGGAAGGTGGTCGTCGTCGTGCTCGCCGATCGCATTCACCACCACCTGGATGTGGCGGTCGCCCATGCGCAACAAGCGCGGCAGCTGATCGAGCGCGAGACGCAGGGGCAACACATTGTCGGTGACGCTGTCCCAACACACCTGCATCCAGTCAGCGAACGCTGCATCGATGCTGCGGGCCGCGTCCCACAACGAGGTGCCGGGCACGGGATGGTTGAACCAGTCGTCGACGACGGCGGAGTAGCCCGGCTGAATGCAGCCGTCGGTGGTGACGATCAGCAAGCCTTCGCGCACGTTGTTGAGGATGAGCCCCATTTCTTCGTTACGACCATGCAGCGCTTTTTCGGCCGCCTTCTGCTCGGTGACGTCGAGGACGAAGGTGCACAGGTTGGCCGCACCATTGATGAGCACCGGCTGCATCGACATCAAGAAGTCGCCGACAACGCCCGACGAGCGTCGCAACTGCAGCGGGTAGTGCGCGACGCGACCCTCGGCGCGGAGCCTGGCGATCAACGCCGGGCGGTCTTTCGGGTCGGCGTAGAAGTCGAGGGCGGGGCCCGTGTACATCTGGCCGCCATTGACGAGGTCGGCAGCCGCCTGGTTCATGAACGTGATGTTCGAGTCGCTCATGCGCGTGAGCACGATCGGCACCGGAGCGTGCTCGGCCATCGCCCGAAACTGCTGCTCGTTGGCGCGCAGGAGAGCCAGTTCAGCGGCATCGATCGCGGCGGTGTTGGTCGAAGTCATGCGCACGTCATCGGCACGCCGCGGGCCGACTGAATCGGCCGTGATCTGCTCCAAAAACGCAGCGGGCCGACACACGGCCGGCCCGCTCATATCTGCCGTCTTTTCAGGTGCTTGCGTTCACTCGATCGTGCGCAGGTTTGGCAACCGCACCAGCGAAGGCACCGCGGTCGATGCCACGGGCGTTGCTTCGGCCGGCGTGTCGGTGGTGGTGGGTGCAGGTGCGTCGGCGGCAGCGGCAGCGGGATCGACGGGCACCGGCTGACCCACCGCGCGTGGGGCGTACTTGCCGAAGTTGAACAGGTCGTCGAACGCGACGGTCACGCCCACGTTCAGCATGTTGTAGCTCGCGCGGTAGGTGCCCATCGCCACGCGCGTGCGCAGTTCACCCTCGGCAGCGATCGGCGGCGGCACCACCACGTTGCCCGCCGCCACGATGCTGTCGGTGCCGATGGTGCGGTCGAAGATGAAGACGTGGCCGTAGCCAACATCGAGGCGCACGCCATTGAGCTTGCCGCTCACGCCGAGGCCGAGGCCCACCTTGTCGCCGTCGACGAGCTCGACGCTGTACGTGGAATTCGGGATGGCGCTCGTTTCGTAAAAGCCGCCGCCGTGCACTTCGATCATCTTGTCGAACAACGCGAGCGATCCACCAGCGCGCAACGACATCGCGTCTTGCCAGTCTTTCGGCTGCACGATCGGCGGCAAGCCTGTCGGTTCACCGGTGCCGATCGTCGTCGTGAGGCCGCTGGTGGTGATGAACACGTGGTCGTACGTCGACCAGGCCTCGTAGACGAAGTTGCCTTCCACGTTGAAGCCGACGGTCTTTTTGCCGTCGCCAAACACGTCGTCCTGGCCGTACTTCAAGCCCACGCGGTACATCGGCGGCATCACGAACTCGACGGTGGCCGTGGCGTTGTCGGCGTTCACGGTGGCGAGGTCAGCGTCGATGAACTCGGACTTCAGCGTCGAGCCAAACGACGTGATCTTGATGGGTCCAGTCATCTGCACGGCGCGCGGCAACTGCACCGAGGCGCCGATCTCGAGGTCGCCGAACTTGCCGCCGGTGAGGGCCTTGAGCGGGTTGCTCCACACGCCGAAGTTGCCCGACGGAATCAGGTGCTTGGCGGCATTGATCCGCACGGTGACGTCGAAGTTCTCGTCTTCGTTGCCCGTGGTGTCGGCGGTGAGGCTCAGACTTTGATCAAGCCCGGTGCTCACGCCCTGCAAGCTGCCACCCACAGCGATCCAGTCGCCGAAGCGGTAGCCGAGGGTGACGCCGTAAAACAGCTCGTAGATGTCGCGGTCGATGAGCGTGTAACGCGTGGGCCCGTTGGCCGCGAAGCTGTAGTCGCCGGCCGACGGCGCGTAGGCGAAGGCACCAACGGCAAAGCCCTCGAGGCCAATGCTGTCGCCGTTGAACGTCGCGAAGATGCGCGGGATGGGCTGAATGCCGGCCTGGTTGCTCACAGCGGTTTGGCCGTCGAAGCGCGAGGGCTGGTTGCGGTTGCCAAGGCTGCCCGGATCAGCGCTTCGAACCGCGATGTCAGGGTCGTCTGCCTTGTCTCTCGCACCGATCACGCGCTTGTTGCCGTCGATGAAGTAGGCGCGCTGGGCGTTCGCCGTGCCGTCCTGGTTTTTGTAGGTGCGGTCGATGGTCTCGATCACCGCGCAGCCGTTGGCCACACCGCCGCAGTCGCGCGTGAACTCGCTGTTGAGCTGCACAAAGTTGCCGTCGAGCTGCAGCTGCACACCCGACACCAACGTGATGGCCGCCGGGTTCAACCACGTCGCCGACGGATCGCCGGGGTTCACCATGTTGGCGCCGCCGCGGGCCATCGAGCGCGTGCCGATTTCGCCGACGTAGTAGCCAGCGGCCTGCGCCGTCGACGACGACAACGCCCACACGGACATGGCCGACATCGCACCAAGTGCTGCGGCCTTCACGGCACGCTTCTGACGACGAGCAACCTGCTTCACAGAGAACCTCACGGCTTTGTTTCAAAAAGGTGGCGGAGCATGCCATGCGCAGCGTCGAGACCAAGGACGAAGCATGACGCAACGCGACAGTGATCTGTTTTCGCACCGGTTCCAGCACCGTCTGCGTCGTCGACACACGGCGATCCGCGCGCTGCGCGAGTGGTTGTGGACCGCGGGCTTCGTCGAGGCCGACACGCCCCAGCTCGTGCCTGGTCCCGGGCTCGAGCCGCAGATCGACCCCCTCGTCGTCGACGTGGCCCTCGACCTGTTGCACACGCAGCGTGCGCGTCGGTGGTTGATCACATCACCCGAGTTGGCCCTCAAACGCGTCGTCGCTGCGGGGGTGCCGCAGGTGTTTCAACTGGGCCACGTGTTTCGAGATGGCGAGCAGACCGTTCGCCACAGCCCCGAGTTCACGTTGCTCGAGTGGTACCGCGGACCTGGCACCCTCGAAGCGATCCTCGACGACACGCTGGCCCTGATCCGCGTCGTCGCCAACGCCGTGGGCAACGAGAGTGCCGTGGATGTACACGCGGCCCCTGAACAGCTCAGCGTGGCCGAGGCGTTTCTTCGCTACGCCACCATCGACCTCGGCGCGGCGATCGACGCCACGCAGGCCGGCGACGTCGATGCGTTGCCGCGCGCGGTGCGCGAGATTGGCGATGTGATCGTCGGCGACTCCGTCGGCTTCGACGACGCGTTCTTTCACGTGATGACCACGCGCATCGAGCCCAACATCGGCCGCGAGCGCTTGTGCGTGTTGAACCTGTGGCCCGCGAGCATGGCGGTGTTGGCCCGCGTCGACGACGACGATCCCCGCTACGCCCGCCGCTTCGAGATCTACGGCCACAGCACGCTTGGCTGCCTCGAACTCTGCAACGCGTTCGACGAACTCACCGACGCGGTCGAACAGCGCCGTCGTTTTCTCGACGACAACGCCACGCGCAAAGCCCTCGGCAAAGTCGAGCTGCCCCTCGACGAAGACTTCCTGCAGGCGCTGCCATCGATGCCATCGCCGTCGGCCGGCAACGCACTCGGTGTGGATCGCTTGCTGATGCTGCTGAGCAACGCGAGCAGCATCGACGACGTCACGAGCCTGCGCTGGCGCTGACCGTGCGGCGCCACACCCCGGGGGCTACGCCATGCCACCGCTTGAAGGCGCGGCGGAAGTTGGCGAAGTCGGTGTAGCCAAGGGTCCAGCCGATCTCCTCGAGGCTCAAACGCCCCGACCGCAGATGCGCTTCGCACAACCGCTGCCGCAGCTCGTCGAGCAGCGTGCGAAACGAGGTGCCTTCGGCCACGAGCCGACGGTGCAGCGTGCGCGGCGTGAGGC
Organism: Myxococcota bacterium; assembly: GCA_044349155.1. GTDB lineage: Bacteria > Myxococcota > UBA727 > UBA727 > VGSZ01 > VGSZ01. Next base: position 16,226 of record JBIKRQ010000060.1, read on the forward strand.
GCAACAAGCGGGCGGTGACGTCGAGGGAGATGAAGCCGTGGGGCTGTTGCCGCTCGAGCAAGATCGCCAACACGCGCCCCGCCATGGTGCGCATGCCGTCGACCCGTTGCAGTTCGCGCTCACACAAGCGCCGCGCTTCGCTGAAGGCCGCCGCGTCGGCCGCACGCAACGGCACGTCGAGCACCCGCGTGGGCAGACGCAGCGCCGTCGACACCGCGTCGTACACGACGGGGCAGCCAAACAGCGTCTCGGTCAACGCCGCGTACGGTGGCGTGGCGCAGGCAAAGGCAACCTCGCTGATGCGGCAGTCGCCAAACGAGATGGCCTCAAGGATGTTTTTTGCCGCCAACACAATCGCTTCAAGGATAGCTAAAGAACCCGAGCCAAGTGGCTGCGTTGCAGTAATTGCGATCTGCATCGACTCGTCGATCGCTTGTGCGGTGATGGCCACCAGCGAAAAGCGCGTTTCGACAAACGCCTGCAGCAGGGCGATGGCCTCGCGAATCGAGCCGCTGCACAACGCGGCGTAGCCCAGGGCCCCGTGCAACTGCACCTCGAGCCGCTGGCCCACCAACACGCCCACGGCGGCCTCGGCCGCCACCGCCTCGGCAAACAGGCCCTGCAGGGCCGGCAGCGCCAGCTCGCAGTCACTGCCGTTGAGGACCGCCATGTCGAGCCCGGCGCGCCGCAGCCACGCTTCGACGTCGAGCCCTGCAGCACCCACCACGTCGGCCACCAGGCGCAGGTAGGGCACCGGCAACAACACGCGAACCGCATCAGGAGGCGTCATGCGGGCGATTGTCAGAAAATGACCCCGCGTTGTCAAAAAATGACCTGTGCGCGCTCCCGCGGCCTTCCTACGCTCTGTGAAGAGCACCGGGAGCCAACTGTGACGACCACCGCGACCATCAACGGTCAAAAAGTGACTGTGCTGCCGAAGCAGACGCTCCTTCAAGCAGCGTTGAAAGCCGACATTGATTTCCCGAACAGTTGTCGTGTCGGCGGTTGTGCCAGCTGCAAATGCCAGCTCGTGAGCGGGCAGGTGAAACAGCACACCGAGACGGCCTACCTGCTGTCGGCCGACGAGCTCGACGCGGGCTTCATCCTCGCCTGTCAGAGCGTGCCGCTCACCGACGTCGACGTGCAGGTGGCACTTCCAACATCGGGCGCGAGCGGCGTGGTCGTGCAGCAGGAGCGCGTCACCCACGACATCACGCACCTCACCGTGCAACTGCACACGCCCATCGAGTACCGCGCAGGCCAGTTCACGCCGCTCACCTTCGCTGGCCTTCCGGGCGTGACGCGCCCGTACTCGTTGGCAACACCGGCCCGCAGCGATGGTCGCGTCGAGTTCTACGTGCGGCGCGTGCCGGGCGGTCAACTGTCGACCCATCTCGTCGACGAAGATGTTCGCGGCGAGATCGTGCACGTCGCTGCACCGCGCGGCGACTTCTATCTGCGCGACGACACAGCGCCACTGTTGATGGTGGCCGGAGGCAGTGGTCTGCCGCCGATCCTCGCGATCCTCGACGACGCCGCGAACGCTGGTTGCACACGCGACGTCACCCTTGTCTTTGGCGCGCGCGAGCAAAAGGACCTCTACGCGCTGGAGCAGATAGCGAACCTGCAAGCGCGTTGGCGTGGTGCGTTCACGTTTGCGCCGGTGCTGTCGGCGGCCAACGACGACGTCACGTGGCAGGGCGCGCGCGGCTTCGTGCACGAGCTGTTGTCGGACATCGTCACGCCACACACGCACGCCTACCTGTGCGGCCCACACGCGATGATCGACGCTGCGGCCGACGTGCTGCAGGCCGCAGGTGTGGCGCGCGAACACATCCGCGCCGATCGCTTCACCGCCGCACCAGCGCCAACGACGTCGACAACGACAACGACAACGACAACGTCGACAACAGCGGCGACCGCGAGCATCGCCCACTACCTGAAGTACTTCCTGTTTCACGGCGTGGGCCTGGCCGCGGCCGTGGCGTTGCTCGCGGGTGGCAGCATCACCACGTTGGGCCTGTTGGCGATCGTGGCCTTCTACGTGCTCGGCGACGCCTTTGGTGGCGACGACACCAGCACGCCCACGTTCACAGCACCGCACGTGCTGACCGCGCAGTTGTGGCTCGCGTTGCCGGTGCTCGCGACGGTGGTGTTCTCCTCGGTGTGGAGCGTGTGCTCAACCGATGTGGGCGGCTTTGGCGCGTGGCTCACCGCACTCAGCGGCTACGACGTCGTCGCGGCGCGTGCTGGCACCAGCGTGGGCGATCACATCGCTGGGTTCATCCTCACCGGCTTGATGATCGGCACCATCGGCACCATCCCCGCCCACGAACTCACGCACCGCACTTGGGATCCCATCTCGATGCTCGTTGGCCGCTGGCTGCTCGCGTTCAGCTTCGACACCTCGTTCGCCATCGAACACGTCTACGGCCACCACCGCTACGTCTCGACCAGCCACGATCCCGCCACCGCACCGCGCGGCCGCAACGTCTACGTCCACGTCGTCAGCTCCACCATCAAGGGCAACGTGAGTGCCTGGCACATCGAGGCCGAACGGCTCGCCCGCTTGCACCTGCCGGTGTGGTCATCGCGCAACGCGGTGCTGCGTGGCTACGCGATGAGTGCGGCGATCGTCGTCGTCACAGCGCTGTTGGGCGGACCGCTCGCTGCGGCCTGGTTCATCGCCTGCGGCCTGCTGGGCAAAGCGCTGCTCGAGATCGTGAACTACATGGAGCACTACGGACTCGTGCGTTCGACGACGACACCGGTAGCGCCGCGGCACTCCTGGAACACCAACCGCCGCCTCAGCTCGTGGACGATGTTCAACCTCACGCGCCACTCGCACCACCACGCGCAAGGCGAGGTGCCGTATCAGAACCTGCGGCCCTATCCCGATGCACCGATGATGATCGGCGGCTACCTCACCACCATCCTCGTCGCGCTGGTGCCGCCGGTGTGGCACCGCCTGATGGCACCACGCCTGCACGACTGGGACACGCGCCACGCCACCGACGAAGAACGCGAGCTGCTTCGAGCACCGACGACGTCAGGAGCTGCGTAGGGCGCTCCAGGCTGGGCCGATCACGCCAGCGACACCCCGAGAACACGCGCCGCGCCGTGCTTGAGGGTGGATTGCACGTTGCTGTGGCCGGGGCCCACTGCTGTCCGCGATGCATGCGATGCAGGCGCCACGATGTCGCCTGATTCCGGCGGCGGGTCAGTGCGCGAGGAACCACGCCGGCACCGACGTGACCGCTGGCGCCAACCACGCGTGCGCGCCGCCCTCGACGAGCTGCACATCGACCTCAACGCCGTCGTCGTCGAGGGCATCGGCGTACATCTGCATGATGGCTGGCAACACGATCACGTCGTCGGCACCGTGCACAAACAACGTCGGTGGGTGGTCTTCGGGCATGCCTGGCAACACACACGCCGTCGAGCACCACGCGTAGCCGCCCGAGTGGATCGCCAACGCCTTGAAGCGGCCCGCGTAGCTCACAGCCATCCGGCTCGTCATGAACCCACCGCTGCTGATGCCCATCGCGAACAGCTTGTTGGTGTCGACGTGGCCGAAGTCGCCGTCGTCGTCGTCGAATTGCGCGAGCAGCTCGAGCATCAAGCTGTCGTCGTAGGTGCCACTCCAAAACGTGGAAGCCGGCGCGATGTTCGTCTGCCAATATGTGCTGCCTTCGCCGAGCACTTCGGGGGCCACCACCGCAAAGCCCGCGTCGAGCAGGGCTTGTACGGTCTCCGCCAACTCGAACTGCCCGGCCAGGTCGTCGGTGCGCCCCGTAAACGCCAACTCCGCCGACGCCAACGAGCCCTGGAAGTAGACCACCGTTGGCCACCCCGTCGACGGCGCGTCGCCTGCGGGGACGGCCATGTGCACGTCGCGATCGATGAAGCCCGCGCTCAACGTGACCGTGGTGTACGGGCAGTCGACGGCGTCAGCACTGCTCGTGCACGTCGACACCGCTTCGCCCTCGCCCTCGCCTTCGCCTTCGCCTGCTTCGCCTTCGCCTTCACCTTCGCCTTCGCCTTCGCCTTCTCCTTCTCCTTCCCCTTCACCTTCGCCCTCGGCGCTTTCGCCTTCGCCTTCGCTCGCAGGTGCACCCGTGGTGCAACCCCACGATCCGAACACGCAGAGCAGACCGGCCAGGGGGAGATGCAGATGACGCATGGGCGCTTTCGGGTGCAGGAGCGTGAAGCGAGCGCACGCTCGCACAGCCAGCACACAACATGTTGTGTACCTACATGTACACACAGTGCCTGGCGGCGCCGTCCGACGACAGAGGCGCGCCTTGAGTCGCGGGGAGGTTTCCCGCCCGCCCCTCAAGCAGTTCGCCTCGGCGACAACGAGGCTGCAAGCAGGCCGAACGCGAACGCAGACGCTATGGTGCTCGGGTGTTGCAATATCTGCAGAGCCTGACCCTCGCCCAGATTGCCCTCGCCGTCGTTGGCATCGGCTTCATCATCGCCTTCCACGAGCTTGGCCACTACGTCGCGGCCCGCGCGTTGGGCATGCGCGTGCTGCGCTACTCGCTGGGCTTTGGTCCACGCTTGTTTGGCGTGCGCTACGGCGAGATCGACTACCAACTTGCTGCCCTTCCTTTCGGCGGCTTCGTGCAAATCGCGGGCATGTCGTCGCTCGACGAAGAAGCCGCCGTCGACCCTCGCTCGTACTTGAACGCTCCCCGCTGGAAGCGCTGGCTCGTGCTGGCGGCTGGTCCGGGCTTCAACTTCATCGCCGCGGTGTTTTTCTTCTTCGTGTTTTTCACCGCGTGGCCGTCGCCGGTGAATCAGCCCGCCGTCGAGCTGGCCGAGGTGCACGAAGGTGCAGCGCAGGCCGCCGGCCTCGTCACTGGCGAGTTCGTCACGCACATCAACGGCGTGGCCATCGTCGACGAGAGCAGCTTTCGTCAGGGAATCGTGAAGAGTGCAGGCGCCCCCATCGCCGTCACCGTGTTGAACGTCGCCGGACCAACACCCGTGAGCCGTGTCGTGTCGGTCACGCCCGTCAGCGTCGACGGCGGGTATCGCCTGGGCGTTTCTCCCGCGATTCGTTGGCCCAGTGCCGGCGTGGTGGCAACGTTCGGCGCTGCGGTCGGCGGCACCATCACCGAGAGCGAAAACATGTTGGCGTCGCTGGCGGCTCTCGTGCGTCGTGACCCTGGCGTGTCTGTCGGTGGGCCATTGGCGATCGTTGCCGACATGAAAGACAAAATCGCGTTGGGCTTTCGCTACTACATCCGCATTCTCGCGGGCCTGTCGGTGAGCCTTGGCGTGTTCAACCTGCTGCCCGTGCCTGGGCTCGACGGCATCAAGATGCTGTGGCTCACCTTCGAAGGGCTGTTTCGCCGCAACCTGAACCTCAAGGTGCAAGAGGCGATCAACGGCGTGGGCGTGCTGGTGCTGCTCGCGTTCATGGTCGTCATCTTCGCCAAGGACAGCATCCGCTTGTTTTTTAGCTGACGCGTCTTCAGCTGAGGCGTCGGCAGTCAAAGCGTTTCGACGAGGTGGATGATGGCCAAGGGACCAGCGTACCGACTGCAGGTGCTCTTCGAGATGCGCGAGAAGGCCAAGCTCGAGGCCGAAGAGCTCTACGCAGAGAAGAAGAAGCTCGTCGCCGTGGAGCAGAAGAAGCTCGACGACATGAAGCAAACGCTGAAGGACATGGTCCAAAAGCGCGCCGATCGAAAAGCCGAGTACGCCGAGCGCACGCGTCGCGGCGAGTACACGGTGAACCAGATTCAAGGCAACGACCGCCACATCGACAAGATGAAGCAGCAAGAGGCTGCGTATCAGGTCGAGATCGATCGCCAGCAGGAGCGCGTCGTCGAGGCCGAGCGCGTCGCCGAAGAGGCCATGGCCCTCGTCGTCAAAGCCACGCAGGACTACAAGGCTCTCGAGAAGCACAAAGAGAAGTGGGCCAAGCAGGTCAAGCGCGAGCTGATGATGAAAGAAGAAGAGGCCGTCGAAGACATCGCCCAGGCCCAGTACTTCAAAAAGCTCCTCGCTGAGCTCGAGGGTTGAGCATGAACAGCAGCAACATCGGCAACGGCCTCATCGCGATTGGCAAAGCATTGGGCAAGGCGATGGTGGCCGGCGTGGGCCTCGAACTCGCCCGCGTGGCCACGTCGCGCGTGAAGCAGGCCATCGCCAAAGAGAACGTCGACAAAGCCCGAGCCGAGCGCGACGAAGCCGAACGCGAACTCGCGCGCGTGCGACGAGAGAACCAGCGCCTGCAAGACGAACTCGAGCAGCTGCGCAAGCCTGGCTGAAGCTCGACGAGTTCTGGGAGGACGAATGGAACCAGGCGACGCGCTCCACACGCTGCTCAGAGAGATGCCTTCGCCTCCCGACGAGGCCTGGCGCCAACGCGCGCGCGAGGTATTGGACGGCAAAACGACGCCGCTGACCGACGTCTTCGCCTCGTCGTACCCGGGCTTGTACGCAGCTGCCTGCGAGGCGCTGCGCGCCCTCGGATGCGAGGTCATCGAGACCAGGCGTGGCGACAAAAGCATCATCAAGGTCTGCTTGCCCACATCGACGTGGCTCGAGTTCGAGCCCGTTGGCGGCCCGTTCGACCAGTGGACGGCCGAGCAGTGGCGCGCCTGGGAGCACGACGACTGACTCGGCGTCAGGGATTCGGCCAGGCGACGGTGGCCGACGGTGCTGGCTCGTGGCAGTCGTCGTCGGCTGTCTTGTCGACGGTGTCGATGTCGTCGAGCACCAGCGTGTGGCTTTCGGCGTTTTGCACGAGGGTGAACGTCGCGCTGGTGGGCACCTCGGTGGTCGACACCCCGAAGCCCTTGCTGCCACAGCGAGCAAGCAGGTCGGTGTTGGTGTCGCTGTCGGTCGTGGCTCGTCGCTCTTGGTCGAGCAGGGCGCTGCACGAAAACGAGAGTGCTGAGCGACAACTACATCGCCCCGTCAGCGACAACTACATCGCCCCATCCGTGAAGCGCGACGCGGCCGGCAGGCCACCCTTCCAGCAATGGAAAGGCGGGC
>JBIKRQ010000364.1:0-6369 GCA_044349155.1 Myxococcota bacterium
GCAGACCGATGGCGTGGCTGCCCAAAAGGTACCGCTTGGCGCGCACCAGCTCGGCCTCGGTGATGCCGTTGTCGACCAGCCCCGCGAGGATGCCGTCGATGCCGGCGAGGGCCTGGTCGACCTTCTCGGGGCTCGTGCCCATGTAGACCGAGAACGAACCGGGCTCGATGCCGTCGACGGCGTAGGCGGCCACCGAGTAGCAGAGCGACTGCTTGTCGCGCAGGTCGAGGAACAAGCGCCCGCCCTGCCCCGACAACGACGACACCAGGATTTCCAACGCGAAGCGATCGCCGTCGGCCAGGCGCAAGCCCGAGGTGCCCGTGACGAGGTGGGCTTGCGCGCGATCGCGCACCAGCCGTGCCACGCGGACGTCGGTGGGTGCTGCTTCTTCGGCAGGCGACGGCGACGGTGCAGTGCCGTCGTCGCGCAGGTGCTCGTCGACGATCGCGAAGATCTGGTCAGGGTCGACATCGCCGACGAAGCACAACACGGCATCGTTGGCCCGCGCACGCGCACGCCAGAACGACGACAACGACGACGACGTCACGCCCCGCACGCTGTCGGCCGTACCCAGCAGATCGCGGCGGTAGGGGTGGGTCTTCCACAGCGAGCGGTTGAACAGGTCGAAGGCGAGGCCGGCCGGGTTGTCGGCTTTGGCGCGGATGTCTTCGAGGGTGTGCAGCTTCTGGCGTTCGAGTTCGTCGTCGGAGAAGGCGACGTTGTTGAACGTGTCGAAGAAGAGTTCGAGGCCGCTGTGCAGGTGCGGCGTGAGGATCGTTTGGCGCAGACCAAACGAGTTGCGGCCCGCGAAGCCGTCGAGGCCACCGGCGGTGCGGTCGAGGTACTCGGCGATCTCAACGGCACTTCTCGTCGAGGTGCCCTTGCTCACGAGTTCGGCAGCGAGGTGCGAGTAGCCGCTGGTGCTGTCGTCTTCGGCGCGCAGACCACCCAGCCACGCAGCACGGATGGCGACGAGGGGGTTGGTGTTGTCGCGCTCGACGATGACCGTGGCGCCTTTGACCTTCTCGACGGAAATGCGCTCGCGCACGGTGGACGCACGACGGCTGCGCGGCTGCAGCGCGAGGTTTGCAATGCGCGTGAGTTCAGCGTCGGAGACGCGCGCTTCCTGGTCTTTGGGCACCAGGGTGACGACGTTGGCGTGCTCGGGATTGAAGATCGTGCGCGCAGCGGCGACGACTTCTTCCGCCGTCACGGCCTGCAAACGGCGCTGGTACTCGGCCTCGAACGCCGGGTCGCCGGTGAGCAGCTGCCACGTGCCCAGACGACGAGCGAGGCCTTCAACGGTTTCGCGCTGGTAGACCATGTCGGCGGCGAGGATGGCCTTGGCCTTCTCGAGTTCCTGCGGCGACACGCCGTCTTGAATGCGACGAAGCTGCTCGCCAATCGCGAGCATCGCGGGCTCGAGCTTGTCGTGGTGCAACGTGGCGCCGACGACGAACAGGCCCGGGTCCTTGGGCGTGTAGGCGTAGGCGTAGACCTCGTTCACGAGCTTCTGGTCGCGCTTGATGGTGCGCGTGAGCCGCGACGATTCGCCGGTGCCAAGGATGACGCTCATGACGTCGAGGGCTGGCGTGCGCGGGTCGAGCAGTGATGGTCCGCGAAAGCCGATCGACAGGTGGCTTTCTTCGACGTCGTCGACGAGGCCCTTCACGCGCAGGCCGGCTTGCGCGGGCTCGACCGCACGCTCAGGCAACGCACGCGCGCCGGGCTTGGCGTCGGCAAACGCACGTTCGACGTCGAGGACGGCGCGGTCGGCATCGATGTCGCCCACGACGACGACCGTGAGGCGATCGGCGCGGTAGTGGGCGTCGAAGAAGGTGGCGACGTTTTCGCGTTTGAAGCCCGCAACGATGTCGCGGTAGCCGATCACCGGGCGGTGGTACGGGTGCTGCGTGAACGCGCTGGCGAACAGCGCCTTGCTCACGCGCGAGCCGGGCGAGTCTTCGGAGCGCTTGATCTCCTCGAGAATGACCTCGAGCTCGCGTCCGAGTTCGGCTTCGTCGAAGGCCGAGTGCTGCACCGCATCGGCGAGCACATCGAGGCCGGTGGCGAAGAAATCTTTGGCGATGACGACGTGGTAGACGGTTTGGTCGTAGCTGGTCCAGGCGTTCACTTCGCCGCCAGCACCCTCGATTTCAGCGGCGATCTGGCCAACGCCACGACCGACAACGCCGTCTTTGAGCGTGCCCTTGAACAGCATGTGCTCGTGCACGTGAGCGAGGCCGGCTTCGGCAGGCGTCTCGTCGGCGGAGCCAACGCCCACCCAGACCTGGATGGCGACGACAGGTGCGGCCTTCGACTCCAACGCGAGGATGGTGAGACCAGTGGAGGTGGTGCGTTTGACGAGGCGGTGACCAGTGCTGCCGGGAATGTCGAGCATGCGACGTGGTAGCGGCGGAGCGCGTCGTCGGCAACAAAACCGCGTCGTTTGGGACGGTTTCGTCGCGCAACAACTCAGCACTACCGCTGCACGCCACACACGTCGGGCTCGCATGGGTTGATCACAACACCGTCCAGCAGGAAGCGAACGCCCTGCGTGATCGCCTGCTCGTTGGCGCCGACGGCGTAGTGCACGAAGCCTTCTTCCGGCGGGAACGTCGCATCGAGCTCGAACGTGGGGTCGACGCCGAAGTCGTACATGTAGGTTCCGCTGCCCTCAAACGGCAGGGTTTCCGTCGTCACGCCGAAGGGGGCGTCGAAGGCGCTCGGGGTCAACCATGGCAGCCCCATCGCGCGCATGTGCATCAGCGAGCCGAGGTTCGGCACCTGCGTGTCACCGCGGCCAATCTGTTGCAGCACGCGACGTTCGCTGGCGTGCGCACTCGGGCCTTCGGGCAGCTCGTTGTCGACGAGGTACGGCGCCCAGGTCGCGGGATCGAAGCGGTCGGCAGCGCGTTGCAAGTGTGCGGTCAGGATTTGCTGGTTGAGCGGGTCGGGCAGCGATGTGTCGAGGAAGAACGTGAAGCCCAAAAACGGGCGCGCGCGAAACATCATGTGCGACAGGCCCGAGCCGCCCACGCGCAACACCGCACGCTTGATGTCGTCGTTGAGGGCGACGATCACACCGCCCAAAATGTGGCCCATCGAGTTGCCCAAAAACGTGAAGGTGTCGCGACGCAGCAGCGGCGTGTTCGTGCCCGGGCGGCGCAGCGGCTTCACTTCGGTGGCGCCGTTCACAATGGTGGTGACGTCGTCGAGGCCGCCGTTTTTGATGAGTGCGGTGAGTGTGAGCCAGTTGACAATCGCCTGCGGCAACCGTTCGCCAAAGCGCAGGGCCTCGCTCACGTTGTTGCCCATGCTGCCAGCGACGACGCCGAGGTCGCCGTACGACATGCCGATCCAGTCGATGGCTGCTTCGGCGTGGCCCGTGCGGTTCGAGAAGTCGCGCACCTTGCTGTACTGCATCTCGTTTCGGTCGCCGAAGAAGCCGTGGCCGAAGAAGTCGACGCCGATGGGCTCGTCGGAATCGCGCACGCTCTCGGGGATCACGAGCATCACGTTGAACGTGGTGACGTCGTTGAGGCGGACTTCGCCGTCGTCGTCGCGCGCGAGCAGCGTGCCGGCGTCGTCGCTCTCGACCACGCGCGGGCCGGTGACGCTCAACTCGATCAGGCGCCAGTTGAGTTCGGGGCGGTCGGGGTACTTCTGGCCAATCTGCTCGTCCTGCAGAAATCGTGTGACGCGTGCTGTCGGCGGTGTTTGCGCCAGGGCCTGTAACGCCAATGCGCGCGCACGCAGGAGGTCGTGCTGCACGTGCTCGTCGCTGCCGGTCGTGAAGTCCCACGCGAGCTGCACATCGGCGCGGGCGATGCCGGCCGCCTCGACGACGGGGAAGATCTCGGTCTCGTAGCGCTGCAGCAACGGGCGCAGCAGGCGATCACTGCCCACCGCAGCATCGCCGCCAACGACGCGCGCCATCGCCGCAGGGACTGGCAGCGCACCAGACGTCGCGCGCACACCACTGACGACGACGACGTAGCGCGTGTTGGCCTTCAGTTGCACCAGCGGGCGCATGATCAACGCTTCGCGTGCATCGTCGGTGGCGCGGGGATCGACGTCGACGAAGAACGGGACGCGCTCGTTGGTTGCGGCATCGACGAGCGCGATCGGGAAACCTGCAGCAAGGGTGCGCGCATGATCGGCTCCCATGCCGGGCACGCTGCTGGCGTCGACGCGAACACCGAAACTCCACACGATCGGTGGCTGCCGCGAGAAGCCGTCTTGCGGCATGAACTCGGTGAGGTCAGCGATTTCGCCGTTGCTCGTGAACATCTCGGCAGCGCCGTCGATCTGCACGCGGTGCCCTGACGGCAGTGTCGCGTCGTCGACGAGGAAGTGGTTCGACGGATACGGCAGCGCACACGACACTTCATGCAGCAAGGGCGAGCAGCCATCGGGGACGTCGAGGGGCTGTACGCGCACGCTGTCGCGGCCGCTGCATCCAGCAAGTGTCATCACCACCGCAAGGCCGAGCGTTGTGCGCATGTGCGAACGCTGCCGCATGCGCAGGCGTCGGTCGAGCCACGACCACGTCGGGACAGCTCAGTCGTCGAGGAGCGACCAGTCTTTGCCGGCAGCACCGGGCGGTTGCACCTGCTGCACCAACACACGGCTCAAGCGCCGATACACCAGGGCCACATCGTCGTCGTCGAGCACCTCGAGATGCTTGCGCACGGTCTCGATATCGCCGCGCGCCACCGGTCCGGTCGCTGCTTGCGCGAGGGGTGCATCAATGGCCCGCTGTGCCGTCGAGAGCAGCAAACGCCCGAGGCTGATGCGCGCCACGTCGACGTCGATGCCCACCTGCACGAGCTGTTCGATCCCCAACTGCAACAAGGCTGTGGCGAGGTTGCCCGCGAGCACCGCCCCTGCGTGGTAGCGAACGCGGTCGTCGTCGCGCACACGATGCGGCACAAGGTGAAGGGTGCGAGCAAGGTGCTGCAGCACCGCATCGACGTCGTCGTCATCGCCGTCGGTGGCGCACAAGGTCTGCGTCGGCACTGCCGTTTTGCCATCGAGGGAGGCCAGCGGATGAAACACGCCCCGGCGCACCGTCGACGGCAGCACCACACGCCCGCGCGAGCCCGCCACATGCGCCACGATCACCTGGGCGTCGACGTCGAGCTGTGCGGCAACGTCGGCAATCACGGTGTCGCGCACCGCCACCAACACCACGTCGACGTCGCGCAGCTCCAGCGGCCCACGAGACGACACCTGCCGCGCAGAGACGCCAGCGGCCGCAAGCGACACCATCAGGCTGCCGGCGGCCTTGCCAGTGCCCACCACGACGACGCGGGTGCCTTGCACGTCAGATGTCGTCGGGGAGGTCGACAATGTTCACCTGCCGCAACGCCAAACGAACGATCTGACTGCGGCTCGCTTTGCGGTGCCCGTTGGCCTTCGCCATCGCCAACAGCTCGTCGAGGCGCGCGACGTCGTCCTCGTAAAACGAGAAGGTCACCAGGCGAAAGCTCTTGCCGTCAGCAAGCGGCTGACGACCCTTGGGCTTGGCCTTGCTGGCGCGTGTGGGCTTCTTCGCGATCGCCGTTGTCGTCGACGTGACCGGCGTGGCAGGCCGCACGCCGTAAAACGCTGCCGCAAATGGGTCGACGCCCACGTCGGCCAGGGGGTTGTCGCCCAGGCCCTGTTCGCCGTCGACGAGCTCGGAGGTGGGGCGCTTGGTGCGTGCCGCCATCTCAGCCCGCCCTGGCCGCTGCAGCGGCGTCTTCGCGGGCGATCATCTGGGCGCGCGCGTGAATGGTGTCGACGACGACGCGGTAGTCCTCAGCACCCGACGACGTCGGATCGTGCTCGAAGATCGTCTTTCGGTGGCTGGGCGCTTCCTTCAACTTCGTGTTCTGCCGAATCGGCGGCAGGCACAAATCGCCGAAGTGCTTCTTCAGCGCCTCGTGGGAGTCGCGGCAAATCTTGGCGCGGTGGTCGTAAAACGTGGGCACCACGCCGCCAACTTTGACCGTGTGCCCGAGGTGGGCGTGCACGTTCTTCAGCGTCTTGAGCACCTGCTTCACGCCAACCAGGCTGAGGTAGTCGCAGGCGACGGGGATGATCACCTCGTCGACAGCGCACAACGCGTTTTGGTTGATCAGGCTCAAGCTCGGCGCGCAGTCGATGACGATGTGCGTGTAGCCGCCTTCTTTTTTGCCCGCCTGCTCGAGCTTCGACGACAACACCGCACCACGCGTGGGGTGCTGCGCGAGCTTGATTTCCGCGGCGGCCAACATGTCGTCGCTGCACAGCACGTCGAAGTTGTTGCCGATGGGCACCACCGCGTCGTCGACAGACACCTCGCCCATCATCACGTGGTAGAGCGTGTACTGCGCCTTGAGG
>JBIKRQ010000365.1:0-6351 GCA_044349155.1 Myxococcota bacterium
AAGCACCCATCGCCCTCGACAACGTGCCGTTCGGCGGCCGCGCCTGGTGGCACATCGACATGATGGCCCTGCAGCGCGCCATCGAGCGTGGCGAGGTGCGCAAGATGGCCGACGAAGTGCCCGAAGGCCTTTCGTCGGCGCGCCAGAAGTTGCGCGCTTGTCTCGACGCCGTGCTGAAAGACACCGGCTTGCCGATGTCGAAGCTCGTCCTCGGCGGTTTCTCGCAAGGCGCGATGCTCAGCACCGACGTCACGCTGCACCTCGAAGAAGCTCCAGCGGCGTTGTTCGTGTTGTCGGGCGCGTTGATCGATCAGGCCGAGTGGCGTCGTCGCGCACCGGCTCGTCGTGGGCTGCGCGTGTTGCAGTCGCACGGCACGTCCGATCCCATCCTGCCGTTTGCAGGTGCTGAAGCGCTCAAGGGCGTGCTCGAGGGTGCCGGGCTCGTCGTCGAGTTCGTGCAGTTCCGCGGCGGCCACGGCATCGGCCCCGATGTGGTCGCGGCAGCAGCGCGGCAGTTGCAGGCGTTGTTGCCCGGCTGAGCCGACGTCGTCGTCATCGTCAGAAACAACAACGCCCGGCAGTGCCGGGCGTTGTTGTTTTTCAAGCAGCGCGTCGCCGTGGGCTACTTCTTCGCCTTCGGTTTGGCCGGCGCGTCTTTCTTCGTGTTCGTCGAGCGCGCCGGCACCTTCTTCGCGGCCTTTTTCGCAGGCTTCGCGGGCGCCTTCTTCGTCGCGGGCTTCGCGGGCGCCTTCTTCGCAGGAGCCTTCTTCGTCGCAGGCTTCGCGGGAGCCTTCTTCGTCGCAGGCTTCGCAGGAGCCTTCTTCGTCGCGGGAGCCTTCTTCGTCGTTGTGGCCTTTGCTGGCGCCTTCTTCGTCGCAGGCTTCGCGGGCGCCTTCGTCGTCGCGGGCTTCGCGGGCGCCTTCGTCGTCGTGGCCTTCGCGCTCGGCGCCGCAGCGGGCTTCGACGCTGCCGCCTTTGAGGCCGCAGGCTTCGACGCCGCCGGTTTCGACGCTGCCGCTGGCTTCGACGCTGCCGCAGGCTTCACTGGCGACACAGGCTTCGCCGCTGCAGGCTTCGACGACGACACCGCCGGCGTTGGAGGCAACGGTGGTGCGGGCGGAGGGGTAATCTTCGGCCGTGTTGCGGGCGGCGGCGGCGCTTTCGACGACGACGAGGCACGGCTGTTGTTCACGCGCAGTGGGCCCATCGTGTCGAACAGCTTGCGCAGATCGTCGGGACCACGAACGCGACTGCGGGCTTCATGCAGTGTTTCCTCGTCGAGGGTGACCTTGTGCTTCGGACGCTGCTGTTGCTCGTCGTAGCGTTGCTGACGGTCGTCGCGGATGTCGTCGCGCTCGCCGTCGACGTGCTTCTTTGCCGCTGCACGCGCGCGTTGTTCGGCACGCTTGGCACTCGCCTGGGTCTTGCGCTCGTCGATAAGACGTTGGTCGGCGGCGGTGGCCCGACCCTCCGACATGCGGCGACGCGCGGCCTCGTAGGCGAGATCGTCGTCGAGACGTTGCTGTCGCGAACGCAGACGGCCCTCGGTGCGATCCAAAGCGGCGTCGTCGACCTCGATGCCACGTCGACCGCGCACGGGGGCTGCTGCGGCAGCAGGCTTCGACTTCGCGATCGCTTTCTTCTTCTGCTCCACACCAGCGACGGCGTCGGTGCGGGGCATCCACACGCCCTCGATGGCCGCAGGTGCAGCAGGCTGTGGGCGCTGACGAACGGGCTTTGGACCCGGTGGCGGGCGCTTCGACGTCGACGGCGCAGGCAACGCACCACGCGGACGCACGGGCTCGACCCGCGGTGGCGGCAGCTTCTTTGGGATCGCGGCGCCGGGTTGTTGCACGCGCACGAACGAGATCTGGCGACGCGTCATGTCGACGTCGGCGACCTCGACATCAAACGTGGTGCCCACGCCAATGACTTCGCGGCTGCGTTCACCGCGCAGCGTGAGGGCCTTGTCGTCAAACGCGTAGTACTCGCGGCCGAGCGCATCGATCCGCACGAGTCCATCGACGTACAGCTCGTTCAAGCGCACAAACGCGCCCGCTTCCGACACGCCGGTGACCGTGGCCGGGTGCACCTCGCCCACGCGATCTTTCATGAGCCAGCAGGCGTGCAGCTGTTGGATGGCGCGCTCGAGGTCGGATGCCTTGCGCTCGCGCTCCGACGACGACAACGCAATGTCTTCCAGCTCGGTCACGAGGGCCGCTTCGGCATCTTCGTTGACGGGCATCGGCTTGCCCTTGAGCTTCTTGGTGAGCTCCAGGCGCGCGCGCAGCAGGCGATGCACGACAAGGTCGGGGTAGCGGCGAATGGGCGACGTGAAGTGCAGGTACGCCGTCGAGCCGAGGCCGTAGTGGCCCACGTTGTCGACGCTGTAGCGCGCCTGCTTCATCGAGCGCAGCAGCAACATGTCGAGGGCTTGCCGCGACGGGTGCTCGCCGATGCCTTGCATCAGCGTCATGAGTGCCGTCGACGACGTGGGATCGTCGAGCACCGACTTGGGCAGCGGCTTGCCGGTTTGTTCAAGGTACGCAGGGCGCGCGAGTTCGAGGAAGCGCGAGAGCTTCTCGTCGTCGGGCACCTCGTGGATGCGGTACACGCTCGGGAAATTCTGCTCGTCGAAGTAGCGGGCCGAGGCTTCGTTCGCCGCGATCATCAGGTCTTCGATCAGCTTCTGCGAGAACACGCGCGGCGCATGGCGCAGGCCCGTGGGTTCCTTCTGCTCGTCGAGCTCGATGACGAGTTCGGGCAATTCGAAGTCGAGGGCCCCGCGGCGGCTGCGCGCTTCGCGCAAACGGGTGGCGGCGATGGCCAGCGTGCGCAGGCTTTCTTTGGTTTCCTCGTCGAGGTCTGCCGTCGACGTGGTGGCTTCCGCCGGCTGCTTTGGCAGCACGTGGGGTTCAGCAACGCCAGCTTCCTCGTCGAGAAAGCGCTGCACCAGCGAGTACGTCAGGCGCGCACGGCTCTGCATCACGCCAAAGTCGAGCTGCTCTTCCGACACGCCACCATTGAGGTCGACGGCGAAGCGGCACACCGCGCACAGGCGTGGCACCCGAGGACGCAGCGAACACAGGCCGTTGCTGAGGGCCTCGGGCAGCATCGGGATGACACGACCCGGGTAGTAGATGCTCGTGGCGCGCGCGCGGGCCTCGCGGTCGAGCGGAGCGCCATCGCGCACGTAGTGCGAGACGTCGGCCACGCACACCACGACGTCGATGATCCCCGACTTGCGGCGGCGCGCGTACACCGCGTCGTCGAAGTCTTTGGCGGTCTCGCCGTCGATGGTGACAATGGCGGCGTTGCGCAGGTCGAGCCGGCCCGCGATCTCTTTGTCGTCGGGGTTGTCGCCCAGGCGCCCGGCCTCGGCGAGCACGTCGGGCGGGAAGGCGCGAATCACACCAGCAAGGGTGACGATGCGTTCGATCTCGACGTCGAGCGCACCCTTTTTGCCAATGCGTCGGACCACTTTGCCGATCGCATTCTTCGTCTCGGTGGGCGGGGCGGTGAGCAGAACTTCGACGACCTCGCCGTCTTCGGCCTCGATCCCGCCCTCGAGCTTCACGGGGCCCGATAGCAGGTTGTCGTCGACTTCGATGAAGCGGATCGTGCCGAGGCGACGATCGTGCGTGGTCTGCATCGTGCCTGTCACCGTCGTGCGCGTGTGCTCGAGCACCTTGACGATCGTGGCCACCGGACCGCGCGGGCTGCGCTCAATGCGCGCGAGCACGACGTCGCCATCGATCACTTCGCGCAACTCTTGCGGCGGGACGAAGGCGTCTTTGCGGTTTTTGTCGTCGGGGACGAACCAGCCAACACCACTGGCTTTGCGCTGGATCGTACCCTTGATGCCGTCGGCGTCGGGGTTTGCAGCACCCGCCACAAAGCGGCGGCCCTCAAGCTGTGCCGCACGGCCGTCGTCGACAAGGTCGAACAACGACTGGCGAATGGTGCCGCGATCGTCAGCGCCCAGCTGCAACTCGCGAGAGATGTCTTTGGCCTTCAGGGGCTTGCCGCGGGCGGCAACGAGGACAGCAAGGACGCGTTCGTTCAAATCAGACACTGACATGTGATTCCTTATGCCGTTCGCCCGTCGACGAAACAAGAAACGACTGCAGCTGTGCTGCCTCGGGCTGCGACGGAGCGATGGCATCGGTGACGCTTCTGCGACCACCGGATCTGCTTCGAAGGATCATTCTTGCTGTGTGCGTTGCGAGACATGTGGATAAAGCTGTTGACGATTCAACAGCATCTGGATGAAAAAGAGATGTGCATGCGTTTCGCTTCTGCGAGATCGCAATGCTCGCTTCGAAACCGGCATGGTTCAGAAGCTGCACATCTGTTCATCGGCGCGAAGCCGAAGAACGTTCACCGATGACAGGCGCAACAAGCGCGCGTTGTCGGCAACGGTGAAGAAGCCCACACGGTGTGCGCGGTTTCTTCCTGCATATTCGAGGGCTTGGCGCGATGCCTGCCATTGACGTGCAGATGATTCGACCGCAATCGGTCGAGTGTGTTCACTGGTGTCGAATGATACCGGCGAGCAAGCGGCCCGCAGACGTTTCACCAACAGGAGTATTCACATGGCCAAGGGTTCCAAGAAGAAGTCGACCGGTCCGCGCGCCTCCAAGCGCTTGTCCTACAAGGACATTCAGATTGCCTATCTTGCTGACGGCGTCGGTGCGGTCGAAAAGCTGTTGAGCGAAGAGAAGGCCTCGCGCGCGGCGGTTCGCAAGGCGCTTGATGCGCTTCGCCAGCAGGGTGCGGCTGCGGCCACGCTCGACGACTTCGTGAAGACGCACATCGGCGCTGGTCGTCGTGGCCGTGCAGCACCGCTCGTCGGCACCGATCGCACCTACCGTGCGCAGAAGCTCGCCACGGGCAGCCCGTTCGTGCGCCTGCCGTTGGAGTCGCTCGGCGTCAAGAAGGGTGGCGTGGTCACCGTTCGTTTCGAGCGCGACCGGATCATCGTTTCGAAGACCTGAGCGGTTCAACGATTCATGAGATCGCGATCAATTCGACCGCTTGCGGTTGAATTCATATTGATATTCATGGGGTTGGCGGAACGCCAACCCCATGAATCGCTGCAAGCGGGCCGACAAGGCCCGCGTCTTCGTTTTGGGCGGTCGATTTAGATCTGCGCCTCCGTGCGTTCAGGCGGGCGCCGACGAGACGATGGACCTGCTGAAAGGGGCAGGTATGACGGAGCAGATCCTCATCGTCGACGAGATCGTCCTGGTGCGCTGGCGAGCGATGACGTCTGGCGGCGTGCAGCGTGGCCTGGCCGCGATCGACGAGGTGTGTGCCAGCGGTGTCATCCCGGTGTTCATTGGCATGGTTGGCGACGGCGTTTCCCCGCCAACAGGCGAAACGAATCGGGCGCTGGTCGGGGCGATCGACAGCGCGCGCCTGCGGTGTTCGTCGGTCAACCTGGTGCTGGACGGCCGGGGCCTGACCTCGGCCGCGATCCGCGCGGGGGCGACCGCCATGTTTCTGCTGAAGGGTGATCGGCGCACGAAAATGTACCCCTCGCTCGACGACGTGCTCGCCGATCGGGTTCGTGATCGGGTCGAGCCTGTGCTCAACGCAGCGGCCCATGCTGGCCTTTTGACCCCTGTGCTTGCGCAACGGAGTGCATGATGACGGAACAGATTCTGACAGTCGGCCATCTCGTCATTGCGCGTTGGCAGAGCTTCACGCCGCAAGGCATTGAGCGCCTGTTGAACACCGTGCGTGAGCTGGTCGCGACGGGGACACCGCCGATCTACGTGAGCATGGTGGGCAGCGATTTCGTGCTCCCAAACGCGGCGACTCGCAAGTTGCTCCTGGAGGCGACCGACGAGGTGCGCCGCACATGCGCGAACGTTTGCCTTGTGCTGGACGGCGACGGCATCGCCTTTTCCGCGGTCAGGAGCATCGCAGCCGGGATGTTTCTCGCGCGCGGGGATCGGCGCATGAAAATGTACCGCTCACTTCGCGACGTGCTCGTCGAGCGGGCGGCCGACCGTGTCGACGTCGTGCTCGATGCCGCCCGCAACGCCGCGATCGCCGCTTGAAGGCGTGGTGAGCTTCAGGCCAATCAACGACGCGATCAGCAACGCCACAAACGCCGCACGCGCGGCCGACAACGGCTCGCGCAGCACGACGACACCGAGCACCACAGCCCCGACGGTGCCAATGCCAACCCACACGCCGTAGGCCGTGCCGATCGGCAACGTGCGCGCCGCTTGCGCGAGCAGCCACATGCTCAAGCCAATCGCCGCGATCGTGAGCACCGACGGCAGCGGCCTGGTGAACCCATCGGAGAGCTTGAGGCCAATGGCCCAACACGCCTCAAGC
>JBIKRQ010000366.1:0-6340 GCA_044349155.1 Myxococcota bacterium
AGCAGCCCGAAGCCATCAGGAAAGCGACCCGTGCTGGTGCCCAAAACAGTTGCTACAAGCGGCGCATGCGTCACTTCGTCGTCGTCTCCTCGCTGTTGTTGTCTGTTGCCGCCTGCACCGCCGAAGCCGGCCCCCACGCGAGCGCTGCGCCTGCGGCACCGGTCGT
The DNA here is from genome assembly GCA_044349155.1 of Myxococcota bacterium. Taxonomy (GTDB): domain Bacteria; phylum Myxococcota; class UBA727; order UBA727; family VGSZ01; genus VGSZ01. The sequence goes on from JBIKRQ010000366.1 coordinate 167, forward strand.
CGCCGCAAAGGTGCCCGCGGGCGCGTTGGGCACGGTGTTCGCCGAGGCCGAAGCCCTGCGCACCGCTCTCGCCGCCGACAGCACAACGCTGGCCCCAATCACCGCGAAGCTCGCAGCCGCCACCGCCGCCCTGGCCGCTGAACCCACGAAGCACACGGCCTCAGACGCCCTCACAGCGGCCGCCAAGGGCCTCACCGACGTCACCGCCGGGGCTGTCGAGTTGAACGCTGTGCGCGCGGCCTACGGCGAGCTGCAGAAGGTGTTGGTGGGCGTGGTGGCCGCCGATGCATCGCTGCAGCCGGGCCGCTTCTTGTTTGAGTGCCCGATGGCCAAGGGCTACCAGCGCTGGATTCAGGTCTCGCCGCAGATGGCGAACCCCTACATGGGCAAGCGCATGCTCGAATGCGGCAGCACCCTCGAGGCCTGGAAAGTCGCCGGCTGAACTTCGAACGAAAGCAGGCGCCGAACGGCGCCTGTTTTCATGATGAGAATCAAGCTGTTACGCTCACGCGGGCAGGAACACGCGGAACTGGCGGCCCTGCGGGTCGGGGCCGTTGCCGAAGTCGGTGCCGTAGCGACCGCCGCGGACCTGGTTCTGCACGTGGTCTGAGGCTTCGCGGCCGCCACCAAGGGCGATCGAGACGTGGCCGTAGGGCTTGGCACCCGAGCGGCCCCACACCACCACGGCGCCGCGCGGCAGGTTGGCGAGGTCGCTCGACGAGATGTTCACTTCGCGGAACTTCGGGTTGCCCGCGAGCTGCTGGGCCTTCTGGTAGGCGTGGCCGCGGCCCGGCACACCGAGGCTCGTGAGTGCGTCGTTCACGCCCTTGGCGCACGCACCCACGGAGTTCATCCGCTGGGCGATGCGCTGGGCAGCATCGCCGAGCTTGTCGCCAAACGCCGATCCGGTGAGCTCCGAGCCAGACACCCGGCTCGCGGGGGCTGCACCTGTCGACGACGTGGCGCCGGCTGCGGCCTGCGCAATCGGCTTGGGCGCCGCGCTGAACGAGGCCAGCGTCTGCGGACCGAGCACGCCGGTTTGCTGAATGCCGTTGGCGCTCTGGTAGGCCTTGAGCATCGCCTCGGTCTTCGGGCCGAACTTGCCGTCCAGTGCGAGGGGCGGATTGGCGCCCTGCGCGTTGAGCATCTTCTGCAGCTCTTTGACGTCAGCGCCGCCCATGCCGCGGATCATGGTGGCGCCCTGCGCCTTTTTGATCTCGGCGAGCGACGGTGCAGCCACCTTGTAGGCGTTGGGCCCGGTCTCGGTGACCTGCGAGAGATCGGGAGGTGCGGCGCGCACATCCGACGACGCCACCGGCACAGCAACGAGCAGTCCGGTTGCGGCCTTGCCGCCGGTCTTGTCGAGCTCGGCGGCGACGTTCGGGTTGAGCTGCTTGAGCTCGTCGACGGAGGTGTCGTAGCGCGTGGCGAGGTCTTGCAGCGTCTCGCCAGGCTGCATCGCGGTGTACGCCACACCCGCGTCGACGACGGCGCTTTGCGACTTCTGCAGCGCCGCGAGTTCTTTCGGGTCGACGGGGCCGGCCTGACCGATGCCGAGCAGTGCGGCCTGCTGCTTGTTCACCGAGTGCTGGGCGTTGCCGAGCTCGATGAGGAGCTTGGCGGCGTCGGGCACGTCGGCGGTCATGTTGTTGATTGCCGTGCCAAGGGCCGCGATGTCGGCGTCGGTGGCCTTGCCATTTTTCAACTCCGACGCCTGCGTCGAGTTGATGAGCTTCAGCTGCGACAAGCGGTCGGCGAGTTTGCCGAGGTCGGGCCGGGCGTCGGTGCTGGTCGTCGTCACCGGCGCGGCTGCAGCGGGCTTGGTCGACGCGGCGGCAGCACCAGCAGCGGCGGCACCAGCAGCGGCGGCAGGAGGCGTGGCGGTTTGTGGCTTGGCGGTGGGGGCGTCTTCGCCGAGGGTGTCGTAGTTGAAGGCGCACGAGGCTGCGGGCTGGGCCGGCGCGCTCGTCTTGGTGGCGGGCAGTCCGAGCGAGGTGCGCATCTTGTCGCCAAGGGCCTGACCCAGCTTGTTCAGGGTCTCCATCAGGTCGGAGGTCTGGCCCGTGAGCACTTCGCCCTGGGCTGCGCCGAGTTCCTTGAGCAGTTCCGCGCCACCATTGTCGACGGTGACCTTGCTGAGGGCAGCGCCCAGGGCTTCGCTGTCGGCCTTGTTCAGCGTGCCGTTCTTCAACTCGGCAGCCTGCTCATTGGTGATGAGCTTCATCTGCGTGAGGCGACCGGCGAGGTTGTTGAGATCGACAGGCATGGGAACTCCGAATGTCTGTGGACACTATCGGTCACAGCGTCGCGACGTTGCCCCGATCCCAACTTCTGCCGTCACCCGTCGGTCGTTCGACCGATGCTGTGGCGATGCAACGCTGCCGAAGCGCGACCACTCGCGGCCGGATTCCTTTTGATATTCAATGACTTCGCGGCGTCGTCAGGGTGCAGCACCCAGCGCGATGAGCAGCGCCCCCGACAGCGCCACGGCCCCCCCGGCGATCGCACCAGCGATGCACAGCGGGCCCAGGGCTGTCGCCTGCTCTTTGTCGGCACCGCTCGACGCGGCGTTGCGCACGACCCCGTCGAACTGAAAGGCGGCAAAGCCAGCGGCCGCAGCGCCGATGACACCCACACCAACCGCGACGACGCCGCCGATGACGAGGGGCCGCGTGTAGGCAGGAGGAGGCGGAAACGGCGTGCGCAAAACCTCGCGGGTGACGTCGTCGGCGACGGCGAGCACGCCTGCGGTGTCGTGCGCGGTGGCGGCGGCGCGCGCGACGATGTCGCCACTGTGGGCGTCGAGCAGGCGCACCTCGAGCTGTCGTTCACGGCCGACGCGCTGCACCGTCGAGAACAGCACGTAGCGCGCACCCATCGCGTCGCCGATTTCGGTAACGCACGCATCGGAGTCGCATGCCGCGAGCTGTTGCTGTGCTGCAAGGTCGGCCAGCTGGGCAATGTCGCTCGACGAGAACACGCGCACCCGCGGCTCCTTCGCCGCCTCGCGCGCCAACGCCGACGAGAGTTTGTTGCGCAACGATGCATCGGCGGTCGCCACCACCGGGTTCATGATCAGGAGTGTGTCGCGTGCGTCGCCGTCGTCGACGACGTTGGTCTGGGTCGCCAGGGCGAGCACGAGCACGGCGATCATCGCAGGTTCTTCCGAATCAGTGTTCCTACCGTGGTGCCATCGAGCTGCACGGTGCGGGCAGCGATGAGGGCGACGTTGTTGTCGACGACGAACTCGACGCCAACGAAGGCGCCGCGTGGCACGCGTCCGACGGGAGTTGCGCGCCACGTCGCCTCTGCATCATCGACGACGAACAGGTCTGAACGGTTTGCATCGAGGGGGTGCTCGATCAGCGCGTACAGCGTCGACTGGTTCTGCGCGACGTCAGCGATGCTGTCGCCGTCGTCGACGATGCCTTCGTCGAGCAGGTCGATGGGGTCGTTGAGGCCATCGAGGTACGCGATGGTGGGGTGGTTGTCGTCGTCAGCGCCAGCAACGAGTACGGTGTTGTTCTGCGCGAACACGCCGCGCACGGTGCGTAACCCGTTGGCAACGCTGCTGGTCGTGTTGGGGACGACGAGCACCTGCACTGTGGCCGTGGGTCCATGCTGATAGGCGACCACCGGGGACTCAACGCCGTCGTGGAAGCCACCGATGACGAGGGCATCGACGACGCCATTGGCCGAGGCGAACGACGCCGGCCACGTCGACCCGAAGCTGCTGCTCAGCACGTCGAAGCGCGTCGTGAAGTTCTGCACCGCGTACAACGACGAGCGACCAAACAAGCCAGCGTCGATGATGCGCTCGGGTGCGGGGGCCGGACCTTCGTAGGTCGCCGGTGCCGTGCGGCGCCACAGCTGCTGCGTTTCTTCTTCGGCGAGCACGCACGTGGTGCAATCGCGTACCCGCCGCGCGACGGCGACCGTGACGTCGTCGTCGAAGAGGGCCACCGCGTTCACGGTGGTTGGGTCGGCGAACGGGCACAGTTCCCGGCACGCGGGGGCGCGGACGTCGATCACCTCGTCGAGGATCGGTCCTGTGGCGCGAGCGACGTGGACGTGCGGGTACGGATCGGCCGCGCTGAACAAGCGATGCACGGTCATGCCGACAGCGTCGTGGCTCGCGGTGAGGCGCACGTCGATCGCCGCCTCGTCGAAAACGAGGGTGACGTCGACGTCTTCGCCTTCACCCTCTCCTTCGCCTTCACCCTCTCCTTCGCCTTCACCTTCACCCTCTCCCTCTCCCTCTCCTTCGGCTGGGCGGCCGCGTTCATCGAGGCGGCTGCAGAAGCCGTCGACGCAAAAGGGCGAACCGTCGGGGCAGTTGTCGTCGTCGACGCAGGGCAGGTCGGTGCCGCAGAAGGCGCACGCGGGCAGCAGCGCCAGCATGACGATGGTGCAAGCGGCGTGCAGGCGGTGGCGCATGGAACCTCTCTTCGCTGGCCCGCAGGTCGGTTAGCACATCGCTTCAGGCCAACGACAACGCGCGCCGAGCGGCGCGCGTGTGCAGGATCACATCGTCGACAAAGGCGTCAGCTGACGACCTTCAGTCCTGCTGGCGCGCCGCCACCCAACGTTTCGGCGAAGAAGTCGTTGCCCTTGTCGTCGACGACGATGAAGGCGGGGAAGTCTTCCACTTCGATCTTCCACACCGCTTCCATGCCGAGCTCGGCGTACTCGAGCACCTCGACCTTCTTGATGCAGTCTTGCGCGAGGCGCGCGGCCGGACCGCCGATGCTGCCGAGGTAGAAGCCGCCGTACTGCTTGCAGGCTGCGGTGACCTGCGGGCTGCGGTTGCCCTTGGCCAACATCACCATGCTGCCGCCGGCTTTCTGGAAGTCGCCAACATAGCTGTCCATGCGGCCCGCCGTCGTCGGACCGAAGCTGCCTGAGGCCATGCCCGTCGGCGTTTTCGCCGGGCCTGCGTAGTAGACGCAGTGGTCTTTCATGTAGGCGGGCAAATCACCCGTGGCGTCGAGGCGCTCCTTCAACTTCGCGTGGGCGATGTCGCGCGCGACGATCAGCGGACCCGTCAAACTCACGCGCGACTTCACCGGCAACGCCGACAAGGCCGCGCGAATCTGCGCCATGGGCTGGTTGAGGTCGATCTTGACGACGTCGTCGTTGAGGTGTGTGTCGGTGACCTCGGGCAGGTACTTCGCCGGGTCGCGCTCGAGCGCTTCGAGGAACACGCCCTCTTTGGTGATCTTGCCCCACGCCTGACGATCGGCGGAGCAGCTCACCGCGATGCCAATCGGACAGCTCGCACCATGGCGCGGCAAACGGATCACGCGCACGTCGTGGCAGAAGTACTTGCCGCCAAACTGCGCGCCGATGCCCGTCTGCTGCGTGAGCTTCCACACCTTCTGCTCAAGCTCGGGATCGCGGATCGCGTGACCCGTGGTGGCGCTGCCAACGGTGGGCAGCTCGTCGAGGGCGCGGGCCGACGCGAGCTTCGCGGTCTTCAAGCACTGCTCGGCCGACGTGCCGCCGATGACGATGGCGAGGTGGTACGGCGGGCACGCAGCGGTCCCCAGCGATTTTATCTTCGACTCAAGAAACGACAGCAGCGACTTCTCGTTGAGCACCGCTTTGGTCTCTTGAAACAGCAGCGATTTGTTCGCGCTGCCGCCGCCCTTGGCCATGAAGAGGAAGTGGTACTCGTCGTCGTCGGTGGCGAAGATGTCGATTTGCGCGGGCAGGTTGTTGCCCGTGTTTTTCTCTTCGTAGGTCGTGATGGGGGCGAGCTGCGAGTAGCGCAGGTTCGAGCTCAGGTAGGTGTCGTACACGCCGCGGGCGATCGCTTCTTCGTCGCCACCGCCGGTGAAGACGTACTGGCCCTTTTTGCCCATCACGATCGCGGTGCCGGTGTCCTGGCACGACGGCAGCACAAACCCTGCGGCGATGTTGGCGTTTTTCAGCAGGTCGAGGGAGACGAAGCGATCGTTGGCCGAGGCCTCGGGGTCGTCGAGGATCGTGCGCAGCTGCTGCAGATGACCCGGGCGCAACAGGTGGGCGATGTCTTTCATCGCGGCCGACGTGAGCGCTGTGATCGCGGCCTTGTCGACCTTGAGAAACGTCTTGCCGTCGGGCCCTGGGAAGGTGCTGACGCCGTCGTCGCTGATCTTGCGCCACGTCAGGTGTTCATGGCCGAGGGGGACG
>JBIKRQ010000367.1:0-6337 GCA_044349155.1 Myxococcota bacterium
GTACAAACACATGGGCGACAGCTCGCTGTACCTGTCGGGCTTTTTCCCCGGTGCCGTCGAGAAGAAGGTGTCCGTCGACTACTACGTCTCGATGGGCGGCAGCGCCTACGACGCCGTGGCGCGTCTGGTGCGGCCCACCGCAGCGTCGTCGTCGGCGTTGTTCTCGGAGTTGGCCGAGCGCTTTGGCGAACTGGTCGAGCTGTTGTGCGCGATGAGTCTGCACGGCGACAAAACCCGCAAGCTCGGCGACCACGAAGTGCTTGGCCTCGTCGAGCGCTACAAGAACGCAACGCACCCCGCAGAGCAGCGCGAAGTGGCCGACACCCTCAAGCGTCAAGGCGTGGTGCTGCGGCCGGGCCTCGACGGCGACGACCTGGTGCACTGACGTCGACGACGCGCTAGCACTCCGGGATGTCGAACCTTCCCGAGAGTGCAGCGCCCAGCCTGAACGTTTTTGGTGAGCCCCTGCGGCCGTGTTCGATGGACCCGGTCACGGGCTGGTTCCGCAACGGCTGCTGCGACACCGACGACGACGATCGCGGCCGCCACACCGTGTGCTGCCGCGTGACCGCCGAGTTCCTCGAGTACAGCAAGAGCGTGGGCAACGATTTGTCGTCGCCGCACGGCAGCTTTGCGGGCTTGAAGCCGGGGGATCAGTGGTGCCTGTGCGCACCACGGTGGGCGCAGGCGTTTGCCGCGGGCAAAGCACCACCGGTGATGCTCGCTGCCACCCACGAGCGCGTCCTCGACGACTGCGCCCTCGAAGACCTGATGGCCCACGCTCTCGACGTGAGCTGAGCTGACGCCTTCGGTCAGCGCGCGGCGGTTTTCACGATCGCCATCAGCTCGTCGCGGCGGGCACGCACGCTCTTGGCGAGGCTCCACTGTCCACGCGCGCGCACCAGGTTGTGGTCGCCGCGCGTTTTGTACTTCGCCTCGTTGAAGCCGAAGTACTTCTCCTCGAGGGCATCGGCGCAAAAGCGCGCCGCGAGCTCGACGCAGATGGTGAACACACCGTCGACGAGGGCGTCGGTTTCTTCGGGCAGCAAAAACGGCTTCTTCGGTGCTGCGAAGTAGCCCTCGACCGCGGCGCGGAACAACTCGACGTCGATGCCGGCGTTGTCGACGTCTTCGCCTTTTGGGTTGGTCCAGCTGCGCAGCGCGTCGCCCATCTCGAGGGGCCACTGCAGCTTTTGCAGCGTGTCGAGATCGACGAGGCAGACGCCGCGCGGGTTGTCGACGTCGAGGGGCTGCGCAAACAGCAGGTTGCTGATCTTCAAGTCACCATGGCTGTGGCGCAGCGGCAGGCCACGCAGGTCGGGCAAGCGCGCGCCAGCGTCGAGGATCTCTTTGCCCAACGCCCCGCAGCTGTGGGCGAGGCGATGCTTGCGGTGCCGCGCCAACGACCGCGCCAACGTGAGCAGGTGCTTCTTCGTGTCGTGCACGCCGTCGCGCACATGCACGTACGCGTACGACAAATCCTCGACGGCCGCGTGAAAGCCCGCGACCAACGCGCCAGCCGCACGGGCCTGCGCGGGTGACTGCAACGCATCGACGCTGGTGCCGTCGACCACGCTCAAGGCGCGCCACACTTCGCGTTCCTCGACGATGGCGGGGTCGCCGAGCACGAGGCACGCTTTGTCGTCGGTGGTGCGCACGAGGTGCGGTGTGGTGAGCCCCTTCTTCGCGAGATGGGCGGTGACAGCGCTGATGTCGTCGTTGACCTTTGGGCCAAACACGTGATGCAGGCGCTGCACGATCAGCGACGGCTTGCCCGCTTCCTCGACGAGAAACGTGCGGTTGATCAGGCCCGAACCAAACGGACGCGCGCTGGCCGCACTGCGGTCAAAGGCGGCGAGGACGGCGTCGGGAACAACAACGGAGCTGGTTGTCGAGGTCATGGCCGGCAGCATTCGCCGACGAAGCGCTTGCTGGCAAGTGCTGCGGTCAGCGGCGTCGAGCGTCGGTTTCGGCGCGGGCTTCGCAGGCACGCACCAGCCCTTCGGCAATCGGCATGAGCTCTTCCCACTCGCGGCGAATGAGCGTTGCTTCGTCTTGCGACACGTGCCCGTCGAGAAAGGCCGCAGTCATCGCCGACAACACGTCGGAGAATTCCTTGAGCATGCGGCGCGTGTCGTCGACGAGGCGGGCGTCGTCGACGGGGGAGGCCGGCGGCCTCGGCAAAAACGTGCCGTGCGCACGCGTGCACAACCACGACAACGGTGCCGTCGAGCCGGTGGCCTTTACGAGTTCGTCGACGCGATCCAGCGGGTTCGCGGTCTTGCCTTCGCACCACTTGTAGACCAGCGACAGCGACACATTCAGCGCTGCGGCAATCTCCTTGGGGCCCTTCTCTTCGACTGCGACCTTGACGGCGTCGTGGGACTGCATGCGTGGCTCCAACAAGTGTTGACTGCTGCTTCGGCTGGCACCGAAGAAAAGGTCCGGCAGGGTAGCAGGCCGCCACCCGGAGCGCCGATGAATCGGACACAAGCCGGTTTGTCGCCGTGCACAGTGCATGGCAGAGCGCTGCCATGCGTCGTCTGTTGCCCCTGCTCTTGACCGTCGTCACGTCGCTTCTTGTGAACTGCGCTCCTGCGGAGAGCGGTGAAGGCGAGGGCGAAGGCGAAGGCGAAGGCGAAGGTGAAGGCGAAGGCGAGGGCGAGGGCGAGCCTTCCGAGGGTGAGGGAGAGGGCGAAGGCGAAGTGGTGCCCGTCGGCACCTGCGCTGTCCCCAACATCGCGGTCCTCGGCGACAACGCCGGCGTGCTCGTCGACGCGCTCGAAACCACCAACGCTTCCTGCGCGCGTGGCAGCGGTGCAGACGATGTGTGGCACGTCGTTGCCTCGAGCCCTGGCGCCGTGGTGCGCGTCGATGTGCACGCCAACACCTTTGGCCTCGATCTCGATCTGTCGGCCCGCAGCGCTTGCGAGTTCGACGACGAACTCGCTTGCAGCGCCGCCGTCGACGACGACAGCATCACCGTGGCCCTCGCTGACGACGTCGACGCCTTTGACGTGATCGCCGAAGGGCTCACGCCAGGCATCGGTGGGGCCTACACGTTGACGGTCACCGAGTTGAGCGAAGCCGGCGCGGGCGCGTCGTGTGCCGTCGAGGCGAACACGTTTTGTGCCGCGGGCTTGCTGTGTGCGGCCAACGTGTGCGTCGACCCGAATGCCGACATGTGCACAGCAGCCACCACGGTAACGTCGACGATGTCCTCGACGTTGCGCGGCGCCAACAACGACGTCAGCGCCAGCTGCGATACCGATGACGGCGTCGACCGCTTGTTTCACTACACCGTGCAGGGCGCGCGCTCGGCGGTGACGGCGACGGTCACCCGCGGCAACGCCAGTCCGATCACGGTGTCGCTGCGCCGTGGCACATGCGATGGCAGCGGCCCGGGCAACGAGTTGTCATGCGCGCGCCGCAGCCAGCCGGCGCAGACCACCTCGGCGGAAGCAAGCGCTGGCGACGTGATAGACGTCGTGGTGTCCTCGCTGCAGGCCACCACGTTCACCCTCACGATGACCGAAACGCCCCTCATCGATCTCGAGCCCGGTGCTGTCTGCGATCCGGCAAGCGCCAGCGCCCGCTGTGTTGAGCCCAACGCGTGCCTCGGCTCGTCGTCGCGGGGCTTCACCTGCACGCAGCCTGTGCTCCTCGACGAGGGCGAAGCATGCGAGCTCGACGCCACCGATCGGGTCTGCATCGACAGCCTCGCCTGCAACGGTGCTGTGTGTGCCGCAGGCCCGGTGCTGCGCACGTTGTCGACGTCACTGGCGTCTGCACCCGTGACCACAAGCCATGTCCGAAACGGCTGTGTGGTTTTCGGCGGCTCGTTTCGCTTTCGCACCTTTGCGCTGACCAACACCACCACGGTGGATCAGTTCGTCACCGTCGAATCGGCAGGCGGCGACACGGTGCTCGGCTGGTTTGTGCCCTCGTTCGTCACGGCCGAGACCAACTGTGTGACGTCGAACGACGACCTCGGCGGCGGCATCCTCGCCTCGCGCATCGAGTTCTTCATCCCCGCCTCGAGCACGGGCGAGGTGTTCCTGTCGACGTTTCAAAACGAGGAAACGTTCGACGTCTCGCTCCAGTTCAACAGCGACGTCGGTGTGTCGATCGAGCCCACGCGGTGAGCGATGGCCCCGCCGCACGTATCGCCGGCATGTGTCATCGCTGCGGCGTTGAGCACGTGCTGCACAACGACGTTGTGCGCGCGGCCCAGGCGCAGCAGGCGTTGTTCACCGAGCTCGAATCGCCCGCACACCCCCTGCGCGCGTTGTTGCAAGCCACACGCGGCAAGATGTTGGCGGTGGCTGTTGTCGTCGACGGGCACGGCGCTGAGCACCGCTTGCAGGCCTACTCCGGCGACCTCGGTGGTGTGCTTGATCAACCGGGGTGTGCGCCGTCGATCATCCGCCGCGAAGACACGGCGGACCTTGAAGCCAGCACCCTTTTGCAGTTGGCAACGGTGCAAGCAGCCCTCGACGCCACGAGCGATGCCGACGAGATCCAGCAGCTTCGTCGTCGTCGACGCACGCTGTCGGCGACGTTGATGGCGGCGATGCACGATGCCGTACGCCTCACGTCGGCGGGAGGCATGACGCAACCACTGCGCGAGGTGTTTGTTGGTGGCGGCATGCCCTCGGGGACGGCGGATTGTGGGCTGCCCAAGGTGTTGCAGCAGGCCAACCGCATGGGCGCTGTCGTCGTCGCGGTGACCGAGGCGTGGTGGGGCCCCGACCTTGGCGACCGTCGACATGGCGTGCATCAAGCGCCGTGTGCGGGGCGCTGCTTGCCCATCCTTGGGCATCTGCTGTGCCCGGTGCGTGCGCCATGACTGCTGCATTGTTGTCGGTCGTGTACGCCGAAGAACGCTTCGCCGTCGTCGACAAACCGTCGGGCCTGCTGTCGTGTCCGGGCCGCGATCCGTCGTTGTTCGACAGCGTGCAAACCCGTGTGCCGCAGCAGTGGCCGCATGCGGTGGGCTCGATCCTCGCGCACCGCCTCGACCAGTGGACCTCGGGGCTCATCCTCGTGGCCCTCGACGTCGACACGCACCGGCGTTTGCGTTTGCAGTTCGAAGCGCAAACGGTCTTCAAGCAGTACGAAGCCGAAGTGGTCGGCAACGTCGTTGGCGACAGCGGCACCATCGCCCTGCCCTTTCGGCTCGACGTGGATCGACGCCCGCACCAGATCTACGACCTCGCGCACGGCAAGCTCGGGCGCACGTCGTGGCGGGTGCTGTCGCGCGACGAACACCGCACGCGCACGCGCCTCGAGTTCACGCCGCACACGGGCCGTACGCACCAGCTGCGCCTGCATGCGTCGCATCCGTTGGGCCTTGGCTGCCCCATCGCCGGCGACGCCCTCTACGGCGACGAGCACACCGCACCACGCCTGTTGCTGCACGCGCGCCTGCTGCAGTTCGATCACCCGCACACCGGCGAGCGGCTCACGTTCACGTCGACAACGCCGTTTTGAGCGGCACGTTGTACAACGAGGGCATGAGACTTCTGCCGCTGCTCGCGTTCGTCTTCGCTGCTGCCGGTGCCAATGCAGCACCCGCCACTGACATCACGCTCGCGAACTGGCTGAAGCATCCGCAGGTGGTCGCCGTGCGGGCGATCTTCGAGGCCGTCAACGCCGACAAAACCCTGCGCAGCGACGAGAAAGTCGGCTGCGATGGCAACACATCTCGACGGGTCAACAAGGCCAACGTGATCCGCAGCGTCACCGAAACAGGCGGTGAAGGAGGCATCGAAGGCCGCACCGAGGCCTGGTACGACGAGCATGGCGTCTTGCGCTTCCTCATCTCGACGACGATCGACGAGGCGGGCACGGCCGACGACCTGCGCGTCTACCTCGACGAGCACGGCAAGGTGTTTTGGCAGGTGGCCCGCCACGGCACAGCCAAAGACGGCCGCGCCGACTTCTCTGCCGCGCGCTTTGAACTCGCGAAGGCACCCTTCGACGCGAAGGCCTGGGCAGACGCCCGCGTTGCCTTCGAGCGCACGGGCTGCGCCGAGCAGCCCTGAGGTCATGCGCTACTGCGCCCGCACCGTCAGCAGCGCGTGCGGTGCAGCGGAGGGCCCACCACGCACGGGGCGCACGGCGATCGCCACGCCCTCACCGTCACGCGTCGCCGACACCACCGCAGAAGACGGCAGCAGCATCGGCTTGATGAAGCGCACCTCGGTGCGGCGCGGCGCGTTCGGCAGGTGATCGCTCACCTCGACCAGAGCACGAGCAAGCACCCACATGCCGTGGGCAATCGCGCGCGGAAAACCGAGGGCCTTCGCCGTCAGCGCCGACAGGTGGATGGGGT